>NZ_JBHSUL010000012.1:0-135842 GCF_042660675.1 Marinilactibacillus sp. GCM10026970
AGATTTGGTGTGGTAACTTTAGTCTATCAGAGAATCTCGCTTGTTTCATTTTACATAAAAATAGTGCTGGCGAATTCTCACCAACACTAGATATTATAGAACCTCCAAATTTTGGGCATCTATCTCTTTTGATTATTCTTGTGCTTTAAGTGCTTCTATCATATCAATATACTTCAACTTGAAATGCATCAAGATCATGACAAGCCCTGAGAACAAGAATGTCAATAAACCTGAATATAGATAACTAGTAAAGTTGATGTGACGACTGAAGCGCATCATATCTACTTCGGCTGTATTGATGACGAATCGATGCATAATAATGCCTAGCCCCAATCCGAAAATAATACCCATCAACGTCAGTACAAGATTTTCTCTATAGACGTACATGGTCACTTCCTTGTCATAAAAACCAAGTACTTTAATCGTTGATAATTCACGTTCTCTTTCTGATACATTAATGTTCGTTAAGTTATATAGAACAATAAAAGCCAGTGTCGCTGCTGAAATAATAATGACGAGCGTCACAACATCCAGACTATCTAGCGACCCTTGCATACTGTCGTAGACCACAGAGACAAAGGTTACGCCCTGTACGGCTTCTTCTGCATTCAGTAATTGCCCAACATCTGTGTCTTCTACTTCGTCCGTATCGTATTTCAATAGACGAGTATTATAGACAGGTTCTTCTCCTGTCGCTACTTCAAACGCTTCTGGAGAAAGATAGACGAAATGCTGGAAGTAATGTTCCACGGTCCCTTTCACTTCAACATCGTATACTTCTTGGTCATTTCCATTAATTTGAATCCTATCTCCTACAGAAATATCTAAAAGATCTGCTAGTTTTTCTGTAATGATTGCCCCTTCGTCAGGCAGATCATAAATGTTTTCTGGATCCTGCTTGTCTTTTAGGACTACGAAATCTTTTAGCTTCTCTGTATCTTCCGGAACAAATAAGTTGATATCTTGACGGTTGCCTTCTGCTTCAGCAGTAAAGGTATTTTGTTCAACTCTAAGATTTTCGTCAATCTCACTCATTCCATTAAGTGTGCTGTCGTAATTTTCTAAATCACTTTGTTCAGCTTCTGAATTTTCAGATACAATGGCTTGGTATAAGTTGATTTCTCCATATTGGATACCACCAATATTTGCAATGGAGTCTGATAAACCAAAACCTGTAAGCAAGAGCGCTGTACACCCAGCCACTCCTATGATGGTCATCAACATACGACCTTTATACCTGAATAGATTTCTTGAAGCAACTTTTTGAGTAAAGCTAAATCTATTCCACAAAAAAGGGATTCTTTCAATCAAAATTCTTTTTCCTTTTTTAGGCGCTTTTGGTCTCAGCAAGTCGGAGGCATTGCTTTTCAAAGAAATTCTTACGGAAACTAAGGTTGCCAATCCTGTTGCACAAAGGGATGCCAAGATTGAAATAATAGAATAGCTCCAATAGAACTGTACACCGATATCAGGTAGATTGTAAATTGACCCGTAAGCATCCATAATGACTGACGGGAATATCCAGTAGCCAATACCTAATCCAATTAATGCACCTAATATCGTAGCTAGGAAAGCATAAACAAAATATTTTAGAGATATATCTGAATTTTTGTATCCCAATGCTTTCATTGTCCCGATCTGACTTCTACCTTCATCGACCATACGTGTCATCGTTGTTAAAGAAATCAGTGCCGCTAATAGGAAGAAGAAGACAGGGAATATCTGAGCAATTGCTCCGATTCTTTCTGCATTTTCACCGTACTCAGAGTACCCTGCGAAATAAGAGCGATCATTAATTAGATACTCCGGATCATTTAAATTATCAAGATCATCTTGTGCTTCTTCTAATTCTGCTCGAGCATCTGCTATTTCTATTTCTGCATCTTCACGCTCATTTTCAAAGGTTTCAAGGCCTTCTTGATACTCAGCCTCTCCATCTTCTAATTCTACACGCGCATCTTCAAGCTCTGCTCGACCATTCGCAAGTTCTGATTCCAAAGTAGCTTCTGCTTCATCTAGCTGCTGCGTTCCAGATGCAACTTCTGCTGCTTGGCTTTCAAGTTCTGCTAAACCGTTTGTAACTTGCTGCTGTGCTTGATCAAGTTCAGCTGCTGCGTCCTGTAATTGCTGACGACCTTGCGCAACTGCTTGTTCACCTTGTTCAAGTTCTTGTTCTTGAGCAGCTATTTGTGCTCTATTATTCTCCAACTCTTGTTGCGCTATAGCTAGTTGTTCTTCTGGTAACTGACCAGCACTTGCCTGAAGCTGTTGTTCAGCAGCATCAAGTTCTTGACGCGCAGCTTCGATTTGCTGCCTACCATTTGCAATTTCTTGTTCTGAAGAAGCTAACTGAGCTTCGGATGATTGACGTTCCTCTTCAAGTCGAGCTCTACCTGCATCAATATCTGCTTGTGCATTCTGAAGTTCTGTACGAGCACTTTGAATCTGAGCCTCGCCTTGTTCAATTTCTGCTCTTTGCGATTCAATCTCAGCACGGGCATTCGCCTCTTCTTGCTCCAGTTCAGCAAGACCATCTTCATAGGCTGCCCAACCTTCATCAAGTTCACTTCGAGCATCTTGTAATTCACTTCGAGCATCTTCCAGTTCGTTTTCTGCTGACTCTATTTCCTCATATCCATCATTGATTTCTTCTTGACCTTCTGCTCTTATTTCAGCCAGTCTTTCTTGAGGTCGATTTTCAACTAAGGTTTCGAGTTCAGCTGTTTTCTCGGTAATAAATGCATCATAATCATCACTATAGGCTTCATATTGAGACGATTCGTCAAAACGAATAAATGTCTCTGTATAATATTCAACATCAAAATCTTCTTCCAAAATAATGGAAAATCCATCCAATGTTCCAGAACCAGCTTGTGTGTTCCCACGTGTATCACTTTCTACATAAAGCGGACTTTTCACAAATCCAACAACTTCAAATTCAAGTTGTTTAAACGTATCTTCATAAGCATCATCTGTGCCAGACTCGAGTTTGATCACATCGCCGATAGCATACGTTTTCTGATAAGTTGAAGTAGAATCGAGCGCAATTTCACCAGACTTTTCTGGAAGGCGGCCTTCTAGTATTGTAAAATCATTGATTTCTTTTTGATCTTCTGGATTGTATCCATATATTTTAGACGTCATCCCAGTTTGGTTCATGACAACATCGGTGGAATACAGGGTTTCAACTGTACTGCCTTCTACCGATTCTAAAAGAGTTTTGTCGTCATCATTCAGACCATAAGTAGATAGGATTTGAAAATCCATTAAATCATGTTCCTGATAATAATCATCTGCCGTTTGGATCATAACTGGACCTGTTGCACTGATTCCCGCGAAAAAGGCTACACCCAGTAAGATTATGGCAAAAATAGATAGAAAACGTGTTTTAGTTTTCCATATTTCTCTAAACGTATCTTTCCATAAAGCTGTTTTTTTCACTACTATTCCTCTTTTAATTTAGATTCGTTTGCTTATAGACTCTTAGGTGTATTTTACCATTCGATATCCTGAACAGGTGTCGGATTTTCATTAACCGTCATACTTCTTACTTTTGCATTATTAATATCAATGACTCGATCAGCCATTGGTGAGATTGCCCGGTTATGCGTAATAACAACAACCGTTGCGTTATATTCTTCTTTTGATTTGTTCAATATCTCTAAAACTTTTTTCCCAGTTTCATAATCTAAAGCGCCAGTTGGCTCATCACAAAGAAGAAGTTTAGGTTGTTTAGCTAACGCTCTTGCAATCGCTACCCTTTGCTGTTCCCCACCTGATAATTGTGCCGGAAAATTATCCATTCGGTGTCCTAATCCAACACTTTTTAATACTTCCGCAGCATCCAATGCATCTGGTGAGATTTCTGCCGCAAGTTCCACATTTTCTTTTGCGGTCAAGTTTGGAATCAGATTATAGTTTTGAAACACAAAACCCACATCATCTCGGCGATACTTAGTCAGTTGTTTCTCACTGAACCCTACAATATTCGTGCCGTCTATAATCACGTCACCTTCGTCAGCAAAGTCCATTCCACCCAGTATATTCAGTACAGTTGTTTTACCTGCTCCACTAGGGCCTACAATAACGGCGAATTCATTTTTTTCTATATCAAAAGTAATCCCATCGTTCGCAACAACGGTTGTTTCTCCTGAACTGTATCGTTTGTATTCATCTTTTACTGTTATATAAGCTGTCATTCTGTAGTTCCTCTCTTAAATTCTCTTACTCTATATTAGCATAGGCAATGTAATCTATGGGTTTTGTTTGCCTTTCATTACATATTCTTCACAAAATAGTCATGATTTTATGATTATTGGCACTTTGTTTTAACTATTTACCCTTTTAAAAATGGCGACAAACATTTAAAAGTCAGAAAACAAAAAAGATCAGCAGAGTCATTTTCACTCCACTGACCTTTTCATATCCTGATTAGTTTGTTTTTTCTAAGACCATCACTTTAAGATAATCACTTTCAGGATACTGTTCATTAATTTTAAAATCTTCTGGCAATTTGTATTCATCGAGTAGATAAGCATCAACATTTTTATTGTCAAACGCTTCGTTTACCATTTCATAGAAATCATCACGAGTTAGCTTCCAAGTATTGGATGAAGCGATTAACATACCTTTATCTGCTAACACTTCAAGAGCATCTTCAATTAATCCAACATAATCTTTTTCGACTGTAAACGTACGCTTTTTAGTACGAGCAAAAGTTGGTGGATCCAGGATGATTATATCAAATTTCGAATCATGTTTTCTAGCATAATCTAAATAATCAAAAACATCGATCACTCGGATTTCATGATCATCTGGATTTAAACCGTTCAGCTCGAATTGTTCAATTGTCTTTGCTTTACTTCTGTTCGCAGCATCGATGTTAACTGTTTTTACTGCGCCACCCATAGCTGCTGCTACTGAAAATGCTCCAGTGTAACTAAACGTATTTAAAATCGTTTTCCCGGTGCCCCAGTCTTCCATCAATTTCCCTCTGACATTTCTCTGATCAAGGAATATCCCTGTCATCCAGCCTTCATTGATGTAAGTCGCATACTGAATACCGTTTTCTTTGATAATCAATGGTTCTGGCGGCACTTCTCCGTCCACATGCTTGGAATCTAAAGTAGCATCGCTAAAGCGGACTTTTTCAACGATTCCTTTGAAATCAGGAACTGCTACTTTGAAAGCTTGATAGATTTCTTCTTTATGTGTATAAATTCCTTTGTTGAACCAAGAAAAGATATAGAAGCCATCATAGTAATCGACTGTTATTCCACCGATACCATCACCATCTGCATTGAATAAACGGAAAGCAGTTGTTGAGCCATCTGCATAGAAAGCAGAACGAGCCTTATGAGCAATTCTAAATTGACGATCGTAGAAGACAGAATCAATAGTTTCTTCTTTATCCGTAGTCAAGATCCAGCCAATAGTACGATTTTCTTTACCTAAATAGCCTTTACCGATAAATTTATTTTTCTCATCAACGATCTCAACAGCTTCACCTTCAGTATAATCACCTAGGTTTTTAAAATCATATTCTTCCAAAGCTTGATAGCCGTTGCGCAATCGATTCGCTGCTAATGCTTTAACTTGTAATTTTCTCAATTTATTACCCCTTTATTTTCGAGTGATTCTTTTTAATTTAGATTAATTTTGTAGTTAATTTTGGATGCTTATACGTTCTATATTGCATCCGGAAACCTTATTCTACCATACAAAAAGGTGAATGCCAGATATTTATATGACATCCACCTTTTTCACTATTCAATTATTCTTCGTCTTGTGCTTGTTCTGGCATTACAGGTTCTTCATTGTTTTGATCAATAGAGTCCGCTGGCTGTTCTTCTTGCTCCGTGTCCATATCGTTTTGTAACTCAGGTGCGTCTGTTTTATATAAGTCGACCGTAGACTCTCCACCATTTGTTTCGATTAGACTTGTACTTCTCAGCGGATCATTTTCGAATATGCTTAACTGATTTGAATAAACATAGTCATTTTTCTCAACATCGCTGAATGAATCAGGAGTGTAAAAGCGTAACAAGTCCATCATCATCAAATCATCTGAGTAAGACAATTCCTGTCTTGCATTTTCACGTATTTCATTCAGTTCAGCAAGTTCTTCTTCAGACAACTCTCCTTGGACTTCTTCTCCAGTTTGAGAATCATAGATTTTTTGACCTATAAATGAGTATTCTGGAGTCATAACATTTCCGTTTCGGAATGGTACTGTATTGTTATGTTCTTCAGATAAAATATCTTGTCCCATAAAGATATAGTCATCTGTTTGAATGCCCAACAAGTGCATCAACGTTGGTAGCATATCTACTTGGCCGCTGTACTTGTCGATGATTTCTCCATTATCCACACCTGGTGCATGAATAATTAATGGAACCTTTTGCATTTCTGCATTCTGGAAGTCTCCCCATTCATCTTGGTCTTCTCCTAGAAGATCAGCAAGATGAGGATTTCTCATATTGGAAATACCATAGTGGTCTCCGTAGAGTACAAATACTGAATTTTCATACATTCCAGCTTCTTTCAAATAGTTAAAGAACTCTTCAATCGCTTGGTCAGTATAGTTTGCTGTAGCAAAATATTGATTGATTGTTTCATCTCCCGTTTGAGCTGTTGGGAATCCAGAATTTTGCTCATCCAACGGGTAAGGGAAATGATTCGTTACAGTGATAAACTTGCTGTAAAATGGTTGTGGTAATTGCTCGATATATTGTGCAGACTCTTGGAAAAACAGCTTATCTTTAAGGCCGTATTCAAGCGAGCGGTCTCCCGATACATCATAATAGGCAGAATCAAAGAAATAATCATAACCAAATTGTTGATACGTATCGTTACGATTCCAGAAAGATCCCACATTACCATGGAATGCCGCTGAAGTATATCCAGCTTCTTGCTTCAATATGTTTGGTGCTGCATGGAATGTGTTTGTTGTTCCTAAAGTTTGGAACGCACTTCCTTGTGGTAATCCATATAACGAGTTTTCTCCTAGTATCTCCGCGTCAGATGACTTACCTTGTCCAACTTGGTGATAAAAGTTTGAGAAGCTATAAGACGAATCGTCATGATATAGACTATTCACGAAAGGCATAACTTCATGCATTTCGCCATTTTCATCTTCTAGATCATAATCGATCACAAATTGTTGCACACTTTCCATCGCAATAACGAAAACATTACGACCTTCAGCTTTACCAAAATATTCTACATTGGGTGCAGCATTATTTTCTTTTGCAAATTCCATAATATCTACTAAATTTGACTCATCGGCGCTTGCTCGAACATGGTTATTCTGTGCCGTTTGGAATGCATCGTAAGCTGTAAAGAAGTTCAGACCTAGATATTTCACAATGTAGTTACGGTCAAAAGTACGCACAAGTAATTGAGGTCGGTTACTCTCAGCTAATGCCAAATTCCCTGCAAAAAGTGCAAACCCTAAAACCGTTGTCGCAATTGCGTAGCGTTTCTTGAATGGTCGTACGTCCATTGTTATATTGGTCTTTTTCTTATAAAGAATAATACCAAGTAGTATGATGATATCCATCCAATACAATAAATCCCAAGGTCTCATCATAGCAATTGTTGAGGTGAATACAGCTCCTGAAACATTATTAGAACCTAATAATATGTTCATTGTTAGAAAATCTGAAAACTCTCTATAAAACATAATATTAAAATAAAGAATCATTGAAGCAATTGTCATAATACTAAACAATGCAATATAAGATCTTTTTGGCTTTTTAAAATAAAGCGCTATTGAGAAAAGGATAACCGTTACCGCGATTGGATTAATCAGCAATATAAATTCTTGTATGGCTCCTGAAACACCTAAATTGAATTCAAAGGTATACGCCAAGTATGTTTTTAACCAAAAAAGAACACTTGCTAGACCAAAAAAACCGATCCTTGTATTTAAACTATTTTTTATCTTAGACATGAAGATGCCTCCTATACTTTCTGTGAATCTATTTTTTAAATCACTCTATATTGGATTTAAATCCGATCTATCACTTACGACATTTTACATTAAATTTACATAGAAGGCAAATGACTCCTTCTTTAGGTTTTACAATAAGATATTGTAAAGAAAAGTCTACTATAGAAGAAAAAAAGACCTTTCACACTTAGCGAATCATACTTAAGTGTGAAAGGTCTTAAGGGTTATTTAAGATTTAATTTTTTTCTGGGTTTGGAAAGTCCACTGTAAAAATCGTCCCTTTTTCAGGTGTGCTATCCACACTAATGGAAGCATCATGAAGAGCCACTAGCTGCTGCACGATGGATAAGCCTAGACCAGATTCTCCAAATTTTGTATTGGTTCTAGAAATATCAGCCTTATAGTATCGATCCCATATATTTTTCAGCTGATCTTCTGTCATACCAATTCCACTATCTTGAATTTTAATCTGTGTACCTTGTTGAGTTTTGATACCCGTGACAGTAATCAAACCATTCTTAGTAAATTGAATGGCGTTCTTTATTAAGTTTACTAATATCTGTTTGAATCGATCATAGTCAGCATAAACGGTTATCGGCTCTTCAACACTCAATTGTAGTGTGTTATTTGAACTTTCAGCAAGAGATTTCATCTGTTCCTGAATTTCCTCAAAAATCTCGTTCAATGGCAGCGCATGTTTATTCAGCATAATTCGATTAGAACGAATATTTTCATAATCCAAATTCTCATTTACTAGTCTAATGAGTCGTTTTGTTTCTTTTCTCATCAACTTGATACTTCTTAATCGTTGCGATTCCGGAATAACATCATATTCTAAACCTTCAAGAAGTCCGTTAATTGTAGTCAACGGTGTGCGCATTTCATGCGCTGCATCTTGCATGAACGTTTTCCGCCTGTCTTCTTGCCGCGCAACTTCTTGACGAGACATATCGAGAGCTTGAATCATTTTATTGAAGTCCTGAGATAAGTTATCGATCTCATCTCTGTCTTTATGACTAAGCCTGACATCATAGTCACCTTCTGCCACCATATGAGCAGCTTGCCTTAGTCTATTGACTCTTTTAACCTGATACC
Organism: Marinilactibacillus sp. GCM10026970; assembly: GCF_042660675.1. Lineage (NCBI taxonomy): Bacteria > Bacillati > Bacillota > Bacilli > Lactobacillales > Carnobacteriaceae > Marinilactibacillus > Marinilactibacillus sp. GCM10026970. The sequence goes on from NZ_JBHSUL010000012.1 coordinate 9,050, forward strand.
TTGCAAATATGAAACTCATTATAATAGCAATAACAGTTGAAATCAGAAAAGCATTAAACAAATTCCTTTTCAGTTCACTCATTTGTCGCTCAATCTGACTAACCGGAGCACTCACAGCTACAAAACCTGAGTACTCACTTGTGCTTTTGTTGAAATAAGGTAAATAAACATAGGCTGTTTCTCTAGGATTTCCGTAAAGATCGGCTTGTTCGGTGGTTAAAGAAACTCTTTCTCCGCTTTTCAAACGATCTTCTTCATCTGGTACTACTCTGGTTTCGATATTATCTGGTAAGTCTGGAAAAATCAGATGTCCATCATTATCAAAAACAAAAAATGTGACGCCCTGGTTTCCTAATAGTGACTGAAAATTCGACAACTCATCTGAACTCAAATTAACGTCGACAATCGATTCAGCATAGGCAAACAACCTATTTTCCGTTCCTTTTATTGCAGTGTTGCGTGCAAACAATACAATAGAAAAAACAGAAATCATTAGTATCATTATAATGACTGAAAGGAACCCTAGCATCAACTGATAAAAATAAGGAAATTTCATTAGGTTTCTACTGCTCCTGTATCATCAAATTTATATCCAACACCCCAGACAGTATGAATAACTTGTGGTCCATTTTGTACTAACTTTTGTCTCAACTTTTTAATATGTGCATCAACGGTTCTTTCATCTCCAAAATACTCGTAGTCCCAGACAATTTGTAAAAGTTGTTCTCTTGAGAAGACTCTTCTAGGACTATTCGCTAAGGTATAAAGTAAATCAAATTCTTTAGGTGTTAAACCTTCCAGCACTTTATCGTAAAGCACAACTTCTCTGGTATTTCTATCTAATTTCAAGTGTTCTGTTTCAACTTCATATTCTTCTTGGACTCCTTTTTCCGGATTATCTGTCTGGTCTGCTCTCCTTTTAAGTGATTTGATTCGAGCAACCAATGTCAATGGACTAAAAGGTTTGGTGACATAATCGTCAGCACCGATTTCTAGACCGATGACTTCATCACTCTCCGTATCCTTAGCCGTCAACATAATAATCGGTATACGAGTAGAATGTTTTCTGATCTCTTTACAGATCATCATGCCATCCATTTCTGGTAGCATAATATCTAAAACAATTAGGTCAAACTTTTCTTGGTTATCCATATAGGTTTCGAGACCTTGTTTTCCATTATGAATAAACGTTGCTTCCCATTCTTCTTTCAAAAAAAACATTTCAATCATTTCACAAACAGATTCATTATCTTCAATCATTAAAATATTCATGTATATCCCTCTTTCACTTAAGGTTTTCCTAGGGTTTATTCTACATTATACATTGAATATTTGAAAATTTAACGCGAATCTAAATATTTCTTCTTTTAAATTAGATAAAATAGTGAAAATAATTCGAATTAATTATTGCTTATTTTCAGTAAAAAAAAGCTCGCCAGTGGCGAGCTTTTGAACCGATTATATTACGAGTGTACTTTCTTGTTTTTTAGGTTGTAGAAATTGTACGTCATTAACTAGTAGTTCGACTACATAAACCGTTTCCTTGTCTGAATTTTGATAACTTCTAGATTGCATTTTACCATTCAAACCGATTAAATCTCCTTTATTGCAGTATTCTTCAATCAACTCTGCACGCTTGCCCCAGGCGACTACAGGTATAAAATCTGCTTCTGTATTCCCTTCTGATTTGTAATGTCTTTGAACAGCAATAACATTATTCATCACGATTTTACCTTCCCCTACATCTCTCAGTTCTATATCTCGAACAATTCTTCCTACAAATGATACCTGATTCATCCCTTTTCCTCCTGTAACAGTAATTTGTGAGTCATCTTATCTACTCTCTTTAATTACTGTTCACTTAACTAGAAAAATGACGAAAAAAACAAGCAGAAAGTATCTGCTTGTTTTTAAACTGCTTTCGAGTTGTGATTATAAAATAAACTCCAAAATATGCTGCCAAAGTTCCGGTTCGAAAACATCCATCGAACTGTTTCCGTCCCCAATGACACCATATCCGATCATAACGCCTCCAATGAACGCTGCCGTGATCAATATAAGTACGATAATGATTTTTAGTAAATATAGGCCAGTTTTCTTCAAAACAGATTGCCATGTCATATAATTACACCTCTAAACCAGTTTATTTTATCTTCTACGTGAGTCATCGTGCAGTGGCTTATTTACGTTTTTTTAAACTTTCTAGTAAAATTCCAGTTCCTAACGCTACTGAATCTAAAGGATTTTCTGCCTTGAATACAGGAACTTTCAGTTCCTCTGCAAACAATAGATCAATCCCATCTATCAATGCGCCTCCACCTGTAAGAATGACTCCGCGATCAATAATGTCAGCAGATAATTCTGGTGGCGTTTTTTCTAAAACTTCTTTAGCTTGCTCCACTACTACCACCATGGATTCTCGAGTTGCTTCCATCACTTCAAGTGAAGTAATCGAAATCGTACGCGGAAGACCTGAAACAACATCTCTACCTCTTACGTCCATCGAATCATTACGTCCATGATCAAATATGACACCTATTTCCTTTTTAACGGCTTCAGCTGTTCGAACACCAATTAACAGATTGTGCTTTTTCTTGATATAAACAATAATATCGTTGTCCAATGTATCTCCAGCCACTTTCACAGAACGACTAGTTACGATACCGCCCATAGACAAAACAGCAATATCACTTGTTCCACCACCGATATCAATAACCATGTTTCCACTCGGTTGAAAAATGTCCATTCCTGCTCCAATAGCTGCTACCTTTGGCTCTTCTTCCAGATAAACGTTTTTGCCACCACTTTTTTCAGCAACTTCAATGATCGCTTTCTGCTCAATAGCTGTAATATTAGTCGGACAGCAAATTAAAATATTTGGTTTAGACAAAAAGCCTTTTACATTTAATTTATTTATAAAGTACGTTAGCATCGCTTCTGTAATATCAAAGTCTGCAATGACACCGCCTTGTAGGGGTCTGATTGCTTGAATATTTCCCGGAGTTCTACCGACCATTAAATACGCTTCTTCACCTACTGCCAGTACTTCTTTTGTTTTTGTATCAAGCGCTACAACAGAAGGCTCATTTAATACGATACCTTTACCTTTGACATGTACTAATACATTCGCAGTTCCTAAATCAATTCCAATATCTCTTGCCATGATTGTTCTCCTCTCAAGCTTTTTACACTTATCGTTAAAAGGTAAAAAGTCATATCGTATATCTTTTCTCATTTAAAATTTTTTTATTTGATATTTAAGAATTTCTCACTCTTTCTATCATACTCAAGATTGTAAAAAAGAGCAAGATTAAAAAAAGCTCCCATCAATATTCATCTGTTATGTACAAAAAAAGCTGAACCGAGTAGATAAAGGTAGTTTACCTATTCGGTCCAGCTCATTGCGAATCTTTAACCTATTCGAATTATTCTGAAACGACTGTGTCTTTTGATTTAATCACAGATTCGTCTGCATTGATTCTTTCGACGTCTGCCCCTAGACCAATGAGTTTCTTGTGGAAATTGTAATATCCACGGTCCAAGTGATTCAAGTTCGTTACTTGTGTGTAACCAGCTGAGACTAGACCCGCTAGAATTAAGGCTGCTGATGCTCGTAAGTCACTTGATGCAACTTCAGCTCCTTGTAGCGCTTTTCCACCAACGATAACAAGACTTTGTCCATCAATTTTGAATTCAGCATTCATACGACGAAGCTCTTCCATGTGCATGAAGCGATTTTCAAATACGGTTTCTCTCATAACGCTCGTACCTTCAGCCTGTAGCTGAGCAATCGTCATTTGAGCTTGCATATCCGTAGGAAAACCTGGATGAGGCATTGTTTTAACGTCTGTCGCCATTAATTTTTCCGGTCCGATAACACGCAATCCTTGTTGTTCTTCTTCAAAGATTACACCCATTTCTTTGAGTTTAGAAATTAAAGGTTTATTGTGTTCAGATACAGCATCTTTAATTAAAATATTTCCTTGAGTGATTGCTGCAGCCACCATGAACGTTCCACTTTCTATACGGTCAGGAATGATCATATGATTCGTTCCAGTAAGTTTCTCTACTCCTTCAATACGAATCGTTTCTGTTCCAGCGCCGATAACTTTAGCACCCATACGATTCAAGAAATTAGCCAAATCTACAATTTCTGGTTCTCTTGCAACGTTTTCAATTACGGTTGTTCCTTCAGCTAGTGTAGCTGCCATCATAATGTTTTGAGTTGCACCAACACTAGGGAAGTCTAGATAAATATGAGCACCTTTAAGCTTCTCTGCTGAAGCTTCAATGTACCCTTTCTTGATATGTACCTCTACTCCCATTGCTTCGAACCCTTTTAAATGTAAATCTATTGGACGGGTACCAATCGCGCAGCCACCTGGTAATGCTACTTTTGCGTAGCCTGTTCTAGCTAATAATGGTCCCATAACAACAATAGATGCACGCATTTTGCTCATAAAGTCAAATGGTGTTTCATCGTTTAATTCTTTTGTAGCGTCAAAAGTCATCTGCTTATTTTCTTCGTCAAATGTAACTTCAACGTTCAAGTATTTTAAAACAGCTTCCATTGTATAGATATCTGATAATAATGGCACATTAGATAGTGTATTCATGCCGTTTTCTGCTAATATAGTTGCTGCTAAAATAGGTAATGCAGCATTTTTTGCGCCTTCTAATTCGACGGTACCTGATAATTTACGTCCGCCACTTACAACGATTTTTTCCATGCTTTGCCCTCCAAGGTGATACTCTTCCAAGATCATTCTACTTCGGTATACGATTATATCGACAGGTTAGTTAAAATTAAAATTTATTTTGGAACCCATTCTCATGATGGTTCCTTGCATTTTTGTTTATTTAATGTAACAAAACAAATTAAAAACAGGATTGATGAGATAAGACTATTGCAGTTATTACAAATCACAATAATCTGTTATATTATATCAGAAAGCACCCTGTTAAGAAACTGTTTCATCCGCGCTGTATATGACTTTTGTGTGAACAATTAATTGAAACGTTTCCATGATCTACAGTTCTGTTTTAAGGATTAGTTGAATAGTTGGACAAGATTCTGAGATGAAAGTACGAATTCGATAAAAAAGCTACTTACGGTATACCCAAGTGCTATCGAAATCAGAACATATAAAATTCTCGCTTGTCGAACATGATATTTTTTGATCCAATAGTCTGTTTTCAGTCCCTGTAGCGCCCAAAATGCTAGTAGTACAAAAACAGTATGCGAAATTAATGTAACGAGAGATTGCAATCCAATATAAGTCATCATTTGATTCCTTTCGAAGTTAGTCTATCATACCTGTTGAGACGATTTCACTTATTCTGCTTATAGGTTCTGTTTTATCTTATTATAAACGAGAAACCTCCAATCCACATATAGGATTGAAGGTTTTTTCGTCTTAATTATAATGTTCCGAACAGTCTGTCTCCTGCATCACCAAGACCAGGTAAGATGTAACCTTTCTCATCTAACTTTTCATCTTGTGAAGCTGTATAGATGTCAACATCAGGGTGAGCGTCTTGCAAAACTTTTACCCCTTCTGGTGCGGCTACTAGACATACAAATTTAATATTTGTAGCGCCTCTTTTTTTCAGTGCATCAATTGCAGCAACAGCTGACCCGCCTGTTGCAAGCATAGGATCAACAACTAGCAATTGACGATCAGGTAAGTCAGAAGGCAATTTCACGAAATACTCTACTGGTTCCATTGTTTCGTGGTCACGGTACATTCCCACATGTCCAACTTTAGCAGCTGGAATAAGATCTAGCATACCATCGACCATTCCTAGTCCTGCTCGAAGGATTGGAACGATTACGACTTTTTTACCAGATAGTTGTTTTTGTGTTGATGTTACTAATGGTGTTTCAATTTCTACATCTTCTAGTGGCATTTCACGAGAAACTTCATAGGCTAAGAGCCTTGCAATTTCATTTACAACTTCTCTAAAATATTTTGTACCTGTGCGTTTGTCTCTGATAATTGTCAGCTTGTGTTGAATCAGTGGATGATTGATAACTTGAAGTTTCCCCATTGAAATTGCTCCTTTATGATTAAATTATATTTCTTTTCAAATTCACTTGTGTGATAACCTCTAATCATTGTACATAAAGGCCGAACATTTTTCCATTATATTTATCAATTCAAATCAATTTGTCATCTAGTATTCCAGCCGTAACGGTTACACTCACAGTAAATGCTTAAAGAGAACTTCTTATTTCTATTAGTACTAGTCTTAAATAACTGAGTAGGCAGCAGCCTTTTCGAGTCGATTCATATAAGCCTCACCAATTCCTGACTTATTGAAAGGTTCAGCTAGTATAACTGTCGCTTCCGTTTCTTCAAAGAAGCGTAATCCTTTAAACAATCGTTTAGACGCTAATACGACATCTGATTTTTCTCCTAATGAAAAGGAAACTGTTTCTTTTGTCCCAAATTGTTTAATGGTTTCTTGAGATGCCAGTATACCAACAACTTCCCCATCAAGCTGATATTTTTTTATAGCTTTTTCCCATCCAATACCTTTTTCGGAAATGATTATCACAGGTTCGGTCGGCGAGTAATGAGTATACTTCATCCCAGGAGCCACTGGTGTATCAGATTGATTGGTTAGCCCGGTATTAAATTTTACTGGACCAATAATAGCTTCAATTTCGTTTCTTGAGATACCCCCCGGTCTTAAAATCGTCGGAGATTTCGGATTGGAAAGGTCTAAAACGGTAGATTCAAGTCCAACCCCTGTTTCTCCACCTTCTACAATACCCGCTATCTTACCATTCAGATCACGGTAAACGTGTTGTGCAGAAGTAGGGCTTGGTTTTCCAGAGGAGTTTGCACTAGGCGCAGCTAGTGGTTTACCGGTATCTTTAATCAACTGCAATGCAATCGGATGATTTGGCATTCGAATACCAACAGTCCCTAGCCCAGCTGTAACGGTTTGTGCTATTGGTCCTTTTTTCTTCAGAACGATTGTACAGGGTCCAGGCCAAAAAGCTTCCATGATTTTTTGAGCGGCTTTGGGAATTTCTTCTGCGTACTCATATGCTTGCTCAATACTAGATACATGAATGATTAAAGGATTGTCTGCCGGTCTTCCTTTAGCTTTATATATTTTCTTGACGGCCTCTTCATTGGTTGCATCTGCACCGAGTCCATATACTGTTTCGGTTGGAAACGTGACTACTTCACCTTCTAGCAGCAACTGCGTAGCTTTTTCTAGCTCCTCTTCTTTTATCCATATCGTTTCCACTCCATTACTCCTCTCTTTTCTTTTATATAGCAATATAGACGACTCTGTCTTGTCCTGCCATATCTTTCCAGATTTCTACCTCTGCATTTGGTAGCGCATCTTGGAATATATTTTGAACACGTTGACCTTGAAGATAACCAATCTCCAGAATCACTTTAGCTTCTGGATTCAGTATTGACGGCAACTCCTTTGCTAACCTTTTATAAATGTCTAGTCCATCTTCAGATGCAAACAAAGCAAGTGCAGGCTCATGTTCCAACACAGACTGATCCATTTCACCATGTTCAGATGTTGAGATATAAGGCGGGTTAGACAGAATTAGATCGTAATGATGTGTTCTTACAGCTCTCGTTAAGTCACTTAAATAAAATCTAACCTCTGCTTTCATTGAGGCTGCGTTTTGTTTAGCAATCTCTAATGCTTCTGAGCTGATGTCCACTGCTGTGACTTGGTCTTTTGGTCTTTCTAGTTTGTGAGAAATAGCTAATACGCCTGTCCCGGTTCCGATATCTAGCACGTCCAATGACTTGGATGATAAAGTCTTCAAATATCGATCAAACCATTCTTCAGTTTCAGGTCTAGGAATAAGCGTATCGCTTGTCACTTTAAATTTTCTATCGTAAAACCATTCATGACCGACAATATGCTGCACGGGTCTTCCCTCTAAATAATGATGTAAATCGTTTAGAAATTGCTCTTTCATCTTTTCCGGCATGACTTGTGAACCCATTCTAACCAAATCTGTCTTTGTTAAATTAAATCGCTCTTTTAACAGCCATTCAGCTGCGTATCCTTCAAGCTCTGCTTTTTTTAAAAAAGAAGAAGCCCCTGAAAGGACTTCTCTGATGGTTTCTTTATGGTATAAATCATTCATACTCATTTTGAAGTTGCTCCATTTTTTGAGCTTGTTCCCAGAAAACCAATGCATCGATAATTTCATCCATTTTACCCGCTAATATTTGGTCCAATTTTTGAAGAGTCAAGTTGATGCGGTGATCCGTAACTCGACTTTGGGGATAGTTATACGTACGGATTCTTTCAGAACGGTCTCCTGTTCCTACAGCTGTTTTACGTTCTGCATCTACTTCTGCTTGTGCTTCTTGAGTGATCTTGTCATAAATACGCGATCTTAAAACTTTCATCGCTTTTTCTCTGTTTTTAAGTTGCGAACGCTCATCTTGCATAGCAACAACGACTCCGGTAGGCTCATGCGTTAATCTAACGGCTGATGCTGTTTTATTAACGTGCTGCCCGCCAGCGCCACTTGCATGATAAATATCTACACGAATATCATTTTCTGCGATATCAATTTCAACATCTTCAGCTTCCGGCATAACGACAACTGTGGCAGTTGAGGTATGAATTCTACCTTGTGATTCGGTTTGAGGGATACGTTGTACTCGATGTGCACCGTTCTCAAATTTAAGCTTAGAGTAAACATTCTGTCCAGAAATCAGTAAGGTCACTTCTTTGTACCCACCAATCCCATTTGAATTTGCATCCAGCACTTCTGTTTTCCATCTTTGTGATTCCGCATAACGCTGGTACATATCCAGAAGATCCGCAGCAAATAATTGTGCTTCATCTCCACCAGCAGCTCCTCTAATTTCCATGATGATATTTCGCTTGTCGTTCTCATCTCTAGGAAGCAATAAGATTTTCAATTCTTCTTCTAAAGCTGCTTTTTGTTTCAGCAACTCTGTTCTTTCTTCTCTAGCCATTTCTTCCATGTCATTATCCAGAGATTCTTCAAGCATTTCTTCTGTTTCAGAAATCCCTTCAACGACTGCTTTATATTTTCTATAGCACGTGACGGTTTCTCTTAAGTCACCTTCTTCTCGACTAAGCTTCAAAAATCGATCAGTATCTGAAATAACTTCTGGGTCACTCAGTAATTCATTTAATTCGTCGTATCTATTATCTACTTGCTCTAGTCTGTCGTACATACTCATTTTTCTTCGCCTCTTTCTAGACTACTTTCCATCGATTCATAATAATGTTTACGGCACACAGGATAATAAGCTTCGTTTCCTCCAACCATAATCTGGCTACCGGTTGAAACAGGTTTACCTTCCTGCATTCTCATATTCATAATCGCTTTCTTGTGACAAAACCAGCAAATGGTCTTCATTTCTTCTATTTTATCAGCCAATAACAATAAATACTTCGAGCCTTCAAACAATTCGTTTCGAAAATCATTTTTTAATCCGAACGTCATAACCGGTATGTTTAACTGATCTACAATAAATGCGAGTTGTAAGACATGTTCTTTTTTTAAAAATTGCGCTTCATCAACCAATACGCAAGCTAGACCTTCTGATTGCTGTTTGACGACTTCAAACAAATCTGTTTGATCTTCGATAGGTGTCGCCTCACGCTTCAATCCAATTCGACTAGTGATATATCCAACAGAATCTCGGTCGTCAATCGCACTTGTAAATAGAAGAACTCTTTTATTTTGTTCTTCATAATTATAAGCTACTTTTAAAATTTCGATAGACTTCCCACTATTCATTGCACCATATCTAAAATATAGTTGAGCCATGATTTGCCCTACTTTCAATTTATTCTTAACCAGTTCTTATAAAGCAAAAACTAGCCAATCCTTATAAATTATATGATAACCCCAAGGAAAGTACAAGAGTTGTATCTACTGAATCCTAGAATATCTGTCACCAGACAACCACATTGTCAAAGGCTAGCTTGTAAAAACGATTTCAAATTTAACGAATTATGGTACACTAAACGTACAAAATATCGAGGAGACTGATTATGATTCAACCATTATTTTTTACAGGTGTTATGCAAGAGAAAATCTGGGGAGGTACAAATCTTCGAGATCTTTTCGGCTACGATATTCCAAGTGAGCATACTGGAGAACTTTGGGCGATCAGTGCACACAAGAATGGACCTGCGACTGTTTCTCAAGGAGAGTACAAAGGTCAGACGTTAACAGAACTTTGGGATCAGCACCCTGAATTGTTCGGACACCAGCCAGGTGATGTTTTTCCACTTTTAACAAAAATTTTAGATGCTCAGACTGCACTATCTGTTCAAGTCCATCCAGATGACGCGTACGGATTAAAACACGAAGGTGAACTAGGCAAAACAGAATGCTGGTACGTAATTGATGCAGAAGACCAAGCGGAAATCGTTTTCGGCCATCACGCAAAAACAAAAGAAGCGTTTACTGAAATGATTCATGCTGGAGAATGGGATCAATTATTACGTTATGTGAAGGTGAAACCCGGTGATTTCTTTTATGTACCAAGTGGAACTGTCCATGCAATCGGTGGTGGCATTACGATTCTTGAAACGCAACAATCCAGTGATACTACTTACCGCGTTTATGACTATGATCGAAAAGATGAGGCTGGTCAAACTCGACCTTTACACATCCAGCAGTCTATTGATGTCACAACGATTCCACACGTGGATCCTAAACCTATGCAAAATGTAGTTAAGCAAGGTGATACTGAGATTAAAACTTTTGTTGATAATGAGTTCTTCAAGGTAGAAGAATGGGTTGTTGACGGAGAAACGATTCTTAAAGCAAGTGGACTATACACTCTTGTCAGCGTGCTAAAAGGTGAAGGGAGCATCATCGTCGATTCTACTAGCTATCCACTCACTAAAGGCACTCATTTCATCTTACCGCATGGTATAAATGAGTGGACACTTAAAGGTCATCTTCAAATTATTGCTTCTACACCAGGAGAAAATATTTAATGACTAGAATTTAATCTAAAGTAAATGAGGACCAGGAAGACTTTAGCTTCCTGGTCCTCATTTTTTAGAGTGTTTCCGAATAAATGGATGTAGTGCTTGCTTTGAAATCTGCATAACTACTAGCCAGTCCGTGTTCGCTGACGTCCATTCCCGCTTCCTCTTCTGCTGGAGATACTCTTAAGCCAATTGTAGAATCAATGACTTTGAACGTTATAGTCATTGTAGCAGCTACCCATACTATCACTGCAGCGACGCCAATAAACTGAATCAATAATAGTCCACCATTTCCTCCATAGAGCAATCCCCCGTCTGTAGAGAAAACTCCGATTAGAATTGTTCCAAGAGCCCCCGCAATTCCATGTACACCAAAAGCTCCGACTGGATCATCAATTTTTAATTTGTTTTCGACGAATTCTGTACCATAGATCATCGCAACAGAAGACAAAATACCGATCCCAAAAGCCCCCGCTGGTTGAACGACGGCACAACCGGCTGTAATACCAACCAACCCTGCAAGTGCACCATTTAACGTCAAGCTAACATCTGGCTTCCCGAATTTGACCCAAGACAAGATCATCGCAACGAGTGTTCCAGAAGCTGCTGATAGATTTGTATTTAACAATATAAGACCAATCAGACTCAATGACTCATCCCCAGAAGCTTCCAAAGTAGATGCTCCGTTAAACCCAAACCAAGCAAACCATAAGATAAATACCCCTAAAGCAGCCAATAACACATTGTGACCGGGTATTGACTGTGCACGACCTTGTTTATCAAATTTACCAATTCGCGGCCCAATGATCTTCGCGCCGATAATTGCTGTTACACCACCTACCATATGCACTGCTGTAGAACCGGCAAAATCTTGAAATCCTAAACTAGATAACCAGCCGCCTCCCCAGATCCAGTGGCCAGATATGGGATAAACGATTCCTGAAATAATAATAGTATAAAGCAAGTATGAACTAAATTTTGTTCTTTCTGCCATCGCTCCAGAAACAATGGTCGCTGCTGTTGCGCAAAAGACTGTTTGAAACATCAAGATTACGTATCCAGGTATATTCGTATCATAGTTTCCTGTTACAAAAAAGTCAGGTGTTCCAATAACCCCCGCTATACTTGGTCCAAACATAATTCCAAAACCAATCACCCAATAGAGTAAAGACCCCAGTACAAAATCCATGATATTCTTCATAATAATATTGCCTACGTTTTTAGCTCTTGTAAATCCTGATTCTAAAATAGCAAACCCTGCTTGCATAAAAAACACGAGCACAATCCCTAACAAAACCCAAATCGTATCAGTAGCTGACATGTATTGATTCCCCCTTTGATATGTTATGACTACTATACTTTTAAAGTGGTCTATTTATCAACAGCATTTAACCGTCTTCGTTCAATCTTAAGTATACCCCTTATATATCATTAAAATATCACTTTGATAACCCTTACCACTTTATATAATAATCATTTCACCCGAATTGGTCTATACAAAAAAAACAAGACCCTATCTAAAAGGTCTTGTTTTGTGAATCAATATCCAATTACTTTGCCGACAAAAGATTAAGCATAATCTTCGTTCTCTTCATAAGAAGCAAACTGACTATTGTAAAGATCTGCATAAAAGCCATCTTGTTCCATCAATTCATCATGATTTCCCGTTTCAATGACGTCTCCTTGGTTCATAACAATAATTTTATCCGCATCACGAATTGTAGACAATCTATGCGCAACTACAAAACTTGTTCTGTTTTCAAGCAAGTTCGTCATGGCTTTTTGAATGAGAATTTCCGTTCTAGTATCTACAGAAGACGTTGCTTCATCAAGAATCAATACTTCTGGATCAGCCAAGAATGCACGGGCGATTGTAATTAGTTGACGCTGTCCTTGGGAAATATTCGTTCCTTCTTCATTTAAAATCGTATTATATCCTTCTGGAAGTCTTCTGACAAAATCATCTACGTGCGCTGCTTTAGCAGCTGCATAAATTCGATCTCGGTCATGTCCGTGTTCTTCGCTACCGTAGGCAATATTATCCCAGATTGTACCATTAAATGACCAAGTATCTTGAAGAACCATTGAAAATTTCTTTCTAAGCTCAGGTTTAGGAATATCTCTTGTGTCTACCCCTTCAAAGCGTATGCTTCCGCCTTTAACGTCATAGAAGCGTTCCAAAAGGTTGATCAGCGTTGATTTACCTGCACCAGTTGGTCCAACTACAGCAATCATATCACCTGGTTTAACGGTTAGATTGAAATCGTTCATTAGTAATGCATCATCGGCTTCGTCTCCATAGCCAAACTGAACATGCTCAAACTCAACTTTATATGGTGTGTTGGGCTTGGGTTCAAATCCAGAAGATTCCTCTTGCATCTCTTCTTCATCCAACACTTCAAATACTCGCTCACAAGCAGCTATCGTCACTTGAATCGTATTAGCTAAGTTGGCAATTTGCCTTACAGGTTGCGAGAATTGATTCACGTACTGGATAAAAGCTTGTACATTACCAAGGGACATTGTTCCGTTAGCTACACCCATTCCTCCGACAATCGCTACACCAAAGTACCCTAAATCTCTTGAAAAGCTGACTAAAGGCATCATAATTCCCGATAGAAACTGGGCTTTTAATGAGGCATCGTTTAAGCGGTCACTTCTGTCATCGAATTTTTTAATTTCATCTTCTTCACGGTTATATGTTTTAACCACCGTGTGTCCTGAGAACGTCTCTTCTACATGATCATTTACATTTCCTAACTCACGCTGTTGATTCGCAAATTGCTTTTGTGATTTCGGTGCTACAAAAGCGATTAAAATCAAACTGATTGGTACTGTCGCAATTGTCACAAAGGTTAGTCGTAAATCAATCAAGCTCATTACGATCAAAACCGTTACAAACTGCACGACACTGATAATAAACTGAGTCAGTGACTGTTGCAAAGTATTGGCAATCTGATCCATATCGTTAACCGCACGTGAAAGGATATCTCCTGTTGAGTGCGTGTCATAATATTTAATCGGTAATCTAGAAATTTTTTCTTTTAATTCTTTACGCATATCATACACAGTTTTTTGAGCAATTCTAGCGGTGATAAATTGCTGAAAAAACTGAAAAACAGCTTGAGTAACGTATACGATAGCTACCGTAAGAATGATATTTTGAATGACCCCAAAATCAATCGGGAATCGATCAATCGTCTCGCCAGCTTCTTGCAGGCTTCTTCCTTCTTGAAGGCCTCTGTAAATCTCAGTTGTTGCTCGACCTAAAATATGGGGTGCTTGAGCAGACATGATTGTGGCTGCAATTGCTAGGAATAGTGTTGCAACAAGTGCCCAGAATCGAGTCGACATATATTTTATAAGTCTTAATACCGTTCCCCAAAAATTATTCGCTTTTTTTGCACGCATGTGGGCTGCGTTTCCTGTTCCACCTTTTGCCATTTAAATGTCCTCTCCTTTCAACTGAGATTCCATGATTTCCTGATAGACAGGGTTGTTTTCTTTCAATTCCTCATGTGTTCCTTTACCCACGACTGTTCCTTGATCTAATACAATGATTTGATCTGCATCAATAACTGTACTAATTCGTTGTGCAATAATAATGACCGCAGCGTCTCTAGTGTCAGGTTTCAAAGCCTCTCTTAGTTTCGCATCAGTCTTGAAATCAAGTGCAGAAAAAGAATCATCAAATACCAAAATATCTGCATTAGTAACGAGTGCTCTTGCAATACTAAGTCTTTGTCGTTGTCCACCGGAGAAGTTTCCTCCACCTTGTTCTACTCTTGAATCTAATTGTTTTGGTAAGCCCGAAACGAAATCTTTACCTTGAGCTACTTCCAGCGCATGCCAGATTTCTTCATCTGAGGCTTCTGGTCGACCATATTTCATATTTTCACGAATGGTCCCACTGAAAAGCAATGCTTTTTGGGGCGCAAATCCAATCAGTCGTCTTAATTCACCTTGTTTTACATCCCTAATATCAATACCATTTACTTTAATTTGACCACTTTCAACTTCGTAAAGGCGTGAAATCAGATTAGCTAAAGTTGTCTTACCAGATCCGGTACCTCCGATAATAGCCAGTCTTTCTCCTTTATTTAAAGTGAAGTTAATCCCTTCTAAAGCTGTCGCTTCTGCCCCATGATATCTGAAACTCACGTTATCAAATTGAACAGAGACGTCAGTATCCGTCAATTTCTTAGGGTTTTTAGGATCTTCAATTAAATTAGGTGTATTTAAAACTTCCATTACCCGTTCTGCTGCAACTTGGCCACGAGGCAGGAAGAACAACACCATTGAAACCATCATTACGCCGATTAAAATTTGCATAGCATAGGTCATGAAGGCAACCATATTCCCCACTTGCATATCACCCGTACTAATAAACTGTGCACCAAACCAAGTAATTAAAATATTTGTTACACTAACGGCTAAGACCATTGAGGGCATCATAAACGCCATGATAGTATTGGCTTTAATAGAAGTTTGAGCAAAATCCCAGTTCGCTTCATCGAAACGTTCACGTTCATAAGCATCTTTGTTGAAGGCACGAATAACCCGAATACCTGTTAGACCTTCACGAAAGATTCTATTCAAATTATCTGTTTTTCTTTGCATAGATTTAAATAATGGACTTGAAAATCTTAAAATGAACCAAATCAATGCACCTAGCACTGGCATTGTAATGAAGAATACGAAAGCAAGTCTTGGTTCTCTAGAGTAGGCCATTGCGCCAGCACCAATCATTAAAAATGGCGCTAATATCATAGTCCGCAAGACCATCATCATAACAAACTGTAACTGCATGATGTCATTCGTAGCTCTAGTAATCAGCGTGGACGTACCAAATCTGTCCAGTTCCTCATTTGTAAAATAAATAACCATGCGGTAAATTTTCTTTCTCAAGGTATGACCCAGTCCTTGAGACTCTTTCGCCGCAAAAAAAACATTTAAAAGAGCAGAAACAATTGTCAGGAGTGTGAATCCTAACATGAAAAAACCATTTCTTACGATATAATCAATGTTTCCTTCTGAAACCCCAAAGTCTATGATATTTGCAGTAATGGTTGGCATCGCCAACATCCCAGCAACTTGAACTGCCATAAAGAAGACAGTAATGAGTACATTCCAGGGATTCATAAATTTTGCTACTTTTCTCATACTTCATCCTCCATTTTTTCATCAGTTAACTCTTTTAAAACACCCTTTGTCATCCATTCTAAGCGTGTTGCAAATAATTTCTGCGTCTCTTCAATCGTCAACTCTTTCCAGAAGCCTTCCATAATCGTGTCATTTAAAATATTCAGTATATATCTTAAAATTGAAATAAATTCCTGATCCGTACACGCTTTAACTTGCTCTCTTTTAACGACATCAATCACTCGTTCATCTATAGGATGTTCCGTCTTGTTGTTAGAAGGAGTGGCAATAATCGTTGCGCCAGATTCCTGATTGATTTGATAATTCATATGCAGATACATATTTTCAAAAAAACCGAATTTCTCTGAATCCATAATATATTTGATATACTTTTCACCAAAAATTTTATAACCTTCATAGAAATCACCTTCTACTTCTTTAAAACTTTTAACCATCAATCGATTATAGTTATACTTGAATTTGCCTAATAAATAAAAATATAAGTCCTTTTTATCTTCAAAATATTGGTAAAAGCTTCCACGCGAGATTCCTGCATTTTTTACAATATTAGAAATCGAAGCTTCATTGAGCGATTTTTCAGTGAACTCCTTCATTGCTCCTGCAATCAATCTTTCTCTTTTTGACTCTGGTAAATTGAAAAATGTCTGTGTTGGCATATTTCCCCTCCTATTCCTCCAGGTTTCTTTATACATTATCTAATATGACATGGTGTCATGAAACATACTTTTGCTATTATATGTGACAGCGTGTCATAAATCAAGTCTAAGGTTTCAGTTTTTTTATGAAATGTACGCTCAAAAAAAGCCTCTTAAGATCAAGAGACTTTTCCTGTTATAGATTATTTTTCTACTACGTCTACGGTCTTTTCAGTCAAAGGCTGTTTTTCTTCATACAAATCAGAATGCCGTTGGTACCACTCAAACGCTCTTAAAACAATAATTTTCAACACCGCGTAGCCAGGAATTCCTAAAACAACACCCATAACACCAAACAGGCGACCTGCGACCAATAGTAAAAAGATAATATTAATTGGATGGATTTTTAAAGAATTACCTAATATTTGGGGTGAAATCACTCGCCCTTCAAGGAGTTGCTCAATGGCCATAACAATCAAAACTTTTAATAGCATAACAGGCGAATCTACTACCGCAATAATAACAGTCGGAATATATGCAATAAATGACCCCAGATAAGGGATTAAATTCAAAAAGCCTGCAAAGATCCCTAATGTTAATGCAAAATCAAGCCCGACAATTGAGAATCCAATCCAGAACATCAATCCTACGCAAGTAGCAACAAGCAACTGGCCTCTTACGTAATAACTGACCTGCCTGTTAATATCACCAAGAATATCTCGAACACTGGCTCGTATCTTAGTAGGAAGAACTTTCAAAACTTGATCTGGAAGCTGTTTACCATCTTTTAAAAGATAGTAAACAATAAAAGGTGTTGTAAATAAGGTGATGCCTAATCTTGTAAGGGTACCAAAGAAACTTCCGATTCCGCCGACTGTTATATTCAAGAAATTAGACGCTTGCCCACTAAAACTACTGATTAAAGAAGTATCACTCATCTGGTCCATAAAATCTGTAAAAGCTTCTGTACCGAGTAAACCATCTAACAACAACATCAGGCTATCCCAGTAACTTGGCCAATTGTTGATTAGAGATTCAAGCTGACTTTGAATAATTGGTACAATAAAGTTGATGCCTACAATAATAAACACAATAATCAGCGCAAATACGAAGGCGATGGCTGAATTTCTAGTAAACTTTTTCTTTACCAGCCAATCTACAGCTGGATTCAAAAGGTAATAGAATATCGTTGAAAAGACTAACGGCGGTCCAACGATACTGAATATAATTTCAATCGGTTTGAATAAATCCGACAATTGTTTGATCATAAACAGGTTAATGAAAACAAGCAAACTAACAAGTAGTATAGATACCACTTTATTATCAATAATTTTTTTCCAGAACCATGAATGACTAAATCCCTTAGTCTGATTGGTAGGTTGCTCTTGTTTCATAATGATTCTTCTCCTTTGACGTGTCACTTTCATAAATCATTCTATCATATTCTGAAAAGAATACCTTTAAAATCTCTTTAAAGAATGCCTCTTCAAGACCTTTGATGAATTCCGTTTCATAATTTATCCAAGTTTTGGTATACTGACCCTAACAACCTCAAACTAAAAGGAGGAGTCTGTTTATGACTCAGAAAGTTTTGTTAGGAACTTATACTAAGAAAGACAGCAAGGGAGTTTACAGCATCGAACTGGATCAAGAAAAAAAACAACTAAGTAATCTTGAACTTGTTGCTGAAGTTGGTAATCCAACCTATCTTGATATCTCAAACGATGGAAACACATTGTTTACCGTTTTAAAGGATAACGGTAAAGGTGGTATTGTTTCTTTTAAAAAGAACGAAGAAGGTACATTCACAGAAGCAAGCGTCAATGCCTCAGAAGGCTCTTCTCCTTGTTACGTTGCCTATGATGAAACAAGACAATTGGTTTATACTGCAAATTATCATGATGGTGAAGTTGCTGTATACAAAACAGATAGTGAAGGTTCACTTGAACTAACTGATAAAATCAAGCACTCAGGTAAATCTGTTCATGAAAACCAGAAATCTGCGCACGCACATTACTTCAATCTAACTCCTGATAATCGCTACCTTATTGCTTGCGATCTTGGAACAGACGAAGTGATTACTTATGAAGTAAACGACGAAGGTAAGTTATCAGAAGTTGATGTCATCTCAGTAGCTCCAGGAACTGGCCCTCGCCATATCGTGTTCCATCCAAATGAAAAATATGCTTACGTATTTGGTGAATTAAGTAGTGATGTTTTAACTTATGCTTACAACAGCGAGAGCGGTACGCTTTCACTTCTACAGACGATCTCTTCCATTCCTGAAGAACATACTGAGTTCAATGGTGGAGCTGCTATTCGTATCAGTAATGATGGCCGCTTTGTTTATGCTTCAAACCGAGGACATGATTCAATTGTGGTTTATGCTGTTCAAGAAGACGGCACATTGACACTTGTTGAATACGTTCCAACTGAAGGAGAAATCCCTCGTGATTTCAACCTCGATCCATCAAACCAGTTCGTAGTTGTTGGTCATCAAGACTCAGATAATCTAACGTTATTTGAAAGAGATTCAGATTCTGGTAAATTAACTTTACTCCAAAAAGACGTTTTTGCACCTGAAGTTGTTTGTGTGGCTTTTGTTAAATAAATCCAATCTATTTAGAGATGCTTTTGAATAAGCATCTCTTTTTTTGTTTGCAATTGCTTTTAATTAGTGTAAAATGAAATTATAACGAATTCGAGATAAATGAATTAGTTGTATTTTCGAAATTTGTGTATTGTTGTTTAAACTTGAAAGTAGAAAGCGTGATGACTATTTCAGAAATACAAGGATTTCACCATACTACAGCTTTTGCAAAATCCCTTAAAGAAAATCAGCAATTTTATATTCAAATTCTAGGATTACGTTTGGTCAAACAGACTGTTCATCAAGAAAACTTCAAGACCCCTCATCTCTTTTATGGTGACGATACTGGGACTGCCGGAACACTTCTCAGTTTTTTTATCTATCCTAAAATGGGACGTAGTTATTTAAACGATCATTATTACAAGTCGATCACACTGGCTATTCCTATAGGAAGTACTTTATACTGGAAAAAAAGATTGAACGACTTTATGATTCCTTTTAAAAGTAATGAGGATTCATCAATGCTTTATATAAAAGATCCAGATGGGCTTTCACTCATTTTATCTGAAGTAGAAGAACAACTGACAAAAGAACCTGTAAACCAAGGTTCTTCTATTCCCAAAAACAAGCAAATCGTCAGAATTCTTCAAGTAGACTTATCCGTTCCAGATGTGGATAAGGAAATAGACTTTTACCGTAATTTCCTAGGTTTAAAAGAACCTTCTCAAAATCTTTTAGTTTTCCACTCAACTGAAACAGCCAAGCCCTCGAGAATTGGAAGAGGCTCGATAGACCATATTGCTTTTAGCGTCAAAAACGAATCTGACTTGATGCTTTACAAGACTCGTGCAGAAAATTTGGGATATACTGTAGAAAAACTTGCAGACAGACAGTACTTCAAAAGTCTCTACGTTTTGAGTCCTTCAGGATTAAGAGTAGAACTAGCGACTCTTCGACCTGGTTTCACTTTAGATGAAACAGTAGAACAATTAGGCAATAGCATGATCACACCCAAACCATCACCAAATAAATTGGAGGAATAAATATGACAAATCAAGAAATCACAGGTATACACCACGTAACGGCTATGACAAGTAGTGCAGAGAAAAATTATGAATGGTTCACAAATATTATTGGTTTACGTCTAGTCAAAAAAACCGTTAACCAAGATGATATTCAGACTTATCACTTATTTTTCGCTGATGACGAAGGCAATCCAGGAACAGACATGACCTTTTTCGACTTTCCAAATAATCCTAAAGGTTCTAAAGGAACAAACGATATCTCAAGATCATCTTTTCGCGTGCCGAGCGATCGCGCATTAGACTACTGGTTGAAACGTTTTGAGCATTTTAACGTGAAACATTCTGAAATCAAGGAACAATTTGGAGTAAAAGTTATTCAGTTTGAAGACTTTGATGAACAACAATATCAACTTGTATCAGACGAAAATCTTGATGGCGTTGCTCCTGGTAAACCATGGAAAGATGGACCAGTTCCATTAGAATTTGCTGTATATGGTTTAGGCCCCGTTATCGTCAGAGTAGATGATTTCGATCAAATGGCTTCTGTACTTGAAGACACTTTGCAGTTTAGAAAAGTCAGTAAAGAAAATCAATATACGCTTTATGAAATGGGCAAAGGTGGAAATGGCGGTCGACTCATTATTGAAGAGAGCACTATCCTTCCTGCTGCACGTCAAGGATACGGGAGTGTTCACCATGTTGCTTTTAGAGTAGATGACAGAGCTGCATTGAATCATTGGACGGATCAATTAAGTAATCTGGGGTATGCAAACTCAGGATATGTAGACCGCTTCTACTTCGAGTCTCTTTATGCGCGTATGTATCCTGGCGTCCTCTTTGAATTTGCTACTGACGGTCCTGGATTTATCGATCACCAAGAAAATTATGAAACACTAGGAGAAAAATTGGCTCTACCACCTGCTTATGAAGCGCACCGTGAACAGATTGAAGGCCTAGTTCGTCCGATAGATACTGTAAGAAGCACAAAAGTATTTGAAAAAGAATACTTTGGATTTGGTGAGGTATAAACCATGCATCACTTTAAAGCAGGCGACTTATCGTCAAAACAACAATATAAGTTTATTTCTGGTAGTGTAATTCCTAGGCCAATTGCCTGGGTTACTTCCCTGAATGAGAAAGATGGCGTTGTCAATGCAGCTCCTTATAGCTTTTTCAGCGCTGCTTCAAACCAGTTGCCTTTGCTGACAGTGGCAGTTTTACGCGCCGGAGATAAAATTAAAGATACAACTCGCAATATTTTAGAGCAGAAAGAAGCCGTTGTTCATATCGTCAACGTCGAATTGACTAAAGACATGAATGAGACTTCTGCTCCACTTGCTCCTAATGAGACTGAACTAGATCGTACTAGCCTAAGCTTAGTGGATAGTCAAACCGTCAAAGTACCAGGAATCAAAGAAGCTAAAATTCGTTTTGAGACAAAATTGCATCAACATATTCCTGTAGAAGATGAGAATGGGCAGATTGTCACCGATTTATTTCTTTTAAAGGTAACAGATTTTTATTTCGATGAAATGGTATTCGATACGGAAAAAGAATATATTTTACCTGAAGCTTTGAATCCAACAGCTAGATTATCAGGAAACCAGTATGCTGAAATGGGTAACCTGTTTTCTTATGAACGACCAACTGAATAATCATCATAAAAAGCACCAACCTGTTAAAAGGTCGGTGCTTTTTAAAGTTCTCTTTTACTTTTTAGAAGAAATCGTTCCAATTTCTGTACCTCTAGCTGTTTCACCAGTTGTAGATAATTCAAATTTATCTACTTGATCCATATTACTAAATACGATAATTACAGTATTTTCTTTGCCTGCAGAAGCCAGTTCTTCTAGATTAACTGTAGAGACTTTAGTTTCAGGCGTTACCTTATCTCCTTCTTTTACTAAAGTATCAAAAGGTGCACCCTCTAGTTCAACCGTATCGATACCAATGTGAATCAATACCTCTACGCCATTATCTAGTAAAAGTCCAACAGCGTGTTGTGTAGGGAAGACACTGACAACCTTACCATTTCCCGGAGAGTAAATATCACCATCGCTAGGTACGATGCCAAATCCGTCTCCCATCATTTTTTGAGAAAATACTGGATCTTGTACGTCTTCGATTGCGATTACTTTACCATTTACTGGGTTCATCAACGTTTGAGCTGAATCTCCGTCACCGCTTTTGCCTTTCAAAAAATCAAACATTCCCATTTTTAACCCTACTTTCTTAAAATTTGTATTCTCGTACCCGACTACTTTGAATTGGTCGACTACTTGATTTAGTTCATCTTACCATAGTTTCACTGAATAGATGAACCAATACGTACAAAACAAGTGATGATAATCAAGTGATATCTTAATAAACCTTTAAACTTTCACCAAGTAGTTGGAAAATCTTAAAAATTTCGGTATGATAGACGAGGTCAAAATTTTACATAAAACGAATAGGAGTTTATTATGCTAATAGAAATTATCAAAGCCATTATTCTAGGAGTCGTTCAAGGTATTACTGAGTGGTTACCAATCAGTAGTACGGGTCATATGATTTTGTTCGATGAATTCCTTGTATTAGATGCCAGTACGCAATTCAAAGAAATGTTTTTCGTTGTGATTCAACTTGCTTCTATATTTGCGGTTATTCTGCTGTTCTTCAATAAATTAAATCCATTCGCGCCCTCAAAAACACATGCGCAGCAAAAAGAAACTTGGAACATCTGGTATAAAGTGCTCGTAGGCATCATACCTGCAGGAATTATCGGGATTTTATTTGAAGATCTCATCAACCAGTACTTTTATAATTGGGTAACCGTTTCAGTTGTGCTTATTATTTATGGTGTAGCTTTTATCATCATTGAAAAAAGAAATAAAGGTAAACAGCCGACCATATCTACTTGGGAAGAATTAACCTATAAAACAGCTTTTATCATCGGGATTTTCCAAGTGTTGGCTTTGATTCCAGGAACTTCAAGATCTGGTGCAACAATCATCGGTGCTATCTTGATTGGAGCGGCTCGCCCCATCGCTGCAGAATATTCTTTCTTCTTATCGATTCCTGTAATGGTTGGAGCAAGTGCGCTCAAACTGTTGAAATTTGGGTTTAATTTTACGACTGCTGAAATGACTACTTTACTAGTAGGTTGTATCGTCTCCTTTGTCGTTTCCGTTTTTGCTATTCGTTTCTTAATGGGATACATCCGTAGAAACGACTTCAGTGCTTTTGGCTGGTATCGAATTATTGCAGGTGTAGTCGTCATTGGTTACTTCTGGTTTATCGGCTAAACGATTGCTTTAAAGATCCTATACTATTTAAGCTACTCTGCCTAAAAAGCGGGTAGCTTTTTTATATGAACATAACCCGCAATCTCAACATTCAAATTAGCGATTTCTTAACAAGAGACTTACAAAACACCATCATTAAGACAATAATTAAAATATTTGTAATATAATGAAACGATTTCTTATAATATAAGCGAACAACTGTAATCTTTCTGATAACCTATTTGTGCTCATTAAAGGTATACTAGTATTAGACAAACAAAAGCTACGCGTTGTCAAAGGAGTATTTTCATAATGAAGCAGCTAACTTTTTTACAGAAACTCATGAACTGGATTAAACCAAGTCGCGTTCAAGCCAAATCTAATGAAGATCCTTTTTACGAATCAGATTTAATTGGAAATTGGTCAGTCAATGCACCAAAATCTTCAAAAAATATTTCCTTGGAAATTTCTTCTGAGGGGACAGATAAATACCATACCCAATCGATAAAGTCGATATTGCCTCAAGAAACACCTGGCCGTCTTGTACTTAGAGATAATTTTGGCTATCAATTAGTTGTTGAAAAAAAAGACGATGAACAATATGTGCTGTTTGATGAGTTAGACGATGCAACCTACCCTATTGAAAAAAAGTAACGAGCATTTATTTTATAGACTATTAAAAGCTCGCTCCAACAGATGCTGAGGCATCTATTGTAGCGAGCTTATTTTATTGATTTCAATTGATCAGGAATGTCGATATCAAGGTAAGCAAGAAAAGTAAACTTATTATCCATAGCACTTTATTTGTATCTTGTTTTTCCCCAGTAAGCATTTTTACAATCGGAAAAGCAATGAATCCATAAGCCATTCCTTCTACAATGCTACCTGTCAATGGAATCAATAATATGATTAATAATAAAGGAATCCATTCAACGATAGTCTTCACTTTGATATTCAAATTACCAATAATCATAGAACCTCCCGTTACAACAATGACCGGTCCTACAGCTTCAGAAGGAATATACGATAAAAATGGCGTAATGACGATAGAAAGCAAAAACAATCCACTGACTGTAACAGCAGTCAGTCCTGTTTTACCGCCTTCTGCTATCCCAGCACCACTTTCGGCAACGGGAATCGCAGGACTGGTCCCCAGTAGTCCTGATAACAAACCGGATATTGCCCCCACTTTGTATCCCTGATTTGTGCGTTTCTGATCTGGGATAAAGGCTTCTAGCATTCCAATCGTTTCAAATATCAGAAGCATTAGAAGTGAGAATACACCTAGCCAGAATTCGAAATCCAAAAACCGACTATAATCTGGTGCGCTTAAAAGCTCAGGATATCCTGCCAGAGCAGTTAAATCAAAACTAATGGGTTCAAAACTTTGACGGTTTACAAGCCAGTATAAAACCGTGGTCAAAAGGATTGCAATTAAGAAACCACCTTTAACGTTTAATTTCTTTAAAATAACGACTAGAATCAATCCAGCTAAACCGATCCAATTGAAATATATTTGGCGATCAATCAAAATTCCCATATTTTCTAAACCAATCAAGATTAGAAACAGTCCTATACCTATTGTGATTGCTTGTTTTAACTCTTTAGGTATTGATTCGCTGAATAGCGTCATAATGCCTAAGAAAGCAACGAGCACGAACAAAACGCCTGTCACCACAACTGCAGCAAGTCCTTCCTGCCATGTCAGACCTAAACCTGCTACCAATGTAAAAGCGAAAAAGGCGTTTTCTCCCATTCCTGGGGCCATAACCAATGGTGCGTTTGCCATAACACCCATCAAAAACGTTCCAATCGCTGCGACAAAGATTGTCGAAAATACACTATATTCAGCTGGTACACCAACTTGAGCCAGAATACTTGGATTTACAAATAAAATATAGGATACCGAAAAGAATGATACAATTCCTGCTAATACTTCTTGTTTAACGGTCGTTCCAAATTGAGTTAAATCGAATTTTTTGAACATTTTATCTCGTCCTTTTGCTTTACTTGGAATACAATACAGCAAGATTTAGTGTATCAAGTAAATTCTTAAATTGAAAGCAAAATATTACGCTAGACAAGAAGTCATTTAGTTATTTCACTCTTATCACGGTCTTAAACAGGTTCAATTAATGGATGTACGCCTTCTTTTCTTGTACATTGTGGTTTTGCTTTCCAAATTTCATCTGCATATCGCTTAATCGTGTAATCAGCCGAAAATGGTGCTGAAGCTGCAATGTTCAGTAAAGACTTACGATTCCATTCTCGCTTATCTTTATATAAAGCGTCAACCTTGTCTTGAGTATTTACATAATCATCAAAATCTTTTAATACAAAATATTCGTCATTGTAGTGTACCAGAGCGTCAAACACCGCTTCTCCTTCTTTTTGGGCATTCGGTATTGTTCCATCAACCAAAGCATTAAGGACTCTATTTAAGCGTTTATTTGAATCATAAATACCTCTTGAATCATAACTATGTGTCTGCTCGTAAGCTTTAACTTCTTCACTTGATAGACCAAATTTAAAGAGGTTTTCTTCTCCGACATACTCCATAATTTCAATATTTGCACCGTCAAGAGTCGCTAATGTTAACGCACCATTGGCCATTAGTTTCATGTTGCTTGTTCCAGAAGCTTCTTTACCCGCTAACGAAATTTGCTCACTGATTTCGGCTGCTGGAATGATTTTCTCGGCCAAAGATACACCATAATTTTCGAAGAAAACGACTTTGAGTTGATCTCCTACATCAGGATCATTGTTGACGAGTTCTGCTATCGAATTGATCAATTTTATAATTTGCTTTGCATAAAGATAACTCGGTGCTGCTTTTGCTCCAAAGATAAACACTCTTGGCTGTAAGCTAATTGAAGGATCATCTTTGATTCTCAGATATCGGTCTAGAATGTGTAAAGCATTCAAATGCTGTCTCTTGTAAGCATGCAGGCGTTTAATTTGAACATCAAATAGTGCCTCAGGATTAATTTTAAGAGATTGTACTTTTTCTACATAATCTGCAAGTCTAACTTTATTCTGATATTTAATTTCTGCTAACTGGTCTAGTGTTGGCTCATCTTTTTCCAAAGATTTAAGTAGCTTCAGTTCAGCAGGGTTCTGTTTCCACTCTTCACCAATTTTAGAATCGATTAGTTCTGTCAAAGTAGGATTGGCCAAGTGCATCCAGCGTCTTTGAGTAATTCCGTTCGTTTTATTATTAAATTTCCCAGGATATAGCGTAAAGAAATCTTTCAATACATCATTCATCAGTATATCGGTGTGTAATTGGGCTACTCCATTCACACTGTAACTTCCAATAATCGCAAGGTGAGCCATATTTACCATACCATCTTGAAGAATGGCTGTTTTCCAAACTAGAGACTCTCCATATAGTGGTAAGTTTTCTTCTACAAACCGGCGATTGATCTCATTTATAATCATATTTATTCTTGGTAAAAGTGACTCCATCATCTCAATAGGCCATTTTTCAAGCGCTTCTCTAAGCACTGTGTGATTTGTATAACTACAAGTTTTACTAGTTATTTCCCACGCTTGCTCCCAGCTCAAGTGTTCTTCATCAATCAAAATACGCATGAGTTCGGGCACTACAAGCGCTGGATGCGTATCATTAATATGAATGGCAATTTTTTCTGGAAAGTATTTTCTAGGTAAGTTGTATTTTTTAAATTGCCTTACAATAGACTGTACGCCTGCTGACACCATAAAGTATTCTTGTTTTAGTCGAAGCAATCTACCTTCATAATTGGAATCGTCCGGATAAAGAACTTCGGTAATTTCTTTGATTGGTTCTATTGCTTGAAGTGAATGATAGTTTTCTTCCTCTTCTAAAGGAATCTCAGCAGACCACAACCTCAAGTTATTGATCTTATTCGTCTTATACCCAACCATAGGTGTATCGTAAGGAACAGCTAATACATTCTGAGTATTTTCGTAGTGCGGAGTCATGCGACCTTGCTGATCTGGTTCTAGCCATACGTTGCCTCCAAAGCGAACAATGTATGATGACTGATCATTTCTTGTTTCCCAAACATTCTGGTTTCGCAACCAATATTCGGGCAATTCAACTTGATGTCCATCTACAAACTTTTGGCGGAATAAGCCGTATTGATATCGAATACCATTTCCATTCCCTGGAATACCCAAAGAAGCTAGAGAATCCATGAAGCAAGACGCTAATCTCCCAAGCCCACCATTTCCCAGTGCTGGATCTGCTTCCGCTTCGACTAAATGATTGAAATCAAGACCTAACGCCTGAACACCTTCTTCGATTACAGGTAAAATGTCCATATTATAGGCATTACTCTTCAGTTGACGTCCTGGCAAAAACTCCATCGAAAAATAATAAACCTGTTTGACTTTGTCCTTTAAGTATTGTTCCCGTGTAGATTTCCAATTTTCGGAAAGTTTATTTTTGATCAACGTACCTAATGCAGTATATTGTTGCTCATTCGTACCTTGGTCGTATGTGAAAGCATATATATTTTGAAATTGTTGCTTATATTCTTGAGTGAATGCATCTACTGAATTAAACATGGGTTCCTCCAATTCTAAATTCCGGGCATCTTTTAGTGATTATACAAATATCCCTTGAAATTTTCTACTCACAACTGAAAAAGAAAATCTCAAGGGATGCTTTTTTTTAATAACTCAAATATTTGTATTGGTCTAGATATTTCTCAGCTGATTTTTCCCAGCTATTATCTTTTTCCATCCCTCTGATCATCATACCCTTCCAATGGTCGGGGTGATCATAATAAACGGCTAAAGCACGATCAATTGTTTCAAGTAGCATAGATGCAGAGAAGCCATAAAAACTAAAACCAGTACCTTCACCACTACTACTATCATACGCTTGAACAGTATCTACAAGACCGCCCACTTCATGAACAATCGGTAGCGTTCCATAACGCAGGGAATTCAATTGAGACAAGCCACATGGCTCAAATTGTGATGGCATTAAGAACGCATCCGTACCTGCATAAATCAGTTGTGCAAGGTCGCTATCAAATTCGATTCTCGCACTAAATTTATCTGGATACTTTGAAGTGAAGTAACGGAATGAATCTTCAAAATATTCTTTTCCCGTTCCTAGAAGCACAACTTGGACATGACGATGCGTTAATAATTCATCCATTGCTTCTGCAATAAGCTGAACACCTTTTTGTTCATCTAGGCGAGTCACTACACCTAAAAGTGCTACTCCTTTGTCTTCTGGTAGTCCAAAAGCTTTTTGCAAGGCTAATTTATTTTCATATTTACCTGATAAATCTTCTGTAGAAAATTGAGCAGGAATGACTTTATCCTCAAGAGGATTATAGACGTCATAATCAATTCCATTCAAAATACCAACCAGTTTGTAAGAAATATTTTGCAGATCATGGTCAAGACCATAACCATTTTCAGGCGTCTTAATTTCTTCTGCATATGTCGGACTAACCGTTGTGACAAGGTCTGCGTAATATATACCACCTTTGAGCCAATTCACCTGATCGACTTCTTTTAAACCATGATCATGAAAAGCGCTATAACCCATATCAAAATAATCTGACAAGACATACTGGTCATATCTACCTTGATACAAAATATTGTGGATAGTCAAAACTGTCTTAACATCTTTCAAGGCATTTACCCAATGATATTTATCTCTTAGTAAAACAGGAATGACTGCTGTTTGCCAATCATTCGCGTGTAATACATCTGGGACGAAATTGACTTTTTCCATCATTTCAATGACTGCCATACTAAAGAAAGCAAAACGTTCACCATCGTCACCATAATCATAAAGATTTTCACGATCAAAGTAGAACAAGTTGTCGACAAAGTAATACGTCACGCCATCTTGTACGAGTTCTTTGATGCCACAATATTGATTACGCCAGCCTACACGTACATTAAAACTCGTTACGTCTTTGAGCTGGTCTACATACTGATCCGCCATCTTTTGCTTGAAAAAAGGCAGAACGACACGTACGTCGTTCTCGCCCTTAGCAAGCTCTTTTGGTAACGCACCTAGGACGTCACCTAAGCCACCAGTTTTAAAGAAAGGCGCGCATTCAGATGCTGTAAACAGAATATTCATACTGATGCCTCCCCTTTATTATTTTTCGTCTCCAGATACAATGGCATTTTTACTGATAACGACTGGATTTTCAGGCGTACCCTCTAGATGCGCACCTTTTTTAACATACACGTGTTTATCTAAAATAACATAGTTCAGATACGCACCTTCTTCAATGTAACAATCTTGCATAATAATTGAATTTTCAACTTGCGCATTTTTTGCAATATTCGCTTTTCTGAAAATCAATGAATTTTTAACAGATCCGTATACTTCACAGTCATTCGCAACTTGTGAATTATGAATCACTGCATTTTCACCATAGAAAGTGGGTGCAGAATTTTTCGATCGTGTCAATACAGGATCAGCTCTATAGAATAATGCATTAAAGTTGTCTTCATTCAGCATTTCCATATTTGCTTCAAAATAACTCTTAATATCTTCAATGGCTTTTAAATAGCCCGTATATTCAAATCCGTATACCTTATCGTTGTCTTCTAGCGCAAGCTCTGAAAGACTCTTAACACTTACGCAAAGATTTCGTTCTCTTGCTTTTTGTAAATAGTCTAAAAAAGTCTTCTTATTAATGACCATGACCTCAATACCAACAGCAAGTGCTTCTTCATCCATACCCACTTCAGTAAGAGGCGTAATATTGTTGATTCGGCCTTGGCGCTCTTCGTCGAATTCGTATGCATTGTATGAAGAGTCTTCTCTAAATAAATTACGATCTAGTTTTTTATAGGCAATGGTTACATCACTATCTTTATCGTTGTGATAATTTACAATTGACTTGATTTGAATATTTGAAAGCATACTAGAACCCATTAACAAAATATACTCTGCATGGGAACGTGTTACATATTTATAGTGATCATCGTAATAAGCTGGAGTGTAATGTTCTTCTGCATTAGACGTTTTCAGACGAATTTGGGAATGTGTAAATACCCCTCCGCCTGCAATTGAGTCAAGTCCCCATGTTGCACCTGATCTAATGTGGTCATACAAAGAATGACCCGATTCAGAAATGAATAACGCTGCTGAAACAGCTTCAGCGTTGTAAAGACTTGAGAAAGGGAAATCAATTAATCTGTAACGACAAGCAAATGGTAAAGAAGCAATCGGTCTTCTCTCCGTTAGAGGTCTTAACTTATCTTCATTTTCTACCAAATTAAATATTGCTGCAATTTCATTCCGCATCTTTGTATCCTCCTACTTCTTCTCCGTAGCCTACTACTGAAATCTCACCATTATCACCGATAATTTCTGCACCGTCGTAAACGTACGCATTCTCTCCAATAATTGCTTTGGTTATGGTAACATTTTCTCCAATTACTGCTCCTGACATGATCACACTATCTTTTACAACAGAATTCTTACCGATTTTAACATTATGCGAAAGAACGGAGTGATTAACTTCCCCTGCGATGTAACAACCATCAGTAATCATAGAATCTTTTACTTTAGCTGTATCCGTTAAAAACTGTGCTGTTGTATTCGGATTTTGTGAGTAGACTTTCCAGTTTTTGTCTCGAATATTTAATTCATGATCAGGATTCAAAAATTCCATATTTGCGGCCCATAGACTTTCAACTGTTCCAACATCTTTCCAGTACCCTTTAAAGGAATAAGCATATACAGACTCGCTGTTTCTCAAGTATGCTGGAATAACATGGTGGCCAAAGTCATCCATTTGTCTATTTTTTGCTTGATTATCTACAAGATATTGCTTTAGTCTTGGCCAGTTGAAGATGTAAATCCCCATTGAAGCTAAGTTAGATTTTGGCTCTGCCGGTTTTTCTTGAAATTCAGTGATCCGCTCTGTGCGATCAGTATTCATAACACCAAAACGTGAAGCTTCTTCCCATTCAACGGGCATAACACCAACTGTCAAAGAAGCTGCTTTTTCTTTATGGAAATCCAACATTTTCTCGTAATCCATTTTATAGATATGGTCTCCTGAAAGAATGACAACATAATCCGGATTTTGCGCATCAATAAAACTGATATTCTGATAAACAGCATGTGATGTCCCTTTAAAGAATTTTTCTCCATCAACACTTGAATAAGGCTGCAAAATAGTTGCGCCCCCGTTGTGACGGTTTAGTCCCCAGCTTGCCCCATTACCAACGTGCTGATTCAAGACTAATGGTTGATACTGTGTTACTACACCTACATTATTGATTCCTGAATTGGCACAATTGGACAAGGCGAAGTCTATGATACGATAATTACCACCGAATGGTACAGCTGGTTTGGCAATTTGTTTTGTCAGTTTTCCTAATCTAGACCCCTGTCCACCAGCTAATATCATTGCTACTGTTTCTGTTTTCATCTATATTCGGAAGTCTCTAAGAGAACTTCCTTCCCTCCTTTTTCTTGGTGAGTCTGTTTGCGATGACCTTTCGATGCTATTAAAAAATTAAGATGATTTTGGAACACCGTATACTCTTTTAGGTTTAAGAATGATGATACTTAATGCAGGTAACATCAACTCAACAGATTGCTCATACCCGTTAGTGGAAATTGCATCGGTTTTTAAGACCCCTTGCCCTTTTGTCCATGTCCCACCTAAAGTGTCAAGTTCTGTATTCCACACTTCTTCGTATTGCCCTTTAAACGGTACACCAACTCGAACATTATGGCGTTCTACCGGAACAAAGTTGCAAAGAATAATTAGAAAGTCTCTAGTTTTTTTACCTTTTCTAATAAAAAATAACGTAGTCTGTTCATTATTTGAAGCATCTAAAATTTCTAAACCGTCTGTTTGATGATCGATTTCCCATAATGCTTTTTCGTTCTTATAAAAACTGTTTAATCTTTTTGTAAACTCAAGGTGACGATGGTTGTAAGGATCTTCTAATTTTGTCCATTCCAAGCCTTCATCAAATCGCCACTCCAGAAATTGTCCAAATTCTGATCCCATAAACTGCAACTTTTTCCCAGGATGCATCATTTTGTACGTTTCAAGTGTTCTGAGTCCTGCGAACTGGTTGTATCGGTCTCCAAACATTTTATCCATCAATGACTTTTTCCCGTGAACCACTTCGTCATGGGAAATTGGAAGGACAAAGTTTTCATTGAATGTATACATGAAAGAGAACGTAATTAGATCAAAATGTTGTTTTCTTTCAATTGGATCCATTTCAAAGAATTTCAATGTATCGTTCATCCATCCCATATTCCATTTATAGTTGAAACCTAATCCCCCCTCATGGACAGGGTGTGTAACTTTACTCCAAGCTGTACTTTCTTCAGCCATGACTAACAAGTCAGGGTGTCGTTCAAATAACACTCGATTCATTTTCTGTATAAAAGCAACACCATCTCGATTATGGTTAGATCCATCTTCATTCAGTGTGTATTCCCCGATATCATAATCCAGATAAAGCATATTACTTACAGCATCAACCCTCAAACCATCAAGGTGAAACTGTTCTATCCAGAATAAAGCATTAGATATCAAGAAACTATGAACTTCAGATTTTGATAAATCAAAATTCAATGTACCCCACCTATTATTGACTGCACGATTTTCATCTGTATATTCAAATTGTGGCGTTCCATCAAAATAAGCTAGTGCATAAGCGTTTCTATTGAAATGACCTGGAACCCAGTCCATTATGACTCCAATATTTGCCTTATGTGCGGCTTCAACAAAATCTTGAAACTCTTCCATCGTGCCATATTTTGAAGATAAGGCATAAAATCCAGTCGTTTGATACCCCCAACTAGCGTCTAGCGGATGCTCCATTAAAGGTAGAAATTCAATATGTGTGTATCCCATCTCTTTAACATACGGAATAAGCTCTTCTTGAAGCTGTTTGATTGAATACCAAGATCCATCTTCATTACGTTTCCATGAACTCAAATGTACTTCATATATATTTAAAGGCCGTTCATAGACTGACTTGCGTTTTCTATTCGCCATCCATAGTCCATCAGACCATTTCTTTTCAGGAAGTCCTTTAACAATTGAAGCGTCCTTAGGTCTGATTTCAAATTCTTTTGCATAAGGATCAATTTTGTAAGTAATTGTTCCATCCTGCTGTACAATTTTGTATTTGTAGTGGTCACCTGTCTTGGCTTCTGGTACAACCATGGACCAGGTTCCTGTTTCAGATACTCTTTGCATCACGGCTTCCTCTTGCCATTGATTGAAGTCTCCTACTACATATACTTCAACTGCATGAGGTGCCCATACAGTAAAACGAAAACCATTGCGCAACTCAGTTGTTCCTAAAATATAGTAACTATCAAAGTTTTCTCCTTTGTTGAATAAGTAAAGTGACTTTTCCATTTCTGAATCAGTCATCTTGGATGAAAATTCATTATCCATTCAAGAAGACCTCCTTTCACTTATAATATAAAACGAGACGCTTCCTAAGAAACTACTCCCATGTGATGATAAATTTATATAAATATTCTATACGTTACAAATCTCATTTTTATTCTCTTATACCGATATTGTATCCTAACTTCATTATAACACCAAACAATTTCACTTATTCTATCCTATATGTATAATGTGTGCTAAAGTATTGTAAAGATTATATTATTCGCGTAACGATTCATTCTGTTAGAATATTAAGCACTTAAATTGAGCGAACTCTGTATAGAACATTTCAAATAATTACTTATACTCATTTATAATTATTCATTTATATTTTTAAGGAATCTATCGGGATATAATTTGCATCATATCAGATTTCAATCATCTTTTCTGTTAAAATTAATGCATAATTAACATCATAAAAAACATGATTGTTTCATAATCAAAATTCATTTAATTATATAAATCGCTAAGCAACAATAAGTAAAATCATTTGGGTTATCCGCCTCTAGACCGATGACTTTATAACAATAAAATGCTATCATTAGTATTGTAAGGTGATCGAAGGAGGTTACATACCGAGTAAAGGAGGCTAAAAAATGGAAGGATTACTACTCGCTATTGGTTTTATTGGAGTTGCTATTGCGATTTTGACACCACTATCAAAAACTGGTTTTTCAGTCACAATGCTCAGCTTTATTGCTTACTTTAGTGTCATTGGAATTGATACTTGGTTACCATTAGTTCTATTCACAGCTGGTTTACTATTGATTATCTTTGAGATCTTTGTTCCAGAGTTCGGCGTTGCCGGAATACTGGGTGCACTCTTTTTGATATCCGGTCTCTACCTGACCCTTGGAGATATTGCCATGACGATTAGAGATTTAAGTATGGCGATTGTGATTACGTCTGGTGTTGTATTCTATCTCGTAAGAACTGGTTATTCCCTTACGAATGTCAATAAATTGATATTGAATACTGATATGAAAGGCAATCAGAAATCAGCTACAAAAAAATCTACTATACAGATTGAACCAGGTCTTGAAGGCGTCACACAAACACCTTTACGTCCATCCGGTAAAGTCTCATTTGGAACTACAGATGGAATCTTAGTAGATGTATTAAGTGACGAAGGATACATTTCAAAAGATGTGACCGTCGTTATTGATAAAGTTTTGGGTACAAAAGTCATTGTAAGAAAAAAATAGAATAGGAGACAAACTATATGAATGAATTTATGTTAGATGGTTTTTATGGCATCATCATTTTCGCGGTCATCGCAATTGTTTTAATCAGTATTTTCTTAAGATTCGTTCCAGTTGGATTATGGGTTACAGCCTACTTCTCTGGTGTTAAAGTAGGTATTGGTACTTTGATTGGTATGAGATTGCGTCAAGTTAGTCCTCACGCGATTATTAGACCTTTGATTAAAGCAACTAAAGCAGGTATCACCCTTTCTACAAACGAATTAGAAGCACATCACCTTGCCGGTGGTAATGTGAATGCTGTTATCGATGCATTGATTGCTTCTTACCGTGCAGATATTGATCTTGAATTCGAAAAAGCTGCGGCAATCGACTTAGCTGGTCGTAACGTATTTGAAGCCGTTCAATTTTCAGTTAATCCTAAAGTCATCGTTACTCCAGATATCGCCGCGGTTGCTAAAGATGGTATCGAAATCGTAGCAAAAGCGAAAGTGACTGTTCGTGCAAATATCGAGAGATTAGTCGGTGGTGCTGGTGAAGATACAATCATCGCTCGTGTTGGTGAAGGTGTTGTAACAACTGTAGGTTCTGCAGACAAGCACTCAGACGTTCTTGAAAATCCAGATATGATTTCTAAAACTGTATTAAGTAAAGGGCTGGACTCCGGTACTGCCTTTGAGATTCTATCTATTGATATTGCGGATATCGATGTCGGCCGTAATATCGGAGCTAAACTACAAACAGAACAAGCTGAAGCGGATAAAAATATCGCCCAAGCAAAAGCTGAGGAAAGACGCTCTATGGCGATTGCCCAAGAACAAGAGATGCGTGCTGAAACTCAAAAAATGCGTGCTAAAGTTGTTGAATCCGAAGCTAGTGTACCGCTTGCTATGGCCGAAGCACTTCGTAAAGGTCAAATCGGCGTAATGGATTACTATAAAATGCAGAATATAAATGCTGATACTGATATGAGAAGTTCTATATCAAATCAAGCCGGACCTACTGACGAAGAAGAGTGATAAGATATGGATATCTTGATCTGGTTAGTTCAATTAGTGATTTTCTTTAGTATTGTATCAGGTGTGCTGAACTCACTAAGTAAAAAAGCAAACAAGAATCAGTCTTCTAACAGAAGAAATGTTTTTAACGAACCGACTCAGACTTCTACTCGTAGATCTACTGCTCAAGCTGCGCCTAAGCAAAATAGGCAAGCAACTCCTCAGAGATCCACTCAGCAGCAGACTGTCAATCAACGTCGTACAGCAAGAGATAAGACTGTACGAGATGCTAGTACTGCTAGAGGTGCTGCAAGAGATATTACGACTGAGCGAGAAAGACGTAGAAAAGATAGAGAGAAGCTTGATCAGGCTCGACAAGAACGTACAAATAAACTTAGAAATCAGTCCTCGAATACAATGACTGAAGTCAAATCATTAAAAACAAAAAGTATTTCTAAATCTAATGAAACAGCCGAATTTGGATTTACAGAAGATAATATCGTTAGAGCCTTTGCTTATAAAGAGATTTTGGATAAGCCTATTGCTTTAAGAGACGAATAACAAAAGACCCGTCATGATGCATACTGATCAATCAGTATACTTTCACGACGGGCTTTTTTTGATTTTTCGATTAATTTTATTAAACAGTGGAATTAAAGGTGTATAAAGTAAAACCATAAATACACTATTCCCAATCGCATGATAGACATCGAACCAGATGCCGGCAAACCAGTATCCGATAAAGGCTGGAAAAACCATCTGATACATCATGGCCTGAATGACAGAAACAATCAGACCATATAAAATACCCGTTACCCCAGAAAAGATCACCCAATAGATAAGAGCACCATCCAAATTCTTTATGCATAAAGAGAAAGTATAACTAACTAAAATGATGACAGTGAATGCAATAATCTGAGAGATTGTCCATGGTCCCATCCCTAAAGATAAATTAGAGATTATAATTGAACCACTCCCAACAATCAAAGCATCTACGACCCCGAATGTTATTGTCATCAAAATCAAAATCGTCGTAACCGGTTGAACATTCGGAAGAAAGCTAAAAAACAACCGACTCGTTTGAACGAGTGCAATCATCAGTGCCAGAACAGTTAATCTGTATACAGGAAAGTTGTTTTTACTATTCTTCATTCTGACTCGTTTCAAGATTCCAGGTAATCTCGTCTCCATCTTCTAAAACATACTCACCCGCTCCAACTTGAGAAAACTCTCCATTGATATCAAACAACCAGTAAGCATTTTTTTCTGCATTTTGTTCCAAACCGTTTATTGAGGTTATAAGACCACCACTGTCTACTGCATCGTATTCCTCTTGCATGACTTCAAGTAGCGTTGTATCTTTTGGACTAGTCAATTCTTGATCCATCTCATCTTCATCAATACTATAAAGCTCATCATCGATTGAGAATTCAATTGTGTACGTGACCTCTTCACTTTGGTTCTGTGTAATATCAGAAGTTTCTGACTCAGTTAATGTACTGTCCTGATTTCCACATCCTACTACTAAAAAACTAAACATACATAGCCCTACTATTTTTTTCATTTCAACTCTACTCCTCTTTCAATAATCATTTTGATGTACATATACTTTTTCAGTGAGAAAAAATTCTCTTTTAATTTTGATGAATCGGGTAAAATCATTCAAAATTTGGAATAAAATCGCTCTACTCTCAAATTCTTTTCTTGTTTGAGGTAGTTCAGACTCTTTGAACGTTTGATAAAGTTCTGAAATGTCTTGTAATAAGTCTAAGCCTGTATTCTTTTCGTGAAGTTGTTCTGCGGTTCCTTTGAAAAGATCCGCGAGTATCTGGTTTTGACTCGTCGCCAATTTAACGGACGGAAGATTCTCACACATTTTTTGCAAGACAACAGATTGTTCTTTTCTCATTTGTGCATAACGAACATAGTAACTGGTTTTCTTGAATACTTGATTCGCATATTCATTTAATGCAACATGGTTCATTTCTTGTATTTTTTTATCTAACTGTACAAGCTGTTCAAATAATTCTTTGTAATTCTGATCTCCTTGTAATTGATCATGAAAAATCAAAAGCGCCTTACTCATTTCATTTTCAATTTCTTCAACGAACTTCTCTAATCTATTTTGCTGTTTAGGCATCCACAGATTTACCAATAAAGCAGTAAATACCCCGATTAACATTAATGCTGTTCCATTGATCTGCCAATCCCAAGAAATACTTTCAGCTGTGATGAAATGTGTCACAAGAACTGTTGTCGGAGCAATCCCTGACTCCACCTTACCTTTGCATGCTATAGGGATAAAGATGGCTAAATATAACCCAAAAGCAAAAAGAGAGAATCCCAAACTTGCAAATAAGATAGATGCGATACAAAATCCTAATATCATTGAACAGATTCTAGCTGCTGCGATTTTAATCGATTCCTGCTTTGTATCTAAGACACTTAAAATCGCGATGACTCCGGCTGCTAGTGTATAATTTAGCTCAAATAACTGAGCTATCCATACAGCTAGAACTGTAGCTACCACGATTTTGATGGTTCTTTGAGTTGTATTCATTTTATAACTCCTACAGAAAATCAAGCTGATATCCATCTATTAGCTTATTTCTCATTATTTATAAAGGGTGTCACAACGTTCCAGAACGTATAATTGAAATCAACAACCATAACCCCATTATTCCAGCTCCTAAGAAAATGATGATTGCCAGAATAGATACACTTGTCCCCTCCGCAACAGCTAAGATGACAGCTGAAGCCAAAATAAGCGCAGCTATAATCACGGCAAAAACGATCCGATTAACCATTTTATTTAATCCGGTCCATTTTTTATCTCCATCCACTAAATCCAAATGTACTTTTAATCTACCATTGTTAATGGTATCAAGAGATTTTGTGATCTTTGCAGGGAGAGATGCTGAATTTTGTGCAATTTGATAAAGACCAATCATGACTTTGTCTTTTGTAATGGTTTCGAAAAAGGAAACGTCATCGTTTGTTTTAATATAAGTAGAAGCAATTTTTAAAACGTTAATATCTGGATGAAGTTCTGTTATAACGCCTTCAAGAATCGTCATTGACTTTGCTAATAATAGAAAATCATTTGGCATAATCATTTTGTATTTATTTGTAATATATAGTACATCAGAAAAGAATGCACTCAAATTTATATTTTTAAAACTTCTCGAAGCATACATGTGATAAAAATCTGCAAGATCTTCACTTAACGCAAAGCGATTAACCTTTGTTTTAACAATAGCCATCTGTAAGAGTATATTCATCATACCCTCAATATCTTCCAACACGAGTGCTTTGATCAGCCGAATCAAACTTTCTCTTACGTCTGAAGAGAGCTCTCCAGTAATGCCGAAATCTAAAAAGACAATTTGCTTTCCTTTGATAATCAAATTCCCTTGATGAGGATCTCCATGAAAAAAGCCATCGTTGAATACTTGAGATAAAAAAGAATACATCAGTTTTTCGGCAATATCTTTCTTATCGTATCCCGCTGTGGTCAATTTGACAGCGTCTAAGCCCTTGATTCCGTCAATATATTCCTCAACCAGCACTCTTTTCGATGTATATTTCAAAAATGGTTTTGGCGCCGTAACAGCCTTGATTTCTTTATTTAATGCTCTAAATCTAGCTAAATATTTTGCTTCATTACGAAAATCAAGTTCGATTTTTGTAGTGGCTAAGATCTCATCGAACGCGGAATCAGCATCTACCAGCATATCCTTGACAGTGTTCGGTGCCATAGAAAGTATTTTAGAGAATAGTCTAATATCTCTTAAAAGATTTTCTTCTATCTCCGGTCTCTGGACTTTAATAATGACGCTTTCTCCAGTGTGTAGCTTCGCTTTATGTACTTGAGCAACAGACGCACTCGCAAGGGGGTTTTCTTCAACATATTCAAAAACTTCTTCAAGTGTTTGGTCAAATTCTTCACTAAAGATTTTTCTAATTTCAGCATAAGGAAAGTGAGGGGCATTATCTCTTAATTTTGATAGCTCTTCAATATAGTTATCTGGCAATAAGTCCCGTCTTGTGGAAATAATTTGGCCAATTTTAATAAAACTAGGACCTAATTCTTCAAAAGCCTGTCTAAGCCTTTGTGCATCTTGCTCATCATCTTTGGATCTAATACGTGTATTGTAAATATGGCCAAACCCATATGAAGCAAGGACTGTCCCGATTTCTTTCAATCTATCTCTATTCGTTTTTGACATCATGCACCCTCCTTTCATAAAAAAGTGCTGGTTAGAATGAACTAACCAGCACCATTCCAATTATCTATCGGTAGAACTGTTTTCAAGTCTCTTTTCTAATTCTTGAACTTTTGCTTCAAGATCGTCGATATCTTTTCTCTGAGCAACGTTCATACTTAATAATAATGCTTCTAATCTTTCTTTTTCTTCTACATCAGTCGTATCCTGAGTTTTCTTTTGAATCAGTTCAGAAGTCAGTGTTTTACCTTCTTCAACTGAAAGCTTTCCTTTTGCAACAAGTCGATCGATTTGTTCCATTGATTTTTCGACAGCCAGAGCAGTTCCACCGACCCCGATCAGTAAAGCTTTTTTAATATCATCTACTAACATAAGCATACTCCTTTCAATGAACCTTATTTTTGCAATGAACCTTACCCATATAGTATAGCATTCAAAAAAGAAATTGTCAGAGATTATCATCAGGCATTCTTATTCATAAAGTTTCATTTGATTAAGGTACAATGTTTCCTGCCGCTCTATAGATTTCATACCATTCATCACGACTAATGACTTTACCCGAAGCCGATGCATAAGTTTGGATTCTTTCAGGATTCATTGTCCCCAGAATCACTTGCATTTTTGCTGGATGTCTCAATAACCAAGCAATAGCAGTCGCTTCATTATTCATTCCATAGTTTTCTCCAACTTTACTTAATACTTCATTGACTTTTGGATAGTCTGGATTATTTAAAAATACCCCATTTTCCCCTTGAACTGGTGACCATGGTTGGATCGTAATATCATTCAGGCGACAATAATCTAAAATAGCACGGTCATGATCAATAGAGTTCGCATCTTTTGTATTCACATGAATACCCGCATCGATCATTCCAGTGTGTGTCACACTTAATTGAAGCTGGTTGGCTACAATATCTTGTTCAATATATTTTTCGAGTAGTTGAATTTGATAAGGACTGTGATTACTTACACCGAAATGTTTCACTTTCCCAGCCTTTTGCAAACTTGTAAAAACTTCCGCTACTTCTTCTGGTTCAACCAACGCGTCCGGTCTGTGTAGTAAAAGTACATCCAAGTAGTCTGTTTCCAGTCTTTTTAGAATACCTTCAACAGAAGAAGTTAAATGTTCTTTAGAAAAATCATATTTCCCAAATCGAATACCCGCTTTGGATTGAATCAGAAAGTTTTCTCTTTTAAGTGAACTTTGCTTTAAAGCGGCAGCAAACCGTTCTTCTGACTCTCCTTTTCCATAGATATCTGCATGGTCATAGAAGTTGATTCCGCTATCATTTGCTGATTCCAAAACAGCTGTTGCTTCTTTAACATCTAACGCATTCATTCTCATACAACCTAAAGCAACTTCAGATACATCTAGTTGACTTTTTCCAAGTTTAATCGTTTTCATTATCATGCTCCTCAGTACAAATTTACTTTCTGATATTATTGTATAAGTAACGCCAAAAATAATCGAGGAATATTGACTATTATTCATCGAAAAGAATGTGACAAAATTATGACAAGTCAATGTCATTTATTAAATCGTGCATTTGTGACGAAAGTTTGTCAAAATCTATTGATTTTCATCTTGATTACTCCTAAAATAGGTATTGTAACAAATTGTTCACAAATTACCACTTAAACCTAATCGTAAATCATTTTACATAAAATGATTAAGCACACTTTTGAAAAGGGGCAAACCAATCATGATCAAATTATACGTATCACCAAGTTGCACATCTTGTCGAAAAGCGAAAGCTTGGTTAGAAGAACAAAATTTAGAGTTTGAAGAAAAAAATATCTTTCACGAACCTCTATCGATAGACGAAATCAAAAACATTTTGAGCTTAACTGAAGAAGGTACTGAAGAAATCATTTCATATCGTTCTCAAGCTTATCAGGCCTTAGATGTAGATATCGAGGACCTTTCTATGAACGAGTTACTTAATTTATTCAAAACGCAACCAAGTCTCATTAGACGCCCGATCATCATGGATGAGCGTCGTTTACAAATTGGATACAATGAAGAAGAAATCCGTTGTTTCCTTCCAAGAAAAGTTCGCGAGTTAGAACTTGCAGAAATTCACCGTAAACTTGCAGACGAAGAATCAATCGAAATAGCGTAAATATACTAACACTAAAGCCTGAAGCTGATCATTTGATCGGCCTCAGGCTTTTTTAAGATTCTTCTTTTGTGTGATCTTCTTCATCGTCATCATCACTACTAGGCATAATTTCAATTTCTTTGTCAGCCTCTTCTCGTTCTTCTTTTTCTTCTGGAGCATCTTCTTCTTTTTTAGTTTTGCCATTTTGTTCAGCTTTTTCTTCTCTTTTTTCTTTATCTTCTTGATCGATTCCATTCTCTTCAGAATCATCATAATAACCGTCATCCATCTTTTCTCCCAATACATCTCGTCTATACTGGTTTTCGCTATAAAGGTAGACATTATGAACAATCCTGATAATTGGTCTCATTAAAAGAAAGAAACTAGCGAATATATATAAATACATTCCTAATCTCTCCAAGTTAGTAAAGGCTTGTGTTAAGCTTCCTGCAAGATATAACCCACCTGTAGCAATATCATTTCCAAGAGAGATAATTGTATAATAATTTTGAAAGTACAATCTGAAATTACCCATTTTGACAATCATGTCTTCATCTTTACGAGGATGAACATCATGTTCTTTTTTTTCAATTTGTGGCATGTTATCAATGCTCCTTTACCATTACTAGTATCTCCTATATTATCATAATCATAACGTAGTGTCTTATACTTAATCTCCCAATTTAGATTATTCTGATGCACTTTGACCATATCACAATTAAATAACAGATGTTAAACAACTGTTATTTGGTATCATTCTTTTATAGGGTGTTACTATAGTTCTAAACTATTCTTAGATTTATCGTACTTCACGTATACTAGTTCTCTCATTATCTTAAAATTTCGTTGTATAGTATGCAAAAAATCATTAGGTTAAGACGTTTATACTCTATTTTGCTTGAGTATATTTATAAATAGAACATTCAGACCAACAGGATTTTTTTAACCAACTATGTTATCCTTTATCTTATAGATTTTGCCAGGGTGTTATTAATTAGTCTGTTAAGTTTACAAATGTTTCAATTACTAGGATCTAATTAAGTAGCTCATATTCCGTATGAGTAGATATAAAATTTAGGACAATTATATTTAGGATAAAGATATGTTCTGAATAAATTCTTTCATAAAAGGAGATTTAAAAATAATGGATGTTAAAGAAGAAGCTTTAAAAATCAGCAAAGAAAAAGGTGGAAAAATTGAAGTGAATTCAAAAGTTTCTATCGAAACAATGGAAGACTTGGCTATTGCTTATACGCCTGGTGTGGCCGCTGTAAGTTCTGCTATTGCCGAAAACATAGAAGATGTCTACACGTATACGTCCAAAAAGAATCTAGTAGCTGTTATTACTGACGGATCTGCCGTTTTAGGGCTAGGAA
Source organism: Marinilactibacillus sp. GCM10026970 (assembly GCF_042660675.1). Classification (NCBI taxonomy): domain Bacteria; kingdom Bacillati; phylum Bacillota; class Bacilli; order Lactobacillales; family Carnobacteriaceae; genus Marinilactibacillus; species Marinilactibacillus sp. GCM10026970. The sequence continues at coordinate 53,034 of NZ_JBHSUL010000012.1, forward strand.
ATATTGGTCCAGAAGCTGCGATTCCAGTTATGGAAGGAAAAGCTGCTCTATTCAAGCGTTTTGCCAACGTTGATGCTGTACCTATTTCTCTGGATACACAAGACACCGAAGAAATCATTTCTCATGTGCAAGCTATTGCACCTTCATTTGGAGGCATTAACTTAGAGGACATCAGCGCACCACGCTGCTTTGAAATCGAGCGTCGTTTAAAAGAATCACTGAACATTCCTGTATTCCATGATGATCAACACGGTACAGCGATTGTCGTTTTGGCTGCAATATACAATGCTTTGAAACTAACTGAAAAAAATATTGAAGACGTCAGAATCGTTGTTAATGGCGGCGGAGCTGCAGGAATCGCCATCTCAAAACGTCTTCTCTCTGCTGGTGTAACAGATGTCTTATTAGTCGACAAAACTGGCATACTCTCTTCAAACGATGCAAATCTTGAAGATCGCCACAAGGAAATCGCTGAAGTGACAAATAAAACAAATATTCACGGTGACTTACACAAAGCGCTAAAAGGGGCCGATATTTTCGTTGGTGTTTCTGCTCCAAACGTACTGAAAAAAGAGTGGATTGCCGACATGAATGATAAACCGGTTATCTTTGCAATGGCTAATCCAGAACCAGAAATTAATCCTCAAGATGCTAAAGATGGCGGAGCCTTTATTGTGGGTACAGGCAGAAGTGACTATCCTAATCAAATCAACAACGTATTAGCTTTCCCGGGAATTTTCCGTGGAGCCCTGGATGCTCGTGCAACAGATATCACAGATGATATGCAAATTGCCGCTGCCCAGGGTATTGCCAGTGTAATTCCTGATGACGAATTGACAGTAGAGAATATCCTTCCCAATGTTTTTACTGAAGGTGTCTCAGATATTGTTGCAAATAGTGTAAAAAATGCAAAATAATTCATTTTAATTTATCCATTGACTTAAAATGGAACACTTTTAGAAGCGGGACGATTCAATATTCGTTCCGCTTTTTATTTTTTTAAAACAATTTTCTATGCACAAAAAAAGCTAGGATTTTCATCCTAGCTTTTTTCAGCAACTTTAGTAAAACTAAAGTGAAGTATGATGTTCACAGCACCAGGGACTTCCGATACCAACTTCCTGTTGTGTGCAATGCACATGTATCGTGCTTGACAGTCCACAAATGTGGACTAATCGACTCATCGCATGGACTAACTATAGCATACCAAAACAATTTACACAATACTTTTTAAAATTCAAGTTGATTTATCCAGGCTTCTTTGATTAGACCATGACCCGCAACAGTAGGATGTATTCCGTCCTCTCCTGTATAGTACGGGTAACCGTACTTGACTCCTTGCGCACTAAATAACCCATCCAATGGAATTAAATCCGTCAAATATTCACGAGCCATCTTTCTGACAATATGAATTCTTTGATCTAAGTCTTCTCTTACCTGAATTCTTTCTTTAGGATATGGCAGAACAAAAGGTTCCATTAGTACGATTCTGGCATCTGTTCTCTGGAGAAGAGATTTTAGCAAGAACCTATAGTCCTCTTCAAACTGCTCAATCGCGCTAGGATCCATACGTTTATTGATATTTAACTGATGAGAAGAATCATTGATTCCTACAAGAATAGATACGATATCTGGATTGAGATTCAGACAATCCTCTTCCCACCTCGCTTTCAAATCAACCACTTTATCCCCAGCAATTCCCCTATTGTAAAACGTCAGTTGGTCCTCTGGCAATGCAGCTTGCAACTCAGCAGCTACCATAAGCGGGTACCCTTTGCCTAAATCATTAGGATTAGAACGATCTCTGTCTACATCCGTAATACTGTCTCCGATAAATAAGATTTTATCTTGTTGTTTGATCTTCATCTATTTGTCCTCGTTTCTCATCTATAGTCAAATCACTGCAGTCAGCCAAAACTAAGGAAACTTAAAGCATACGTCTAATTCAGCTCGATCCTTCTAACGTTTTATGCTTTTGCATAAAATTATAGATAGCACCAATCAGGTTCGCATCATTTTTAAAGTGACACAATTCTACTACCGGTCTATATGGTGGTACTCTTAATCTTGAAAACAGTGCGTCCATTTCTTCGTTGATCTTTTCAATAAGATCTGGTTTATTGGATACGCCACCGCCCAGTAATAGAACTTCTGGATCAAAAGAATAAGCTAAATTATAAAGTCCTCTAACTAAGTAATGAAAAAAAGTCTGTACTTCTTCTTTTGCAATATCATCTCCTTTTTCGGCTAATTGGAATACTTCTTCCCCGCTAACTTTATTTGTAGGAATATTCATCCGCTTAGCGTATCTTCTGGCCATAGCAACCGCAGTGCCAAGCTCACTGAACGTTCTTTCTCCATCTAATAGCATGAATCCGAACTCTCCACCTAGTTGGTGATGTCCGTGCTGTATTTCACCATCTACAATGATTGCTCCACCTATACCGGTTCCTAGCACTACAAAGAGTACATTACTTTTATCTTTAGCCGCGCCTCTCCAGCTTTCTGCTAGGCCTGCACTATTGGCATCATTTTCAAAAGAGACCGGTAATTCAAAAGCTTTCTCCAGTTCATCATAGATTGGAAAAAAGTGGATATAAGGTACTTCACTAACGCCTTCGATCTGTCTTTCAATCTGATTAATTGCACCAGGTGCGGAAAATGCAACCCCAGAAAGAAAAAACTGCTTTTCAAAACTTTCTTTTACATGAACTAACTGATTCTTTAATTCTTCCCAACTTTCAGGGGTCAAAAAGCTCCCTTTTTCTTTCAGACGATCCTCGTCCCAAATGGCATATTTCACTGAGGTTCCACCTATATCGAAAGCCAGTAAGCTCATAGTACCCCTCCTAAAAAACTCATTTAATGAAAGTGCTTTCCTGATTATATCATGCTTATTTATTTTTCGAAATATCTGTTTTTCAAAGTTTAAAAATTTTACCATGTAGCAATGGATCCGTCAGCCCTTGGCTCTGTGCCACCTATTAGTACACCATTCGGCGCTCTAAGAATAATTTGACCTCTACCAAACAGTCCTTTTCCAGGTACGATTGTGACTTCATGTCCTCTTTTAATCAAGTCTTCAATAATGCTTAACGACATTTCTGGTTCAATGGATACTTTTTTGCCTTCATCCCAGTGCCATCTTGGAGCATCAAGTGCATTTTGCGGATTCAAGTGAAAGTCAATCATGGAGCTAATGACTTGTAGATGTGCTTGTGGCTGCATTTGCCCCCCCATTATGCCAAATGGACCAACAGGCTGTTCTCCTTTTGTGATAAATCCAGGTATGATCGTGTGGAACGGTTTTTTATTTGGACCGACAACATTTGGGTGCCCCTCTTCCATTGTAAACCCGCAACCTCTATTTTGCAGACTCAAACCATAGTCCGGCACCACAACACCGGAACCAAACCCCATATAATTGCTTTGAATGTAAGAAATCATATGACCTTCTTCATCCGCAGCAGCTAAATAAACAGTCCCCGAATAATCTCGAATACCTGGCTTTGGATCTAGTGCTTCTTCTTGTACTAGAGCAGCTCGCGCTTTAGCATAGTCTTTAGACAATAGTTTATCAACAGTTTCATTCATATGTTTTAAGTCTGTTATGGTTGCTTGGCCGTCACTAAATGCCAATTTTACAGCTTCAATTTGTTTGTGAATCGTTTCTGGGTCGTCTTTTCCTTTTAATTCAAGGTTTTCTAATATAGATAAGGCCATTAAAGCGATAATACCTTGCCCGTTTGGTGGCATTTCCCAAATATCGTAGCCTTTATAGTTCGTTGAAATTGGTACTATCCATTCAGGTTTATACTCTTCTAAGTCTTCTTTTCTAATAAAACCGTGATATTTTTTTGAAGTGCGATCGATTGCTTCTGCTATTTCCCCTTTATAGAAAGCTTCTCCACCCGTTTCTCCAATCAATCGAAGTGTTCTAGCGTGGCCTTTAGAAGACCAGATTTCTCCGGGTTCAATTGGATGACCCTCTGGAGCGAACGTACTAAACCAAGTTTCTAATTCTGGAAATTGCTCCAGCTTTTTCTTCAATATTTTAAATGTTCTTTTCCATGCATTGGATACAACATTTGAAACAGGAAACCCTTCTTCGGCAATCTTAGCTGCTGGTTCCAAAACTTCTTTTAAAGATAACTTGCCATGTTTTTTGCTTAATTCTACCCAACCCGCTGGTACTCCTGGTACAGTAATTGGAACGATTCCGTGTGTAGGAATCTCTTCATGTCCTTTTTCTAATAAATTCGCTCTTGTTAGTTGCTCTGGAGCATGTCCGCTAGCATTTAGTCCGTGCAATTCTCCATCTTTCCAAAGAATCGAAAAGCTATCTCCCCCTATGCCATTCGATCCTGGTTCTACAACTGTCAAAGTTGCAGCCGCTGCGATTACCGCATCAATTGCGTTTCCTCCTTTTTTCAAGATTTCTAATCCTGCTTGGGAAGCTAATGGGTGCGAACTGGCAACCATCCCTTTTTTCCCATATACAAGTTCTCTTCTAGAAGCATAATGAAATACGCTTGCATCAAATTCTGGAATCGTCATATCTTTCTCCCCTACTGTAAGTATGAAAGTAAGCCCGAGAAAAATTTCTCGAGCTTACTTTGTAAAACTATTTAACTGTGCTTATTTATCTTGAATAACTTCGATTTTGTAACCGTCTGGATCTTTAATGAAGAAGTAGTTAGCTGCTCCGTCGGATAATCCTTTTAAGCCAGTTACTTCGTAATCTGTTTTACTGTATTCTTCGTGTGTAGCTTGTAAATCGTCTACACTAATGGCAATGTGTCCATAACCATTTCCGATTTCGTAAGGTTCTTCTTGGTCATAATTATAAGTTAATTCTACTTCGTAAGTGTCTCCAGGTAAAGCCAGATAAACTAATGTAAATTTGTCATCTGGATAATCTAATTTTGTAGTGATTTCCATACCCAGTATATTTGTATAAAAATCAACTGATTTATCAAGATCTTTAACTCTAACACATGTGTGCAATGCTTTTTTAGCCAAGTTCATTCCTCCTATAGTTTAAGTGATACGTTTATTTTGCCTTATATTTCAAAATGGGTCAAGTGAATGAAAAGGCATCTACTGGTTACTCTTATCTAATCCCATTATCTTTCGTATAATTCTAGTGGTAAGTGATCAGGATCTTTAAAAAAGGTAAACCGTTTATTTGTAATAGGATCTACTCTAATTGGTTCAACTTCTACACCTTTGTTTTCAAGCCAGTTAACAGCTTTCTCAATGTCCTTAACCTCAAAACACAGATGCCTCAATCCTTGTGCTTCCGGTGTACTCGGTCTTTTAGGAGGATCAGGAAATGAAAACAACTCAATTTGAGCATCCCCGATTGTAAGATCCAACTTATATGAATGGCGTTCTTCTCTATAAACTTCATTGATGATTTCAAGTTCAAGAATTTCTGTGTAAAATTTCTTTGATTCTTCATAATTTGACGCGATAATAGCAGTATGATGAATACGTTCTAACATAGAAAGCTCCTTTAAGTTTTATTTTTAGTATACAATAAAAATTGGATTAAATGGTTCATTTGAATTGAATAAATTGTCTATTTGACGCATACTATAGATGTACATTTGGAGTGTTATTAGTATGGGACTTGGAAGGATGATCATAATGAATACAATCATTTTAATGACTTTAACAGGATTAATGACTCTTGTACCGACTGCGTTGCTTATGTCTACTCTAAATAGCCACACACCAGAAAAAGTGCGCGTTCGTGTAGATGACAATCAAGATTATTATAGATAAAAATCAAACGGCTCCTTTACTGGTAGCCGTTTTTTTGTTCACAGTAAATTTTTCTTTAACATATATTTATGGTATATATTTACTAAGACTATATAACTAAGGGGACGATTGTATGGAAACATTTGAAGATTATCTCAGTACAATTGACAATATCGAACAACGTGACAGAATGACAGAGATTTTAAGTAGACTACAAAAAACTTTTCCTGAACTGGTTCCTCGAATCGCTTGGAATCAGCCGAATTTTACTGATCATGGAACTTTTATTATGGGCTTCAGTATAGCAAAGCAGCACATCTCCATTGCCCCAGAGAAAAAAGCTATTCTGCAATTTGAAGCGGAAATAAAGCAGGACGGTTACGCAATGACAAAAGAACTCTTTAAAATAAAAAACAGCCAGGATATTGACTTCGAGTTACTTGAAAAAATCACCCAATACAATATAGAAGATAAAAAAAATTGCGAAACCTATTGGAGAAAATAAAGAAAAAGCAGAGTATCAGTTCATTCTGACTACTCTGCTTTTTCTTTATAAGTTGATAGATATGTAAAATCTATTTAGTTAAAGCCATTCTCAACATTGTTGAAGTATATTGGTCTCGCTCGCTATTGAATTCTTCAACAATATTAAATCCTTTTTTGAGATAAAAATTTTTCCCGATTTTGTTTTCTTTTTGTACATTTAAATAAAGCTTTCTCAGACCCTTTATATGATTTAATCCTTGATTCAGCAAAAGTGTTCCTGTCCCTCTATTTTGATATCTTGGATCGACATATATAGCCCCTAGCTCAACTTCTCCGGATTTTTTTGCGTTAGAATAATTAGCAAATCCAATAATTTCATTATTGTGTTCGGCTACAAATATTATAGAATGTTCTAAGCGTCTCTTCATGCTATCATCACTATATGCTGAATCCAGAAATTTTTCTTGACCTGCTAAAGGAATGATATCTTTATATGTAAACTTCCAGGTAAGTCTCGCTACACTCTGTACTTGTTTTGTATCTTCTAGTTTCATTTTACGAATGGCGGTATTCATATAAATCTCCTTTCAAAATACTTTATTTTTGAAAGTATATCATAAAAAATACGTATTCAGTAATGGTCTTTTGAACAAAACAAAAAAGGTGATTTCACTTTGGATATAGTGAAATCACCTTTTAAATTACTTAATTATGCACACGAGAAGACTCGAACTTCCACGGGGCATCGCCCCACCAGCCCCTCAAGCTGGCGCGTCTACCATTCCGCCACGTATGCTAAGTGATACAATCACTATCATAACAACGTTTTTGAAATGTGTCAATCTTATTTTTCAGTTCAGGTTCTATTTTGAATGGCTTCTTTCCCTAACAATTCGAGTCTTCCTCTACAATTAGAACAGACGTATTTTTCTACATTTACTCTTCTTTTACGGTAATACAGTTGCCCACAATCGGAGCACTGATATTTCCATAATTGCTCGATAGGCTTTCTTTCCTTTAAAGCGGGTGTGAATCTTAATCCACCCACTTCTTTTAATAAAGCTTTGAAATCTGCATCTTGGTGTCGGTGACCTTTCCCTTCTAAATGCAGATGGTAATGACAAAGCTCATGCTTAACGACCCCTTCAAAAATATCCATCCCCAACACTTCCAAAACGAGTGGATTAAAATCTAAGTTATGTGTATTGAGAAAATATCTTCCTCCGGTCGTCTTTAATCGTTTGTTGAAAACCGCTTTATGTTTAAAGGGTTTTGAAAAACTACTGAGCGATACTTTTTCAACAAATCCTTGTAAGGTTTTCTGATCCATAAAATACTCCTTATGCTAAAGAACGAGATGCATAGCGGCACCTCGTTCTCATCACACTTTTATTCTTTTCCGAGCATCGTTAATGCAATACGTCCTTTTTGCATATCCACTGAATCGATCCAGACCTTTACAATATCTCCAACAGCGACCGCTGCACTTGGATGTTTAATGAACTTTTTGCTTAGTTTTGAAATATGAACAAGTCCATCTTGTTTGACGCCGATATCTACAAATGCACCGAAGTCCACAACATTACGAACGGTTCCTTCAAGCTCCATTCCCGGCTTCAAGTCTTCCATTGTTAAGACATCTGTTCTGAGTAGCGGTGCTGGCATATCATCACGCATATCTCTTCCCGGGGCAACAAGGGCCTTCACTACGTCTTTTAGTGTTTCTGAACCTAGTCCTGTTGCTTCCAGTACTTTTTCTTCATCTAATAATTTTACACGCATACTCAACTCTTCTGACCCAATATCTGATTTCTTCAATCCAGCCATCTCAATAATCATTTTAGCTTCTTTATACGTTTCTGGGTGAATCCCTGTATGGTCAAGTGGTTCTTTTCCATCGGGAATTCTAAGGAATCCAACTGCTTGTTCATACGCTTTCGGTCCGAGTCGTTTAACTTTTTTAAGTTGTGCTCGACTTGTAAATTTGCCATTTTCTTCTCTAAACGTTACAACATTTTCAGCAGTTGTTTTGGTCAAACCGGCAATATGTTTCAGTAAAGCAGCACTGGCAGTATTAACGTTCACACCAACCTGGTTAACCACTGTTTCAATGACAAAGTCCAACTGTTCGGTTAACTTTTTCTGAGATACATCATGCTGATATTGACCAATACCAATGGATTTTGGATCGATTTTCACTAGTTCTGCTAACGGATCTTGAAGTCTTCTAGCAATACTGACGGCACTTCTTTCTTCAACTTGCAAGTCTGGAAACTCTCTTCTCGCTTCATCACTTGCAGAATAAACTGAAGCCCCGGCTTCATTTACAATAACATATGCGACTTTATGTGCTGATTCTTTCAGATTTTCCGCAACAAAGGTTTCTGATTCTCTACTTGCAGTTCCGTTACCAATGGCTACTGTATCTACACTGTATTCCTCAATCATTTTCTTGAATCGATTTGCGGCTTCTGCTCTTTTTTGTTGAGAAGCTGGTTTATGCGGATAAATAACGTCAATGGCCAATACTTTTCCAGTCGCATCGATCACTGCTAATTTACAGCCTGTCCGGTAAGCAGGATCTAATCCTAAAATTGTCTGATCTTTAAGTGGTGCTTGCAGCAATAGATTTCTCAGATTTTCTCCAAAGACTTCAATAGCTTGTTCTTCTGCTCTTTCAGAAAGGTCATTACGAATCTCTCTTTCAATCGCTGGTCCGATGAAGCGTTTGTAAGCTTCACTGATAGCTTCTTTTACTTTTTTTACAGCTGGAGTCAAGTGAACACTTTTGATTTCTTGTTTGATCATATAGTGTTCGATTCGGTCTTCGTCCACTTCAATGTTCACAGAAAGGACGCCTTCTTTTTCTCCTCTGTTCAATGCCAGAATACGGTGCGCAACAAGCGACTTGATTGTCTCTGAATATTCGTAATACATTTCATAGACCGCTTTTTCATCTGCTGTCTTGTCTTTGACAGTTGAAAGAACTGTCCCATTTTTACTTGTGTAGTCTCGAATCCATTCACGGTATTGAGGATTGTCAGAAATATATTCAGCAATAATTTCATGTGCTCCTGCTAAAACTTCTTCCACAGTCAATACTTCTTTTTCTTCATCAATATAATTTGCGGCTTCGTTTTCAAGTTCTGCGTCAGGGAAAGACAATAACCAATCTGCAAATGGTTGAAGCCCCTGCTCTTTCGCAATCGTTGCCTTTGTGCGACGTTTTTGTTTGAAGGGTCGGTACAAGTCTTCTACTTTTTGCATTTTTGTCGCTTTTTGAATGGCTTGCTCAAGCTCTGCTGTTAATTTGCCTTGCTCTTCAATAGAAGCAATCACGTCTAATTTTCTTTTTTCGATGTTTTTTAAATAAGTATGACGTTCTTCGATTTCTCTAATTTGTACTTCATCCAGTGATCCTGTTACTTCTTTTCTATAACGGGCAATAAAAGGAACCGTATTTCCGTCCTCTAATAAATCGAGCACCGAGTTGATTTGTTTTTTTGAATAGTCTGTTAATTCTTTGATTAGTAAATCCATTACTTGTTTATTTTCTGTTTCCACCAAGATATTCATCTCCAATGCATGTATTCAACTTTTCTATTTTATCACAAATTCGCTTGATCAAATACCCAAATTCAGTTCTCTCTCGTGGTGACCAAAAGATTAGCGACACAAAGAAAGGTAGAAACGAGCGACCTCGACTTCTACCTTTTTCTTATAGATTGATTACGACCAGTGTTTTTTCTAGCTGTGCTTTGAAATTTTTATTGCTCCAATGTCTCTTGTTGCCTAGACACGCAGAAATATAAGTCCGATCAGTATCTCGATAAGTCTTTCTAAAATGAACGTGCCCCATCAAACTATATTCAATATGGGGATACTTTTTATAAAGCGTTTCGTACGACTTGGCTCCTAAAAAAGCATTCGCATAATCGTAGATACGACTAGGCAAAGGGACAACAAATTCTGAATGTGTCGCTACATGCGTCATCAAAATAATTTTCCGATTACCAACGGATTCAATATCGCTTGTTAGTTGATTTAACATCTCTTTACTGACACTCTGATCGTCCTTGCCCCAGTCTACGTAATGCCGATCATTCCAGGAAGCAAATTTATATTTTTTCTTGTCGAATTGCTCGATTGAATACTTTTTATGATCTCCATAACCATAATCATACCATCCTGGTGAACCTACAATGGCCCATTCATCGTTAAGAATTTTAGGACTTCCCACTAGTGACTCTTTTTTTGAAGTAAAAAAAGAGTCAATTTGATTTGTATCTTTCACTTCATGTTCTTTTGACCAGTAATCGTGATTTCCTGGTGTGAAAAAGACTTGAATCTTAGTAGTTTCTTGAATATTTTCCAGAAATTTCTGGCTTTTTTCGTAGTGATTGGAAATATCCCCCGCAATTAACAAAATGTCCAATTCTTGATCTAAAATGATTTGTGTGACTAGTGATTCTGCAGTTTCACCTAGTTTTAGCGCTTTTTCATTGATATCTATATGCAGATCCGATATCATACCGATTTTCATGCTGTGCTTTATTCCTTTCGCAAATGGTTGCTATACGCATATCCTTTGTTTTCAATACTATATTGAGCAATTATACCTTCCTTGTCAATGACAATACCATGAAGGCTACCGCCATATACAACTCCTCCATCAATACCGATTTTCCCATCATCTGTTTCCCATATTGAGGTATCTGTTGGATCTTCGTTTAACATGGCTGTAACGGTATGCCCAAAAATAATCGTTTTTCCTGTCCTGTTTGGTTGATCATAAAATCCTTCTCGTATCCATACCATATCTCGATTACTCGTATTTCTCCAGTTACGAATCGTCAAATTAATCCCCGCATGTACAATAAGAAAGTTCTCCCATTCAAATTTAAGTGGCAAGGTTTCAATAAATGGTTTCAACCACGGCGCCTTCTCTTGAAGATTTTTCGCTAATTCAAAAGGCTCTTTTCCCTTTAGTTCTGTCTGTAAAAAAGAAGCAACGGTCACCATTCCTCCATTCATCGCATAGTTAGAACTGAACTCATTCGGGTTTTTCATAAAATTCAAAAGCATCTCTTCATGATTTCCTCTTAGACAAATGGCTTGCTCTTTTTCTATCAATTCTCTGACTTTTTCAAAACAGGCTTTTGGATTCTCACCACGGTCCCCCAAGTCTCCAACTAGTACCAGCTGTTCTTCTTCTTTGTTCCAGTGCTCTAGAAGTTGGTTGAACATGGTGATTTGTCCATGAATATCCCCGATTATAAATAATTTATCTTTCATATTACAATCCCCCTATTACTCTCATCCTGATGTCTGTGTAATTATCTTACCATACTAATGGATTTCCCTATACCTTTAGGCATTTTTCCGTTCGACATGCCTTAATGTAGTGAATTCAATTTTGTCTTGTTATTATAGATTGAATGAATATTCATACATCTTCAAGTTTTCTTCATAGAATTCGTTCATATCGAACGGTATAATCATTATATGAATAAAAATGTACGAACGAAGAGAGGAAGCAGTGTAAATGAATTGGAAAAAGTGGTTAGGTGCTATCGTATTGGTAGCCGTTATAGGGTTTATTGGATTTAGTATTTGGAATAGCTCACAAGATGAGCAAGCCCCTACCGTGAGAACAGCTGAAGTCGTAGAAGACTCGGTTAAAGAAGTTGTCGTATCAAATGGAACCATTGTCCCTTCTGAAACTCAGGAAGTTTTAGGTCAAGGGATCGTTTCGGAATTAAACGTAGCTGTTGGCGATGCTGTTGAAGAAGATGATACATTACTCACTTATCTAGACGGTACTGCTTATACTGCAAACTTTAATGGAACGATTACTGAAGTGAATGTCTCTGAAGAAGAACCAGACAACAATGTACAACAAGGACAAGCTTCTATCGTTTTAGCCGACTTGAATAATCTAGAAGTTATGATTCAATTATCTCGCTCAGATGCTAATTTAGTAGAAGTTGACCAACCAGTATTGTTGACTTATTCAAATGAAGACTATCAAGGAACAGTCTCACGTATTGATCCTGTAGCAACACAAGAACAATCTCAAGTTGGCTCTACCACATCGCTTGGTGCAGTGATAACATTTGATGACCAGCCTGAAGGATTGATTGCTGGATTTGAAATTGATGCTGATATTACGGTTGCTTCTGCTGACCAAGCTTTAATCGTTCCTATTGAGGCTTTGAACTATGATGAAAACAATCAGCCTTTCGTCTATACGGTTGTAGATCAGACAGCTCAAAGAGTCGAAATTGAGACGGGTATTCAATCAAATACCACTATTGAAGTAACAAATGGTTTATCCGAAGGAGACCAAGTCATTTTATCTCCAGGAGACGACGTTACTCAAGACACGCAAGTAGAATTAGAAGATTAATAGGAGGTATTCTCGTGATCGAGATCAAAGATATCGAAAAGATTTACCGAATGGGCGGGGAAACTTTAAAAGCACTAGATAAAGTTTCTTTATCTATTCAAGAAGGAGAATTCACCTCTATAATGGGTCCTAGTGGCTCGGGAAAATCTACCTTAATGAACATACTTGGATTACTAGATCAATTTGATAGTGGCACCTATCTTTTGAATGGAACAGATGTATCTGGAATTTCAGATAACGAACGGGCCCATATTCGAAACAAAGAAATCGGATTTGTCTTTCAGTCCTTTAATTTGATGACTCGAATGAGTGTGCTGGAAAATGTCATGCTCCCGCTTGTGTACGCGAAGGTTCCAAGAAAAGAACGAAGAGAACGAGCGATTGAAGCGTTAGAAAAAGTTGGTTTAAGTAATCGTATCAACCATCTTACAAATGAGATATCTGGTGGTCAAAAGCAACGTGTTGCGATTGCTAGAGCCATTGTAAATAATCCTTCAGTGTTGATGGCAGATGAGCCTACAGGCAATTTGGATTCTAAAACAACTGAAGATATTATGAAAATTTTTCAGGACCTTAACGATGAAGGTACAACGATTGTTATGGTTACTCACGAGCCTGAAATGGCTGAGTATACTAAACGGACTATCCACTTCAGAGATGGTGTACTTCAAAAAAATGAATACCTAACGCCTAAACGTTTGAAACAAACGGAGGTGGACAAACATGTTCTTTAAAGAAAACTTAAAAATGGCACTGGATAGTATTTTTGCTAATAAAATGCGTTCTTTTCTGACCATGCTTGGAATTATTATCGGAATAGCTTCTGTTATTGCTATACTCGCAGTAGGAAATGGAGCTGCTAGTGAAATCACCGGTACTTTTAGTGATTTAGGTGCGACAACAATTCAACTGAGTGCGAGTGATTCTGAGCAAAGTGGCGAAGCGTTATCCAACGAGGATTTATCGGTACTGAAAGATTCTATAGAAGATATCCGCTATATTTCTCCAAACGAACAGACTCAAGGAACCATATCTTCTGACGATGAATCCAGACAGGCAGTTATTTCATATGGTACGCCCGATCTTCAATATCTTAGTCAGACAATGAATTCTGATCTGGTTGATGGTCGTTACTTTAACCAAAACGATTATGATGAATCAGCGGACGTTGTTGTAATTGATGAAGATGCAGCAGAAGCTTTATTTGGACGTACAAATGTCGTTGGAGAAACTTTGCGCGTAACGACAGCTCAGGTGCCACTTAATTTAAGAATCATCGGGATTGTAGAAGGAAGATTTGGAGATATACAAGGTGCATTCGATACAAGTGAACTCCCCTTGTTTATCGCGATGCCAAATTCTACAATCGGAAACGCCATTCCTCAGTTTGCAGGTATTAGTTCTGCTATTATCGAAGTTGGTGCGACTGAACAAATCGAACCTGTTTCCAACCAGATCGTTCGCTTGCTTGAACTTAGAAACAATGCCGTAGGAGAAAATAAGTATAACGCGACAAACTTTTTACAAGCACTCGATCAAGTGGATAATGTGCTTGGACTATTCATCAACTTTATAGCGGCAGTTGCCGGGATTGCCTTACTAGTAGGCGGTATCGGAGTCATGAATATCATGCTCGTATCTGTTACTGAAAGGACTCGAGAAATCGGTACTCGAAAAGCGCTTGGTGCAACAACCAATACGATTCTAACTCAATTTTTAATGGAGTCGATTATTTTGAGTTTGATTGGTGGATTAATTGGATTGACTTTAGGTATCTTATTATCCAATATCATTGCCGGGTTCCTTGATATCATTCCAAATATTACACTTGGAAGTGTCGTACTCGTACTAGTCTTTTCTACAGCTGTTGGCGTTTTCTTTGGTATATACCCTGCAAGAAAAGCTGCAAAACTAGATCCAATCGAAGCTTTACGTTACGAATAAAAATATAAAAAAGCTTACGCTAGACAATCTGTATTGTCAGCATAAGCTTTTTTGCGTTCATATTTTAAATATTTGCCATGACGATAAAGTTAATGATAAATAATGCAGCTGTTACCCAGATCACTGGATGTACGAGCTTCGCTTTCCCTTTGACTACTTTAGTGATGATATAGAAAACAAATCCTGCTGCGATGCCATAAGAAATACTATAGGCAAATCCCATAAAGATTGATGCGAAAAACGCGGGTACTGCTTCTTCTAAATCGTTCCAGTTAATTTCTCCAAACGCTGACATCATCATAATCCCTACTACAATCAATGCTGGTGCAGTTGCTGCTCCAGGTACAATTGCAATTACTGGGGAAAATACTGCCGCTAGCAAGAACATGATTCCTGTGGCTACACTTGTCAGACCTGTACGACCTCCAGCTCCGATTCCT
Organism: Marinilactibacillus sp. GCM10026970; assembly: GCF_042660675.1. Lineage (NCBI taxonomy): Bacteria > Bacillati > Bacillota > Bacilli > Lactobacillales > Carnobacteriaceae > Marinilactibacillus > Marinilactibacillus sp. GCM10026970. The sequence continues at coordinate 68,082 of NZ_JBHSUL010000012.1, forward strand.
GCTGTACTTTCTACGAATGTCGTTACATTTGAGGTACCAAAGATCGATCCAGCAGTTGTTGCGATAGCATCTGCAAACAACGCTTTTTCTAATTTTGTATTGATCCCTTTACCTTCATCCATTGCTTTTTCGTCATCTAGAGTGAAGATGCCTGTTTTACGACCTGTACCGATAAAGGTTCCGATTGTGTCGAAAATATCCGTCAGTGTAAATGCAAATACGGTAATAAATACGAGTGCATAGCGAGATGGATCAGCTAGAAGAGAGCCAAAACCTTCTGAACCAAATGCTGCTCCAAACGTGATTCCAAGGTCAGAGAAAGCTGCTCCTATTGAATTTGAAGGATTTGTCAAACCAGACAAATCTGTCACTCCCATTGGAATACCAATCAAAGTTGTTCCGATAATTCCGATTAAAATCGCACCTTTAACGTTTGCAATCAACAAGATAATCGTCAAGACTAATCCAATCAAACCTAACAATACATGTGGAGATGTAAATGCTGTAAGGTCAGGAATAATCCCACCACCAGTTACGATTGTATTTAACCCACCTTGATACGTTTCTCTAGCAGCGTCAAATGTCTCGTTATTAGCAGAAATGACATCTGGAGCTTCAGATGTAAACTCTAGGAAGTCCGCATTTTTTAGTCCGATGTAGGCAATAAATACCCCAATTCCCCCACCAATAGCATGTTGTAAAGTTTCTGGTATAGCATGGATAATCATTTTACGAATACTTGTCATCGTGATGATGATATTTACAATCCCACAGATAAAGACCATTGCTAAGGCTTCTTGCCATGAGAAACCTAGTGCAAATACAACTGTGTAAGTAAAGAACGCGTTCAAACCCATACCTGGTGCCTGCGCATAAGGTACTTTGGCATATAATCCCATTATTAATGTACCAATCGCTGCAGAAATAACCGTTGCAAGAAACACAGCTTGAGATGGCATTCCTGTTAATGATAAAATCTGCGGATTTACAAAAACGATATATGACATCGCGAAGAAAGTCGTAACCCCTGCTGCGATTTCACGCCCTACATTTGTATTATTTTCTTTCAGTTGAAAGTATTTTTCCAACACTGATATAACCCTCTTTCAAGATAGATACTTCGATTATCGAAGCTCTTGTATAACTTCTCTTAATTTTCAGCTTTCTACGGAATCATCTCTTTCTACTTTTTCAGTACCATTAAGTTGTATAAGAGCATATAAAAAAGGATGAGAATACTCATCCCTAAAAACTAATCGATCAATGAGAAATGAACGACTCCATTATCTCTAGATCTAATAGTCAATCTTTTAAGGTGATTGGTAGAAACGTTAGCCCGTATCGCTAAACTATATTAGATGATTTATACAAATTCATTTTCAATTATAATAGGCATCTATTAAAAAAGCAACCTTATACTAGAACAATGACCATTATATTCTTATTAAAGTTCGTGTTTATCGGTTTTTCAACGTTTATTTATCTATTAAAGTTCAGCTAAACGGTTTGAATCTGAACATGTAAAAGCTTTCAAAATAAAAAGAGAACCCATACAAAGGTTCTCTTGAAACTTATCTCATCGTAACAAACTCTTCCGCTGCTGTTGGATGGATGGCTACTGTATCATCAAAATCAGCTTTTGTAGCACCCATCTTAATTGCTACCGCAAATCCTTGTAGCATCTCATCCATCCCTCGGCCAATACCGTGAAGGCCAATAATTTGTTCATCTTTCCCTAAACAAACCAATTTCATATAAGATTTTTGTTTGTTTTTGGTAATCGAACTGTGCATAGAGGTAAACTTAGATGTATACACTTTTATGGCATTGTCCCCATATTCATCTTTTGCCTGTTCTTCTGTCATGCCTACCGTTCCAATTGGAGGATGTGTGAAAAACACTGTCGGAATGGTATTATAGTCCAGATATAAATCCTTTTTCCCGTTAAATAATCTTTCTGAAAGACGTCTTCCAGCTGCGATGGCTACAGGTGTCAACTCTACTCTTCCTGTTACATCACCTACTGCATAGATGTGCTCGGCAGTGGTATTTTGATACTGATCCGTTTCAATATAACCACCCGGATAAAGATTAACCTTCGTCACATCAAGATTCAGATTTTCTGTATTTGGTGTTCTTCCTGTTGCCCAAAGAATGAGGTCCGTTTCGTGTGTGGATTCATCTTCAAAATACATCGTATAAGAACCATCTTGGTTTTCTTTAACTTCTTTAACCGATTTATTCGTATGAACATGTTTACCTTCTGCTTCAGCTAATTCAGTAAAGCCCTCGCAGATAATAGAATCAAATCCATAAAGTGGCATCGGCTTACGAATAAATAAATGCGTGTCCGCTTTGAAACCATGGAATATTCCGCTCATTTCTACTCCGATATAACCACCGCCAACGACTGCCACTCTTTTAGGTAATTCGTTTAAGTCAAACACATCATCTGAAACAATCCCAAATTCACCACCAGGGATACTCGGTCGTTTAGGTTTTCCTCCAGTTGCCAGCAAGATATGATCCGCCGTATACTGTTCTCCGTTTACTTCTACAGTATGCTCATCGACAAATTTTGCATATCCTTTAATCAGTTCAACACCGTTACTGTCTAATCCTTTTTTGTAAGCTGTATGCAAGTATTGGATAAAGGTTCTTCTATTTTCAGCCATTCGTTTGAAATTTAGCTTTGGAGTTTCGCTTAACTCCACTCCATAGTCTGCAGCATATAAGTCTAGTTCTTCCATCATTTCAGATACGTGCCACATGATTTTTTTAGGAACGCAACCTAGATTTACACAAGTTCCACCGAGATCATTGGCTTCAATCAAGCCTACTTTTGCTCCATGCATTCCGGCACGATTAGCGGATGCAATACCGCCACTACCGCCGCCGATTACTAAATAATCATAATGATTTTCTTTGTTTGTCTTTGTCATTTTTCTCATCCTAACTTATACAGTATTCACTTACTTATTGTACAATGAATCTTTGTTCTTACCTAGTATCTTTTCCTTAAAGAGTATCTTTCTATCAATGAACCGTTCAGTTCCTATTCAATGTGTAATTGATTTGTTCTAACATTATTATAAAAGCATCTCTTTCTCAGCTTAGTGCTGCAAAGAGATGCTTTTGATTTCGAATTATCTATTTAACTCGCCTTGACGATCGTATTTCGTAGCTGGACGTGTTTTGTGCCCATAAATTCTAGGCATTAATTTTCCATCAATAAAAGGAGCGAGGAAGTTCATAATTAAAATGGCAAACCCTACTCCGCCAGGATAATTGAAAACGATTCTGAAGAATGCTGTTAGCACACCGCATCCAATCGCAAAAACAGTTTTCCCCGCTGGCGTCAATGAGCCTGAACTATAATCTGTAGCCATATAAGTCGCTGCGAAAAAAAGCGTTCCAGTGAGTGCATGTGTCATCATAAAGTCGAAATTAAATGCACTCCAGAATCCCATAATCACTACAGTGGTCAATATATATAATATCGGAATTTTAGGATGAATAACTCTTCTAAAAATTAAGTACAACATACCAATCAGTATAGCCAATTTAGATGTTTCACCAACGTTTCCTCCAAGGTTAATGCCCAAAAACAGTTCCCATAGTTCAGGTACCTGTTCTGAAACAGTCTGAGCACGATTCCCAATAAATTCAAGAGGGGTCGCACCAGCGACAGCATCTACTCCCCAAGCACTTGGTAAAACCCAGTTTGTTATCCATGGTGAGAAAAAAGCTTTCAGCATAACTCGAGCTGCAACAGCTGGATTAAAGTAATTTTTACCAATTCCGCCGTTGAGTTGTTTTACAATTACAATGGCAAATACTGACCCCAATACAACCGTCCAAAGTGGCGCTGTCACAGGCAAGCTCAATCCTACCAGCATACCCGTAACGCCTGCACTCAAGTCATTAATTTTGACTTGCTGGTAACGAATTCTTTGATAAGCGTATTCACTTAACACTGCCGACCCAATACCTACAGCTACCATTAAAAGAACTTGCAGTCCAAAGAAAAAAGTAGCAGCAATCATAGGTGGTATAAGTGCAATCATCACTTGTCCCATTATCCACGCTGATGTGCGTTTAGAGCGAACATGCGGTGAAGGTCCTACTTGAAGTTTCCCTTGAACGTCCATTGTTTGCGCCATAACTGTCTACCCCGCTTCCTGTTCTTTGATTGCAGCTTTAGCAGCACGAATATTATCTAACAGTGGAATTTTTGATGGACAAATAAATGAGCAGTTCCCACATTCAATACAATCCATCGCACCTAGTTCTTTTGCTTTCTGCAGATTTCCTCGATCAAATGCATCACTGATCAATATAGGCTGTAAACTGACCGGACAAACATTCAGACATTCTGAACACATGATACAATCTTTTTCTTCACCTTCATCTGCTTCTGCTGGAGTTAGAACTGTGATTGCTGTCGTACCTTTGATGATCGAAATGCCTAAATCAGATACAGGTTTCCCCATCATAGGTCCTCCAGACAAAACTTTTCCTGGTACTTCAGAAAAACCTCCGCAGTCTTCAATCAAGGAATCCATTGGCGTACCGATTTTCACAAGTAGATTCTTTGGTTCTTTGATTGGCGTACCTGAAACGGAAACGACTCTTTGAGTTAGTGGTTCGCCATATTCGCATGCTCGGTAACAAGCGCGAAGTGTAGAGGTATTCATGACCACACAACGAACTTCCGCTGGTAATCCACCTGGAGGCACTTCTCTACCTGTCATCGTTTGTATCAAGTTCTTTTCTGACCCTTGTGGATACATGGTTTTTAAAGGCTGAACAATTACGTCGCGGTAATTTTTTGTCGCTTCTTCCATTGCTTTTAATGCATTTGGTTTATTGTCCTCGATCCCTATGTAAACTTTTTTAAGTTTAGGGAACAACTTTCTAATGACATTGATTCCGCTAACGATTTCATCAGAATATTCAACCATCACTCGATTGTCTGAAGTTGAATAAGGCTCACACTCCGCACCATTAATAATCAAAGTATCAATTGTCATTCCTGGTGGCGGACTCAATTTTACTGCCGTTGGAAAGGTTGCTCCACCCATTCCTACGATTCCTGCTTTACGAACCGTTTCAATAATTTCATCATCTGTCATATCCATTGATCTACCTGGTTCCACGATCGGTTCATCTTTTGTATACTCGAAGTCATTTTTAATAATCACTGAATCGATGTCTCCACCTGTTGAAGGTCTCTTTTCAACTGCAATCACTTCTCCTGATACAGAAGAATAAATATTGGCAGAAATAAATCCCCCAGCTTCAGCAATCATTTGACCCACTTTAACTTTATCGCCAACTTCCACAATCGGTTTAGCAGGTGCTCCGATGTGCATAGATACTGGAAAAATCAAGACTTTAGGAACGGTCGCGTCTACAATTGGGAGTTTCCTGGTTCTGTCTTTTTTCTCTTCAGGATGTGATCCACCCTGTTTTCTCATAAAAGAAAACTGCATTTCGATCTTCCTCTCTATTTGATGATTTTCAAGTCAATGTTGTCTTAGTTTTAGTCTAACTTCTTGATAAATAAGAATCTTTTCTAGAATAGTATGATTATTTCATTTTAATAATTATAATTTAAATAGTCTTAATTTAATTATACAGAATTCCTTAATAATATAAAAGCATTTTCATTTATGGTTTTAGATATCGTTTATAGTTAACTTTGTAGCCTATATTTAGTATGATAGAGCTATTATAAAGGACGATTTGGGCTGAGGAGGTTGATCGTTATGGTATTTACAAATATGGAATTGCTATTGAGACTCTTAATCGCTGCTTCTTTAGGTGGAATCATTGGGTATGAACGAGAATTAAAAGGACGCGATGCGGGGATACGTACCCATACACTCGTTAGTTTAGGCGCTGCCATTATTACACTAACCCAATTAGAAGCTAGTCAATGGGTCATAGAATTTGCTAGAGATAACACAGACCTCGCACCAATTGTCACAACCGATATTACTCGACTGACAGCACAAATTGTTAATGGGATTGGATTTTTAGGTGCTGGTACGATTATTGTGAGCAAACGAAGCGTTACTGGCCTAACAACAGCTGCTTCTATCTGGGCGGTGGCTAGTTTAGGAATTTCCGCGGGTATGGGTTATTACTTTATGGCCATTTCCAGCACTCTGATTATGTTACTCGTTTTAAGAACTGTCAAAAGTGTATTTAAGATTGAACGGACAAAACAATTAGAAATTCGCTATGTAAATAGAGAGCAAACATTAAGTTACTTGGAAACGTGTTTCAAAGAACATCATATCAGCGTTGTTTCGACTGATCATTCCATAACATATCACGATGATGGCACGTCTGTTTGCCGAGATTTATATACACTTCATCTCCCGATAAATTTTAATATGATGAAATTCATTGCTATCCTTGGGGAAAATAAGAATATCTTTGAAATCAATACGATTAAAACAACCTTGGATAATTAATCTTGAACAATCAAATTTATTTATTTAAATATATCGATACAAAAAGAGCGAAACCTGGGAATTCAGATTTCGCTCTTCTTGTTTTATTTAAATTGTGATTCATGTAGTCTATAGTAATAGCCTTTTTCTTTCATTAGCTCATCATGATTTCCGACTTCTACTACACTCCCTTTATCCATAACTAAGATAACATCTGCTTCTCGAATAGTTGAAAGTCTATGAGCAATGACAAAACTTGTTCTTCCATCCATCATTTTCAAGAAAGCTGTTTGAATTCTAATCTCAGTCAGTGTATCTACAGAACTCGTTGCTTCATCCAAAATCAGCATCGGTGGATCTGCTAGCATAACTCTTGCAATAGTTAGTAATTGCTGCTGACCAGTCGAAAGAGAAATGCCTTTGTTCCCTAATTTCGTATCATAGCCTTTAGGGAGACGTTCGATAAAGGAATGCGCATAAGCAGATTTGGCCGCTTCAATAATCTCTTCGTCCGTAGCATTTGGTTTACCGTAGCGAATGTTTTCTTTCACGGTTCCGTTGAACAGCCAAGTATCTTGAAGAACCATACCAAAGCTCGTTCTCAAGCTATCACGAGTATACTTCGTACTATCTACACCATCAATTTCAATCGTTCCTTTATCTAATTCGTAAAAACGCATAAGAAGGTTGATCAACGTCGATTTCCCTGCTCCGGTTTGTCCTACGATGGCAACCGTTTCTCCAGGTTCAACTGAAATCGTTAAATATTCAATCAAGGTTGTCTTAGGATCATAAGAGAATGAAACATCTTTGAAATCTACTTTACCCTGAGGTTTATCTAAAACAATCGCATCTGACTCATCTTGTCTTTCAACAGGCGTATCAATGATCTTAAAGATTCTACTTAGTCCTGCTATAGCTGTTTGAACTTGCGTCATAATACCTGAAATTTCAATAAACGGTTTTGAAAATTGAGAAGAATAAATGACGAAACTTGAAATCGTACCGATTGTCACAGACCCAGTTCCATTAATCACCAGTACCCCACCAACAACACCAATCAACAAATACGCTACATGATCGATAAAACGACTTGCAGGGTTGGTTACAGAAGAAGTGAACTGTGCTTTTTGGCCCCAGTTATATAGGTCCAAATTCATCCCTTGGAACGTCTTTTCCATTTCAGCTTCATAACTAAAAGCTTTAACGACTTTCTGTCCTGTAATCATTTCAGAAGCATATCCAGATAAATCCCCTAGAATATTTTGCTGTTTCGTGAAATACTTCTGAGAATATTTCGCTACTAACCATCCTACCAAGAAGAATAGGGGTGTAATAAGCACAATGACTAGGGTTAGGATTGGGCTTAGATATAACATAAAGCCTAATGAAGCTAAAATGATAATAACACCCGTAAACAAATTACTTAAAATCAGTACCAAAGCTTCTGATAAACTTTCCAAGTCATTTGTGAAACGACTAACGACGTTCCCATGGCTTGTACGGTCAAAAAAACTTAAGGGAAGCTGATTCAGTTTGTAGAATGTATCGATCCGTAAATCTCTAACAATTTTAAATGAAACTTGATTAGATAAGACTCTTACTAGCCACTGAGATAATACGGTCACTAGATAAGCGACGCCTAACCAGATTAATACACGATATAAAGCACTGAACTCTACTTCTCCTGCGCCTACAAGTGTATCAATACTAAGTCCAATCAAATAAGTCGACGCTACCGTTCCGACTCCTGAAACAATCCCGAAGACTAAAGCAACAATCGCGATAACCTTATAATTTTTCAAATACACCATTAATCTTTTTAAGTCTGAAGGATGAATTTTTTTCTTTTTCATATTTTTTCTTCCTCCTCCAATATTGTCGACGACGGGTCTGTTTGAGATTTATAGATTTCTTTATAGGTATCAGAACTTTCAAGTAAGGATTCGTGTGTTCCGCTACCCTCTAATTGACCATTGTTCATTACAAGAATCTGGTCAGCTGATTGAATCGAGCTAATTCTCTGAGAAACAATAATGATAGTTGCGTCTTTAATGCCTTTCAGACTTTCACGTAAGTTATAATCTGTTTCATAATCTAATGCACTTAATGAATCATCTAGGATAACGATTTTGGGTTTAGAAACCAATGCTCTGGCAATCGTCAGTCTTTGCTGCTGTCCACCAGAAAAGTTTTTACCATTTTCTGATACAGGTGACTCCAAGCCGTTTGGCATCCCTTTTACAAAATCTTCCATTTGAGCAATCCGCAATGCATCATATAATTCTTCATCAGTTGCGTCTCTCTTACCCCATCTAAGGTTTTCAGCAATGGTACCACTGAATAAGGTGTTTCTTTGAGGTACAAAACCTATCAGATTTCTGAGTTCCTTTAACTGGAAGTGTGTAACATTTTCATCGTAGACAGAAATTTTTCCTTTTGTTGCATCGTAGAAACGTGGAATCAAATTGATTAGTGTACTCTTACCACTACCTGTAGGACCTGTAATTCCAAGAACTTTCCCAATGGGTACAGAAAAATCAATATCTGAAAGTGCATCAGCTGCATCTTCATCATAATCAAACGACACATGGTCAAATCTGATTGCTGTCTGAGGTTTATCTTGAACGTCTTCTAAAGTATAGGTTCCAGTAGAATTTTCGATAGTAACCGTCGCATCCAGTACTTCATTGATTCTTGAAGCGGATGCCTGTGATTTTGTAAAAATCACGACTAAGTTTGCTACAACAATCAAAGCTAGAAGCATTTGATTCATGTAATTGATTAAAGCTAAAACTTCACCTTGGAACAAAGCGCCATTATTTGTCTGAATCGCTCCGATGTATAGAATAACCATAATCCCGATATTCATAACAAAGGTTGTCGCCGGTGTCATTAAAGCAGACAAATTATTTACAAGAATATTGGCTTTAGATAATTGCTCACTGTTTTCAGTTGAACGTTTCGCTTCATATCGTCTTCTGGCGAACGAACGAATCACTCGTACACCACTCATATTTTCACTAACAGTCTGAGCCATTTGATCCAACTTCGATTGTACTTTTTTATACAAAGGCACAGTGATCCACATAATAATTCCTAAAATAACAGCAAAAATAGGCAGCAGTACTGTAAACACCAACGCCAATCTCGGACTGATATAAACTGCCATAATAATCGATCCTACACTTAAGAACGGTGCTCTAATGACTAGACGGATCAACATTGCCAGAGCTAGTTGAAGCTGGTTGACATCATTTGTCACTCGTGTAATCAATGTTGAAGATCCAAAGTCATCAATTTCCTTGTGAGAGAATGTATTGATTTTTTTAATCATTACTTCTCGTAGTTCTGTACCAAAACTTTGCGAAGCGATTGATGAAGAATATTGACAGGCCATAGCAAAGGCGAATCCAACTACAGAAAGTATGAGCATTAGTCCACCCACTCTAATTACGTAATCTGTATCTCCAGCATTAATCCCTTTATCAATCAGTCTTGCTAATAAAATAGGCAGAAATAATTCAAATACTGCTTCCAATAATTTAGCTATCGCGCCCAAGTATGCATACATCTGGTTCTTTTTGGCGTATTTAAGTAATCTTATCAAGATAAATTGAGCCCCTTTTTTTAGTTTCCGTTCTTTCTCACTCTTTTGAGTGTAAACTAGTTCACTTATACGAACAAATACATTATAAATCTGTAAGTATACCTATAACAGTATACTAACCTAGATTCTATACTAATTTATATGGATTCGATAGATTTTGCAAATGATTCGATAAATTCCAGTACAAGAGGTATATGCTGACGATCACTTTTCCAAACGACTGCCATTTGAGTTTGAAGCTCTTTGTCATCAATTTCTTTGTACGTCATTTCTAATTTGTCTTGAGCAGTTAAAGCGGATAAGGGAACAATGCCGATACCAAAACCAGATTTTGTCCAGTTTAATGTCGTTCTTGCATCGTCATTTCTACATTTAATCGAAGGCGTGATTTGTTCTTTTTCAAAAGCATCATGAATTAATTGTTCAAATCGTCTGTAGATGATTAATGGTTGATCATATAATTCAATGAGTTCGATTAAATTTTTGTGTTTCCCGTGGTGCTGTCCTTCTGGGAAAACAGCTACAATCGGCTCGGACTTTGCATATCGGATTTCTAACCCACTCTTTTTAAATGGTGTTCTAACAATTCCAACATCAATCACACCTTTTTCAAGCATCTCGATTACTTCATAACTATTACCTTCATGGATATCGAATTGAATATTTGGATATCGACTAGCAAAGGATAAGATAGACTGGTCTGGAATGACGGTACTAGATGAAGATATGGTTCCGATTGATAATGTTCCTACATTTCCTTTTTTAAATAGTTCCATTTCTCGATTCGTAGCGGTTGTCAGAGAAAAAATTTGTTCAGCTCTTTGCTTCAGTAATTCTCCTGCTGGCGTCAAGGTGATTTTTCTTGAACCTCTTTTCATTAATTGTACTCCGAGGTCTTCTTCAAGTAAGCGAAGCTGATAACTTAACGGCGGCTGTGCTATATGAAGTTTCTTTGCCGCGGCTGTGATCTGGCCTTCTTCTACTATCGTAAGAAAATATTCTAATTGTTTCAAATTCATGGACCCATCTCATTTCTTTAGGATTGACTGTAGATTATTCAAAGCACATCTGTTGAGTAAACCTTCAACCATTATAACGAAACTATTGAATTGAGCACAACCATTGTCTTTTAAATCTACTAACACAATCTTATTAGTTTAATTTTATACAGATTATGTATAAAATAAACGTAACCATAGTTGAAAGGAGGAGTTTACTATGTCTACTGATAAAGCACCTTTCCCTTTGATTAATACTGTTCAATCCGGTCTTGGTACGATGGATTTTGAAGTCAAAAACGGCGAAGTTGAGTCTGTTCAAAAAATCGTTATTGAAGAAGAAAATGTTGTGTTCTATGTACTACCTAATGACATTTTCCTTTACTCACATCCTTTATCTACAGGAAGAGAATGGCATTCAAATGGCGCAATCTCTTTAAACGAAGAAGATAAATTGGTTATTGAGCTCGTTTAACAGTCTACCTATAGAATACTTTTAAAGCAGTCGAGATGTTTTTATCTCGACTGCTTTTTTATTATATATCTAACCTGAGAACTCTCAGAATTAATTATTTTTTTCTGTTCCTATTAAGGTTTTTTAGAGTCGAATATCCGACAATCCTTCCATTGTTCCCGCGACTTTATATATAAATATCCATTTACGATTAACGCTAAAGGAAAGAAATACCACATAAATCCTCTAGCAAGTGCGAAAGGTGTTTCGAATAAAAAGGAAAACCAGAACGATACCCCTTCTTGTTGCCATAATCCGGGTGTGTAATATAATGATTTAGGATTTAGACTAGCTTCAATATTTGATGAATCAAATAGTACAATTGACGTGAAGAGTAATGTTATAAATGAATAAGAAAGATACTGCATTGTTCTTTTATATCTTAAGGCTTTAGACTGTTGATCCGAAAAAATATCCAATTCACCTTCAAGGTCATCTTTTGTCTCGTCCTTTTTAAAATATTGCTTTCCAGATGATTTTGTTCCTGACAAGTGAATCCAACCACTATCTTCAAATAAAGCAATGTAGTCTAAGAAATCTTCTCTGCGGTTAAACGTTCGATAATCTATTCTATAAATAGTTTCGAGAGTCCTTTCTTTCTTAAAGTTATAACCAAGTTTCTTTTTTTGAAATGCATAACCTTTTGTACTCATTTCTCTTAGCCAATTCTCTTCTTTAGTAAGATCTATAAATATATTATATTTAATCATTATTCTACCTCCTTAGCAATAGCCTCCGTTATTTTGACCATATGTATCATTCTATTAAAATCAGCCTCTAGAAGTTCTTTCCCTTTTTTAGTAATCACGTAGGTTTTTCTTCTTTTATCTTCGCTTACAGTTGGTGCAATTAATTTTGATTTGAGCAAATTATCTAACGCACCGTAAAGCGTACCGGCTGCCATTTTCACTTGACCTTCACTCAGTTCTTCTATCTTTTGCATAATCAAATATCCATGGGCAGGTTTCCATAACGTTAGTAAAATATAATAGACCGTTTCTGTTAATGGTAAATTTGAGTTTCGTTTCATATCGCATCCCCTTTTATACAGTTAAACTATATAGTTACAGTGTATACAGTCATACTATATAAGTCAATATTTTTTTATAAATCGTTAATAATATAGAAAATAGCAATAAAATCTCAAAAAAAGTACTCATCTCAATAGAAAGAGATCAGTACTTTTTAGTATTAGTATACTTCTTTATTAATCCTCCATTTCTTGTGGGTATACCAGTCCCATTTGATTGCGACATTCGTCTAGCAATCCCATGACTTCAATGGTGCTTTTAGCAGAGATGTAACTTCCTTCTTTTTTTCCAGAACGAATTTCTTGGGCAACGTTTGAAAACTGTTTTCCATATAGCAAGTCTTCACTCGCCTGAAATTTTTTCTCTCCCTCATCTGTTTCCAAAACGGCTTCTTTTGCCATATGAAATTGAGGAACTTCTATTGATCCTTTTGTTCCTTGTATATTGAAAAAATGTCCGCCGTTTTCTTTCATTGAAACCTTCATATTCACTTCGAAATTCGGATAACGGAATACGATATCTTCTTTATAATCTACCTCGTGCATTTCACCTTCACATTGAATCGATTCAGGTAATCCAAAAAGCTCGTAGCTATATCTGATATTGTATACGCCTAAATCCATTAATGCACCACCCAGCATCGAAGGTGTTGTTAGTCTTGGATTATCTGTGTATTTCAGTAATGCGACTTCAAATGCACTATCAGCTGAGACAACTTCCCCTATTGCTCCAGAATGGATCCATTCTTTCACTTTTAGAGCAGTCTCGTTGTGCCAAGTCCACATCGCTTCTGATACGTAAACATCTTGTTCTTCAGCGTGATTGAAGACATCTTTAGCTTCTTGTTCATTGATCGTAAAAGGCTTCTCGCACAGAACGGCTTTCCCATTTTTAATGGCTAACTCTGTGTAGTGCCCATGCTGGTCTCCGTTCACATTGACGTAAACGCCTTCAACTTCTGGCGCATTAATCGCTTCTTCAGCTGTATCATATACTTTTCCGCCAAATTCTTCTACAAATGTATCTGCTTTCGATCTTGTTCTATTCCATACAGAAACAATCTGATTGTCTTCTGTTTGAACAAGTTCTTTTGCTGTACCTTGAGCGATTCCGCCACAACCAATATAAGCCCATCCAAATTTCTTCATCTAAGTATCCTCCGTTTTATCATCGTTGGTCAATTTATGTGATTGTTCATCATAAACCTGCTCTTATGAGTTTTGATGCAACCGCATATATTAGTCCATAGGTTATTTTAATACATCTCTATCATAACATAACGCTAGCGTCAAAAGTAAACGTATTCATTTCAGTTTTATTTGATGTCTACGTCGACTTTTCCTTGAAAAGTTTATTTGAGTAGATTCTTGTCTCTAAAAGTGAAACAAAAAAAGCAGAAACACTTTTGAATTAGCGTTTCTGCTCTATATAACCTCACCAGAGGGAATCGAACCCCCAGCTTGAGAACCGGAATCTCAGGTGTTATCCATTACACCATGGTGAGTGATGACTCAATTAACTAGTTTACTTTAAAATTACCTTTAAAACAAGGTGGAATCCCGAGAAATTCTTTTCAGGATCCCTCTTTTTCAATTAGGCTGAATACTCTTTTAGTTCTTCTGCCATTTTGTTTAATTTTCTAAGACGATGATTGACCCCAGATTTGGATACGCCACCGTTAGGTACTAGCTCTCCGAGCTCTTTCAGACTAACATCTGGATACTCTACTCTAAGCAAAGCAATTTCTTGAAGTTTATCTGGAATAGAATCCAGTCCAACCATTTTGTCGATCAGCTTGATATTCTCAATCTGCTTTCCTGCTGCATCAATCGTCTTGTTCATATTTGCATTCTCACAGTTTACAAGACGATTAACAGAATTTCTCATGTCTCTGACAATTCGTACATCTTCAAATTTGAACATACTTCCTGTCGCGCCAATGAGAGAAAGGAAATTCGCGATTTTTTCTGACTCTTTCAAGTAAACGATATGGCCATTTCTTCTTTCATGTGTACGACCATTTAATTCAAATTCTTTCATCATATTACAAATATCTTCGTTATGTTCTTCATAGCTAGAGTGGATTTCTAGATGATATCGACTGGTTCCTGGACTATTCACAGATCCTCCTGCTAAAAAGGCACCTCTCAAATAAGATTTCGCTTTTTGTCTATTTTTCATGATTTCTTCAGGAACATGACCATGATAGAGCATCCCATCCATAATACCTAGTTCAGATAAAATTAATTTACTTCCACTTTTCAATCGAACAATATAGACATTATTCTTCTTTAACTTCATTTTTTTACGAACCAACAATTCGGATTCAACATCAAAGTTATCTTTGATCAATGAATAGATGCGTCTAGCAATCGCTGCATTCTCTGTCTGCACGTTCAATAAGAATTCTTGATTCACTATACTTAATGTTCCGTTCATTCGAATCAATGCGGCAAGTTCTGCCTTAGCATGCTCCGGATGAACTTCCAGCATTGTCAGTTCCTTTTTTACTTCTGCTGCAAATGACACGTTCTCTCTTCCTCTCTTGCCAACTTCCATCAAATTTGTTTAAAAGTTCAGAAAAGCTCTTTGAGAATTAAAAGCTGTTCTAAAGATTTCTTCTGCGACTTTTTCACCATTATGATAAACGCCTTTGTTTCTATACTCCAAAAAATCATCCGAAATAATAATCGGAACTTCCTTTTGCATGCTCTTGAAATCATGCTCCACTTGAAGTAAATTTTCTGTGGATTGAATGTCTTCAACATATTCGTCGGGCACTTTGCCAATATTTGCTAAAGCAATATCTACAAATTTTTTCCCCAAATGTTTATGCAATACTTGAATGTGTTCTGCATCAGAAAGATTTTCCGTTTCTCCAAGTTGGGTCATAATATTACAAATATAAACCACTTTGGCTTCTGTATTCATAACCGCTTCTCCAAGATCTGGAATCATCAAATTAGGTAGGATACTCGTAAACAAACTTCCAGGTCCTAAAACGACCATATCCGCATCCATAATTGCAGAGACTACTTTACGGCTTGCCATAATTGGATGTGCTTCTCCTACACAAGAAAGCGCCACGTAATCAATCATTTTACCTTCTTTAGCAATTTTTGATTCTCCTTTTTCAGTAGAACCATCCACATATCTTGCATTCAGAATTAATGGTTCTTCTGCCGCTGGATATACATGCCCTTTTACCTGCATCATTTTAGCAAGCAACTGAATGGCTTCATAAATATTGCCTTTCATGTCTGCTGTTGCAGAAATAATTAAATTTCCAATTGAATGACCTGCGAGTGTTTCATCATCTGTTTTAAAGCGGTATTGGAATATTTCTTTAAACGTTTCTGGGATTTCAGACAAAGCGATCAGGACGTTTCTTAAATCGCCTGGTGGAACAGCATTAATGCTCTCACGCAATGCTCCACTACTTCCTCCATCATCCGCTACAGTCACAACAGCTGTAACATCAGCCTCTTTTTCTTTTAAACTTTTTAAAACGACTGGCAGTCCTGTTCCCCCACCAATCACAACGATTTTTGGTCGTCTTTTTTTCTGTTTTGAATTCATCATGATCGAACGGTAGACTCCTTTGTCTTATCTTTATCCCGGTGAGTGATGTTGACCAGATACCCATCAGCCTGGATTTTATGTCCGAGCCTTTCAGCAAGTGCAACTGAACGGTGTTTCCCACCTGTACAACCTATTGCGATCGTGACACTACTCTTTCCTTCTCTTTTATAACCAGGAAGCGCATAGTCTAGTAATTCAGCAAACTTCTTGTAGAAAGGTTCTGTTTCAGGTTGTTGCATCACATAGTCATAGACTTTTTTATCTAATCCTGTTTGTGGTCGTAGTTCTTCGATATAGTGCGGGTTCGGTAGAAAACGGACGTCCATCACTACATCCGCATCAATTGGAAGTCCGTATTTAAAACCGAACGAAACCATTTCAACTCTAAACATTTCTTTTTCTTTTGTTTTAAAATTACTAATTAATTCTTCTCTTAGTTGTCGCGGCGTTAAATCTGATGTATCAATGACAACTTGCGCCCGTGTTTTAATATCTTCAAGTAATTGACGTTCTTTTCTAATTCCATCAATCGTTCGTCCACTTGTTGCTAAAGGATGTGATCGACGCGTTTCTTTGTATCGAGAAACCAGTTCTTTCTCTGTCGCTTCCAAGTATAGAATTCGAGTCGTAATATGCGGACTATTTTCTACTTTGAAGATCATTTCTTTCATTTGATCAAAAAAGTCTCTCATTCTCAGATCCATAACTAGAGCGATTTTTGAAAATTGCCCAGACTCTCTGACAAGATCCCAGAATGTTGGAAGTAAATTCGGCGGCATATTATCTACACAGTAATAGCCCATATCTTCAAAACTTTGCATTGCTACCGTCTTACCTGCGCCACTCATCCCCGTAATGACTACGAGTTCGATATTTTCTGCCACTTGCCAGCACTCCCTTTTGTTTGTTCCTTTTTATCAACAAATTAAAATGACTCATTCCATTTATTATAACATTCCGGGTGTGTCATGTATACAGTCTAGCAAAATTATTCTAAAAAGGGTAAAAAAGAAGCCGATAGCATACTAAAATATATGCCATCTGCTTCTTTAGATACTGAATAGTTATCTATTCAATTCATTTATATGAAATTGGATATGCTTTTTGATAAATGTCGCAATCGTAAAATAACTGTGATCATGCCCGGGCTCCGCTTGATACTGAACAGTTTTACCTTCCGCAGCTTTCAAAAAAATGTCTTCTTTTAACTGTTCTTCGTAAAACTGATCATTCGTCCCTTGAGTGACAAAAACAGGAGGTGCTTGCTCAACTTGTTTAATTAGATAAGTTGCATCCCATTCTTTCCAAGACGCTTTATCTGTCCCGAGATACGCTGAGAAGGCTTCTTTGCCCCAAGGCACCTCACTGGGTGTCAAAATCGGTGCAAAGGCCGATATCGCTTTAAACCGCTGTGGTTCTTTTAACCCTAGTACCAACGCACCATGACCGCCCATCGAGTGTCCCATGATACTTTCTTTTCCAGAAAAATCAGGAATTAACTGATGTACGATTTCTGGCAATTCTTCTGTAAGATAAGAATACATCTGATAATGTTTTGCCCATGGTTCTTGTGTCGCATTAAGATAAAACCCAGCACCTTTACCTAAATCGTACCGATCTTCATCTGGAACGTCTTCCCCTCTTGGAGAAGTATCTGGAATAACGACTGCCACTTCTTGATCAGATGCAGCCTTTTGGAAGCCGCTTTTCTGGCTGAAGTTGTCATCTGTACAGGTTAGTCCAGATAACCACCAGATCAATGAGGTAGGCTGTTTTTCAGAAGCTTCAGGCAAATACAAGCTGAATACCATATCACAGTCTAGAACTGTAGAATAATGGCTGTATTTGCGTTGTTCACCTTTAAAGACTTTATGTGTTTCAAGCAGTTCGATAGTCATTCAATCACTCTCCATATGTCAGAATTGTACGGATAGATTCTCCTTTGTGCAGTAACTCAAAAGCTTCATTGATTTCACTGAATTTTAGGTGGTGGGTAATAAATGAATCCAGATCAATGTCTCCATTCATATAATCATCAACCATACCTGGTAATTCAGAACGTCCTTTAACACCACCAAAGGCAGAACCTTTCCAGACTCTTCCAGTTACAAGTTGGAATGGTCTAGTATGAATTTCTTGACCAGCACCGGCAACTCCAATAATGATGCTTTCACCCCAGCCTTTGTGGCAAGCTTCTAGTGCAGATTTCATCACTTCTACATTACCGATACATTCAAAGCTGTAATCCACACCACCGTCCGTCATTTCAACAATCACTTCTTGAATTGGTCTATCATAATCTGATGGATTGATGAAATCTGTTGCACCCATTTCTTGTGCCAGCGGCCATTTATCCGGATTCATATCGATTGCAATGATGCGCTTGGCATTGGCTTTTTTAAGTCCCTGAATAACGGCAAGACCGATAGCTCCCAAACCAAATACAGCTGTTACGGCATCTTCTTCTACTTGTGCAGTTTTTTCTACAGCACCAATGCCCGTTGTGACCCCACAACCGAATAAACAAACCTTGTCTAATGGTGCTTGCTCGTCAACTTTCACTAAATTAATTTCATTAACGACTGTGTATTCACTAAAGGTACTCGTTCCCATATAATGATAAACAGGTTCTCCATTATATGAAAAACGCGTTGTACCATCCGGCATCAAACCTTTTCCTTGAGTTTCACGTACGGCTCCACACAAATTTGTTTTACCTGAAAGACAGAATTTACATTCGCCACATTCAGGTGTGTAAAGTGGAATAACGTGGTCCCCTGGTTTTACAGAAGTGACATTTTCTCCTACAGAAACAACTTCTCCGGCACCCTCATGTCCAAGTACTGAAGGGAAAATCCCTTCTGGATCTTGTCCAGACAGTGTGAAAGCATCTGTATGGCAAACGGATGTGTAAAGAATTTTGACCATAACCTCATTTGCTTTTGGTTCTTCAACATCTAATTCTACAATTTTAAGTGGTTCTCCTGGACCGAACGCTACGGCTGCTTTGCTTTTCATAGTGAATACCCTCTTTCTCTCTATTTCTTTTATATCGTTCTGTCTAATTGTATTGTATAATACAGTCAATGTGAATACTGACATTTTTGTCACTACAAAAATGTCTTGAGTAGAAAGGATGCAATCACATGATAGAATTTAAAAATAAATCATTTCACACTAGTAAAGACCTCGCTTTGTCGGTTGTAGGCGGTAGATGGAAAATTAGTCTGATCTGGGCACTTTTGAACCATCCTTCCTTACGGTTAAGTGAACTCCAGAAAACATTTCCTGACATCAACCAGCGAATGCTGATCCGCCAATTACGGGAACTAGAAGAAGACCAAATTATTTACCGGACCATCTACCCTGTAGTTCCACCAAAAGTCGATTATACACTGACTGATATCGGACGTTCTCTAGAACCCGTAGTATCCGCCATCTGCTCTTGGGGAGAGGATTATGCTGATTTCCTTGAAGCAAATTTTCCTACAACTGAAAAACCAGACAGACCCTAAATCAGCGGTTTCTGCCTGGTTTTTTTCATACTCTTTACCTTTATTAAGATAAAGAGTTCAAATGATTATTTACCATCATAGGTACTTCTACCCATTGCTTGATACATACTACACTTTTGAGTTTTACCTGATGCAAGCAATCCAATACCAATGACTCCTAATACTTTCCCAATACCTTTTGTGAAAATCAAGTTAGGGACTAGCGCTGCTCCAAATACGATGCGGGCAATACTTTCCATTTCTCCAACATTCTTGTCCATAAGCTCACTTCCTTTCATTCTTATAAGGCTATAGGTTAATTATAAAAGACTTGTGGTTATTCCAAAAGAAATACCCCTTAAGTCGTTCCCCTTTATTTAAATTTAATCCCTTGTAAATTAAATAAACTGACTTTATTCGACCAAAAAAACCTAGCGTACCCTGAGATTTAACAGAGTACGCTAGGGCTTATGTTGTAAGTTTACTGATCCGCTACAATTGATTGAATCGCTTTTTCAAATGATTCAATTTTCTCTTCAACGGCTACTCCTGAATCGTCGAAGGCAGCGATATAGAACTTGATTTTTGGTTCTGTACCTGACGGACGCGCTGCAATCCAGCTAGAATCGACTAAGCGATATTTCAACACATCTGCTGAAGGCATATCGATTGTCTCTACTTCTCCATCACAGTTTGTACGTTTACTCGTTTTAAAATCTTCGATTTCTTGGATCTTGATTTTTCCAAAGCTAGTTGGAGAATCATTTCTCAATGAATCCATCAAATCATTGATTTTTTGAGCACCTTGAATACCATCCATTGTAATTGAAATGGTTTTTTCTTTATAGTGTCCATGCTCGTGATAAAGATCTTGAAGTGCATCAAAACAGCTATATCCAAGCTCTTTATGGTATGCAGCCATTTCAGCACATAAAACAAGAGCTTGCATGGCATCTTTATCTCGTACGAATGGTTGAATAAGATAACCGTAACTTTCCTCAAAACCAAACATAAATGTACTAGACTGATCATTTTCAAAATGCTTGATTTTTTCAGCGATAAATTTGAATCCTGTTAGGACATCAATCGTTCTTACACCATTTTTTTCAGCAATGGCTTTAGGCAAATCGCTTGATACGATTGATTTCAAAATCACACTATTTTTAGGTAAAATCCCTGTTTTACGGTGTGCTTTCAATATATAATCTAGCATTAAGCTGGCAATTTGGTTACCAGAAAGGACTTCATACTGTCCTTTTGCTGTTCTAACGGCCATTCCCAAACGGTCTGCATCTGGGTCAGTTGCGATTAGAAGGTCTGCATCTACTTCACAACCTAATTCAATCGCCATTTCAAAAGCTGCTGGATCTTCAGGGTTTGGTGATTTAACCGTTGAAAACTCAGGATCTGGTTCGGCTTGTGCTGGAACTAAGTGCACATTTCGGAATCCCGCTTGTTTTAATGATTTTTCCCCAATCATCTTTCCTGTACCATGAAGTGGCGTGAAAACGATCGTTAGATCTTTCGCGACTCTTTCAATCAAATTAGGATCAATCGTTACGGTCTTCATAGCTTCTAAGTATGCTTTATCAACATTATCTCCTATGATTTCCAGTAATCCTGAATTTGCGATTTCTTGTTCATCTGCTACTTCAATAGATAAAACATCTTCTACACTTCTAACAAGCGAGGTCAGTGCATCTGCTTCTTTAGGCGGTAATTGTCCACCGTCTTCTCCGTAAACTTTATATCCATTATATTCAGGAGGATTGTGACTAGCAGTGATCATAATTCCGGCAGCAGCTTGAAGATGACGAACAGCAAATGAAAGCTCAGGTGTTGGACGAAGACTTTCGAATACGTAAGCCTTGATTCCATGAGCCCCTAATGTTTTTGCTGATTCAAACGCGAATTCTCTAGACATATGACGTGAATCGTATGCAATCGCAACGCCACGTTTTTTAGCCTCTTCACCTTGCTCTTTTTCAATAAACAATGCTAAACCTTCAGTCGCTTGACGAACAGTATAAATGTTCATCCGATTAATCCCTGCACCGATGATCCCTCTCATACCTGCTGTACCAAACTCCAGTGGTGCGTAGAAAGCATCCTCTAGTTTCGATTCGTCCTGTTTATTTTTTTCTAAATCTTTCAGTACATCGGAATCTAAATCAGCATAGTTTTTCCAAGTAGTATAAGTCTCCTGCCAGCTCATTTTTAAAACCTCTCTTTTTAGTCATTTTTATTTTTATATTGATATAATTGTACCATTTTTGTTTATATTATGCATGATATTGACATAAAAGGCTTTCATAACAACTTTCATTATACTAGTTTGTATCGTATTTAACAATACAAAAAAAGTACAGAACTAGCATGCGCGACTGTCGTCGACCACTATTTCTGTACTTTTAGTCTGTTTAATCGTTAATGTTTAAAATGCATGTGATTTATGCGTGTGTTTTTTCTAGTTGTTCTTTCAATTCCTCAACATATTGGTACGCAGCGTTTCCGGCAATAGATCCATCCCCAACTGCTGTAGCCACTTGGCGTAAGACTGTTTTACGGACGTCTCCAATAGCGAAAATACCTGGTACTTTTGATTCCATCTTTTCATCTGTTTCAATCCATCCCTCTTCATCTGTAATACCCAATGAACGGAATTGATCAGAGTTAGGTAAGATCCCAATATAGATAAACGTACCTTCTGCTTCAAGAGTAGAAACTTCTCCAGTTTTAAGATTGCGAATACGGACCCCACTTACAGCTTGGTCCCCTTCGATTTCTTCAATAACTGAGTCCCACACAAAGTCCACTTTTTCATTTTTAAATGCTCTATCTTGCAAGATTTTTTGAGCACGAAGAGTATCTCTTCTGTGAACGATTGTTACTTTGCTGGCAAACTGAGTCAAGTAAGTGCCTTCTTCAACCGCTGAATCTCCTCCACCGGCAACGACAACATGTTTCCCTTTAAAGAATGCTCCATCACAGACCGCGCAGTATGATACACCTCTACCGTTGAATTCTGCTTCTCCAGTTACACCAAGCTTTTTATGCTCAGCACCTGTAGCCAAAATAATAGAACGTGTGCGGAAAGTCTTGCTTGAAGTAACGATTTCTTTGTATTCTTTGCCATCAATAATTTCCTGAACATCTCCATAAGCGTATTCAGCACCAAATTGCTGAGCACCCTCATACATTTTAGTCGATAAATCAGGTCCTAAGATACTACTGAACCCAGAATAATTTTCAATTTCAGCCGTATTGTTCATCTGGCCGCCTGGTAATCCACGATCTAACATTAAGGTTGATAAATTTGAACGTGAAGCATAAAGTCCTGCAGTCAATCCTCCTGGACCAGCGCCGATAACAATAACATCATATATTTTTTCAATAATTTCCATTAGAGTGCCCCTCCCACTTGTTCCTGTACTTATTATAGTGGAAATCAATTCTTTTATTCCACTATAAAAACTTACTTTTAGTAAGTTTTAATCTTTATGATTCTTTTCTGTCAATTGTTGTTCAATCATTTTTTTCATTTCATCTGCTTCAGCAGAATAGGTTCCATTTTGCCTAGAAGTTCTGTAAACATCCAGCATAGCTTCAGCAGTTTTGTAGTCATTTAGATGGATATAATTGGTTGCTTGAAAAAAGTATACATCATAATACTTTTCAGATTCTTTTTCTAAAACCTCATTGAGTACTGCGATAGATTCATCGAATCTGAAAGAATGCTGGTAAATCAATGTTAATTGAATTTTACCGAAAATTCTTTCATCTTTATTTTCCGCAAGACTGAGTCCAGTCTTAAAATGCTTTTCAGCTTTCTTTAAATCTTTTTTTTCATATGCGATCATTGCCCGTCCATAATAGGTTCTGGCATTGGGAATCAGTGAAATAATCTGATGGTCATCCGCTTGTTTCATATAGCACACTCCCCTCGTCAACAATCAATACAACTCTTTCAATGGTATAACTTTTACCACTGATTGTAAATAGTTGAGTTTGAAAATGTCTTACTGACGTATTTTAGATATGGATAGTATATCAAATCTCCGTCTTTTTTTATCCCTCAATTTGATTTCGTATAAAAAACATTGCCTACTTCATTGAGCAGACAATGTTTCATTTGAAATTATTTTGCTTTTTTATCTTCTAATTCATGTGACTCAGCGTCCATCTTGGTTTCTCCGCCACCGTTTTCTAACTCTTTTGCTAGTTCAACGATATAGTTTTTCAAGTTGTCTTTAACTTGTGGATGTGTCAAACCATATTGAATCGTTGTTTTCAAGAACCCGAATTTATCACCGACATCAAAACGGTCACCTTTAAATTCTTTAGCAAAAACACGTTGTGTCTTGTTCAGTGCATCAATGGCATCTGTTAATTGGATTTCTCCACCAACACCCGGCTCTTGTTTTTCAAGTAAATCAAAGATCTGTGGTGTTAATAGGTAACGACCAATAATTGCTAGATCACTTGGTGCATCCTCTGGTTGAGGTTTCTCTACAAATTTACGAACATTATAAAGACCTTCTTCAGCTTCTGCTTCAGGATCAATGATTCCGTAACTAGAAGTCTCTTCGTGTGGCACACGCATAACAGCAATATTAGATGCATGTGTTTTTTCGTAGCCTTCAATAAGTTGCTTAGTCAAAGGCACTTCATCAGCCATTACGTCGTCTCCTAACATAACTACGAAAGGCTCATCACCAACAAAAGCTTTTGCTTGAAGAACCGCATGTCCTAATCCCAAAGGATAAGATTGTCTAGCGAAATACAAGTTTAACCCTGTTGTTTCTTCAACTAGTTTCAGCAATTCATGTTTTCCTTTAGCTTTAAGGCTTTCTTCAAGTTCAGGGTTAGAATCGAAGTGATCTTCGATTGGACGTTTAAGCTTTCCAGTGATAATCAAAATATCTTCAATTCCTGAAGCAATTGCTTCTTCAACGATAAATTGAATCGTTGGTTTGTCTACAATTGGAATCATTTCCTTTGGCATTGCTTTAGTAGCTGGAAGAAAACGTGTTCCATATCCTGCTGCTGGAATGATCGCTTTTCTGACTTTTTTCATTTCTTTCTTCTCCTTTTCCATTCTGTTCTCCTTCATATAGCATAATTATGTAGAAAGGCTTTCGCCCTTCTCCTACATTTAGATCATTTAGATCATTTAAATTCAGTATTTTTTGACTATTTTGCGCTTCGTTAAGGTCTCAGAGTTTATTCTGATTTTCCTTCTCGCTGCATTAAATTCAGTATAACATATTTTACTTCTGCGTTACCATAAACTACTTTATAGATGGCTTCTGTGATTGGCATATCGATCTTATACTCTTGAGCAAGTTCATAGGCAGCTTTTGTAGTAGAAATTCCTTCAACGACCATACCCATTTCATTTAAAATCGTCTCTACTTGCTGTCCTTTTCCAAGTAAATTTCCAGCCCTCCAGTTTCTGGAGTGTGGACTTGTACAAGTTACAATCAAATCACCGACACCGCTAAGTCCCATGAAGGTCAAAGGTTCAGCTCCCATAGCGACACCTAATCTGGTGATTTCTGCAAGCCCTCTTGTGACCAATGCGGACTTAGCGTTATCTCCAAAACCCATTCCTGCAATTGCTCCGGCTCCTACAGCTATGATGTTTTTTAGTGCCGCACCAATTTCAACACCTATTATATCTCGGTTTGTATACACTCTGAAATAGTCGTTTAAAAATAAGGCTTGAACCGTTTTTGCGCTCTGTTCGTCTTCACATGCTGCTGTTATTGTCGTTAAATCTTCTGACATAACTTCTTCAGCATGACTTGGTCCGGATAGAGCAACGACTGCCCTTCTATTTACAAAAGAAATCTCTTCTTCCAGTATGGTAGAAATTCTTTTGTGAGATGCTTGTTCCAGTCCTTTTGATGCATGAACGATGAGCTTTGGACTACTGATAAAGTTATTGACTTGTTTAGCCAAGTCTCTGATCGCCTTTGTTGGCACAACAAAAACGATCACGTCTGCTGCTTCTACTACCAACTTAAGATCTGTTGTTGCTCTTAAATTCTCAGGTAACGTTGAACCTGGAAGGTAAGACTGATTCGTATGATATTCGTTTATTTCATCAACTTGAGTTTGATTACGACTCCAAAGGTTTACTTGATGTCCATTTTCTAAAAGAACTTTGGATAAAGCTGTCCCCCATGATCCAGCTCCCAAAACAGCTACTTTTGTGTTCACTGTTTAGGCGCCCCCTCTAACTCATTAGTCGTATCCAGTTGCTCTTTTGAGCTCCCTAAAATCAATTCTGTTAATTCTGACATACTCTTCACACTATAAGTGGGATTATACGGTGCAATTTCTGCGGTGGTCTTTTGAGACCATTCCACAAATACACTTGGAATCCCTGCATTTGTGGCAGCTTCAATATCATGATTATTATCGCCAATCATAATAGCTTGATTATGATGAACATTTAATGCTGCAAGAGCTCTATAAACGGGTTCAGGATTTGGCTTAAAACACGTGTAGGAGTCTGATCCAATAACGATATCAAACAAGCCTTGTAGACCTAAAACTTCAATACCCCTTTCAATCATATCATTGCGTTTAGTTGATACAATTGCTAATTTTACACCGCTTTTCTTCAACTGTTTCAATTCCTCAAAGACTCCATCAAATAAAGAAATCATACCATCGTGCAAGTCAGAATTAAGCATGCGGTAACGATGAATGATTTCTTCTGCTCGGTCGGGAATTAATGTCCCATAAACCTCTGTAAGGGACGGTCCATTGAATTGTCGAACCGAATCAAGTGTATATTCTCCTGGAAAAAGTTCTTCCAAAATCGTCAGGTGAGTACGGTTGATCAACTCATTCGAGTTGGCCAACGTGCCATCGAAATCAAATAATGCTGCTGTATATTCCAAATGGATCTCCTTTCTAAGCTACAATCTTTTTATTTTTTTAATTCAGATTTTTTCTTTTTTTCTGCAAATGTTCTTTCAGGTAGCATGCCTTCTGTGTAATAAGGTGGTGTTGGATACACATAGAATCTTCTGTAAAGAATCAGTGATACCGCCACGACGAGTAAGACACCAGAAAGGACTTGAGAGACACGTAATGGTCCGATATACAAACTATCTGTCCGCATACCTTCTATCCAAATGCGACCCAGACTATACCAAGCTACATATCCTAGTGCAGTTTCACCTCTTCTGAGAATTCCATCTTTACTACGGACAACCATTAAGATGATAAAACCAGCTAGGTTCCATAACGATTCATATAGGAAGGTTGGATGGTAATACGTACCTTGTATGTTCATTTGTTCAATAATAAAATTGGGTAACATCAATCGTTCTAGAAACGACCGCGCAACTTCTCCACCATGAGCTTCTTGGTTCACAAAATTTCCCCAACGACCAATTGCTTGAGCAATCATAACGTGAGGCGCAAGCACATCTAGTAAAAGCCAGACAGCTATATCTTTCTTTTTGGTATACCAGACGAGCGTTGCAAATCCTGCTAATAATCCCCCGTAGATCGCGATACCGCCTTCCCATATATAGAAGATACGAATAGGGTCCTGGAGGTAAACATCCAGCTCAAAGAGCACATAGTATAGCCGTGCACCAATCAGACCAGCTGGAATGATTCGAAAAGCCAAATCAACTATAAAGTCTTCTTCGATTCCTCTTTTCTCACCTTCTTTGATACTCAACCAAACGGCAACAAACATACCGAATACAATAATGATTCCATACCAAGCCACCCTTAATGGTCCAAACTGAAAAGCAATTGGATCAATCGCTCCTAAACTAACACTCATATTATTGAATCCTCCATATTAAATATCTTGCGAATTTTTCTTAATCAACTGTCCTAAATTACGTTCAAATGTTTCGGTTGCATCGTATCCCATTTGTTTCGCTCTGATATTCATTGCAGCGATCTCAATAATGATTGATAGATTTCGACCAATACGAACTGGAATAGATAACTTAGGTACATCCACGTTAAAGAACCTCATATTTTCAAGGTTATTTCCTAGTCTATCGTACTGACGGTTGCGATCCCAATGCTCTAAATTCATAACCAAATCAACGGTCTTGCTCGAACGGATTGATCCAACCCCAAATAAATTCACGACATCAATGACTCCGATTCCTCGAATTTCAATTAGATTACGCAGGATTTCAGGTGGCTCACCAATAATACGGTTCTCATCCATCATGTAAAGTTCCACACGGTCGTCAGCAACTAAGCGATGCCCTCGCTGAACCAGTTCCAAAGCGGTCTCTGATTTTCCGATTCCAGAATCTCCAATAATTAATACACCCATACCGTAGATATCTACTAATACGCCGTGTTGAGAAATTCTTTCTGCCAGTCGTTCTTCCAAAAAGTTTGTAACATTAGAAGAAAGTCTGGTTGTGGGTCTAGTAGAGACTAGAACAGGAATCCCCTTTTCTGAAGCCGCCTTGATCAGTTCTTTTGGTGGCTCCTGATTTCTCGAAACTAAAAATGCTGGAGTATCTCCTTGACACATTCTTTTCATGATAATATAGCGTTCGTCACTTGTCATACGCTCAACAAAAGACAATTCTGTTCTACCTAATAACTGTATTCTATTTTGAGGATAAAAGCTAAAATATCCCGTAAGTT
Organism: Marinilactibacillus sp. GCM10026970; assembly: GCF_042660675.1. Taxonomy (NCBI): domain Bacteria; kingdom Bacillati; phylum Bacillota; class Bacilli; order Lactobacillales; family Carnobacteriaceae; genus Marinilactibacillus; species Marinilactibacillus sp. GCM10026970. The sequence continues at coordinate 96,427 of NZ_JBHSUL010000012.1, forward strand.
CCAGTGCCGGTCTAGATAAATCACTAATCGTGATTTTTCGTTCAAGGTTCTCTTCTCCGACAACGACATGAATATCACTCATTGCTTCAACTAGTTGTTTTATTGTAACTGTGTTCGCCATGTTAAGCTCCTTTACTCAGATTGAATGCTTATACTAAAAAACGTTTTGCATTGAACCATGATTTTATAAGATTTATACACTTTTATATCGAGTCAAATTCCACTTATAAAATGAATAAGCACTTACATCATATCACAATTGATGTATGGTTTATAGTGAATAAATCAAGAGAACGATACATAATCATGCAATAAAAAAACCTTCAGAATCAGCTAACGAACTGACTCTGAAGGCTACACATAATTTATTTTAATGCTCAAAGCTAGGCATTTTACTCATACCCGCTACTGAAAAATGCATTTAATGCAGATACGACCAAAGCAACAATCAGTGACATACCGAAAGAACTAAATTCGAATCCACTCACCAATGATGCAGTAAACCAGAGCATTAAACCATTAATCACGAAGTAAAAAAGTCCTAGCGTCAAAAAAGTGATCGGAAGGGATAGAATCACTAGAACAGGTTTAACGAATAAATTTAATCCAGCAAAAACTACAGCTGCAATTAAAGCCGTTTCCCAAGTCGCAATTCTAAATCCATCCAGAAATCCAGCTAACGCTAGAAATATAATCGTGTTAGCAAGAATTTTTTGCCACCATTTCATAATTAAAAGTCACTCCAGTCATCCTCGTCCACTTTTTCAGCTTCTTTTCTCTGTGACGGTTTAACGCCAGAAAACGGATTAGGACGATCGTTAAATGTGTGGTAAGTTCCTGATTTTTTAGAACTTTTACCATCAGGCATTAGCAAAGCAGCAAACAGATATAACGGAACCGTTAAACCTACTCCCGCAAAAGTTGCGACAACTACGATGACGCGTAAGAGTACTGGGTCAACATTAAAATATTCTCCTACGCCGCCCAAGACTCCGAAAATAACCGAATTATCTTTAGATTTTCTTAAATTTCCCATTGTACTGAACCACCTTTAATTTGATTAAATTTATGCTCTGTCTGTATCTTTCAAAAGAATATTTCCAGAAGTTGTCTGAGCTGTCAGTTGAAGTGCTTTTCCTTGTCTGATTCGATTGAATTTAAGTTTGGTATCTTGTTTTGACTGTACATCAATATCAGATAATCTTGATTTCACTACTCCAAAGACTGTTTTTGCTTCGCCTTCGATATCTAGCTCTTTTGGAATAGCGATTTTAACACTTCCGTTCACAGAACTCGCTTTGATTCGAGTCATTTCCTTGTTGTTCAACGTCAATTTAACTTCTCCGTTAGTAGTAGATACGTCCGCACTTAACGGTGCTCCATTAAATACGATTGAACCACTAACTGTACTGACAAGGAAATCTCTAATATCAGAGTCTTGAACTTGAACCGTCCCGTTTGTTCCTTTAACTTCTAACATTACCGCATTCGTATCTTTGAATGTCATATTTCCATTCGTAGATTTTACAAACACATCTTTACCTTTAAAAGATTTAAATTGAACATCTCCATTTAACAATTTGATAGAAGTGTAATCATAAACACGTTTAGGTAAAGAAATTGTGACGATTGCTTCTATACGTTTGTTCGGAACGTGGAAGACAAATTTATCTTCGTCCAGTTCAATTTGACTACGTTCTTCGAAAGCTTCTAATGGAGTTTCTTCATCTATTTTACCATAAAGTTTAACTTTTGCAGAAACCTTGATTGTGTCATCTGAGCTTGTTTTAAGTTTAAGCTTACCGTTTGCTAATTTAAAGTCTAGAATGCTTGCTGTAGTATTTTCAAATGTCCACTCGTGTTCAAAATTAGTAGAAGCTAGTTTAGGCACTCTGATATTAATATCTTTCCAGTCAAAATTTTCAAGAGCTGAATTAAATGACCCTTTTACAGACTTCGCAGTATCGCTCTTCATTGTCGAAGAAACAGACTCACGAATAAATTTACCCAATTCTTTTCCACTTATTTCAAGTTGCTTTCCAGCTTTATTAAGAGTTTCAGATGCTTCGTCTTTCCAGTTTTCTGGAATTTCAATTCTTTCAGAAACTTGTTTGGCCTTATTGGTCCACTGTTTCATTTTAGTGGCATGAAGTTGTTTCATAACCGAAATTTTTTGTTTCTGTACGTTCTCGAACGTGCCTTCTAATTCGCTGATTTCTTCTCTTAGCGTATGCATTCTTTCAGCTGTTCCCGGCTCTTGTCTTTCATCTAATTCCGTTAATGCGTCATGTTTAGATTGGATATCAGCTTTTAATTCTGCTACAGCCTCTGTATTGTCTAATTCATCGATTTTTTGAATCAATGATAGTTCTTTTTCTAAGTTCTTTAAGTCCGTTTCGATTTCTGAACGTTCTTGACTCTTTCTTTCTTTTGAACCTTCTTGCAAGTGATAAAGCTCTGCTTTTTTATTGTCTAATGTTCTTTTTGTTTCTGACAAAGTATTGTTTACTTGATCCAGTTCAACAGAATACTGATTGATTTCAGTTGCTAAGCTTTCTAGCTCTTTTTCCAACTCAACATTGCGTTCTGCTTTTTCAACTTCTTCTGAATCTTCTGTTTCTTGATCATCCGCAGAAACAAATTCTGTTTCTTCTTCCCCATCCATTGTTTCATTAAATGAATCACTTTGATCAAATTCTTTGTACTCACTTTTCTTGTTTTCTTTTTTAACTAAAGACTCTAGTAAATCTAAACCTTCTTGAGTTGAGATGACACCACTTTTAACTAATTCTAAAATTCGTTCTCTCTCTTGCATGTTTTTTCCTCCCATTCGATTCTTCACTACTTTGTCGTCAATTGGTTATTACAGTATTTTTAACTTTCTGTTAACTACAATTAGAATAGAGGCTTTCTTCTACCCGTATCTATAGTATGCAACAGATCGAAAAAAAAGTCATAGGACTTACGACTGATATTTGAAGGTTAATTTATTTAATCAAATCATACCAAGCGAAGCAAAAAACCTCCAAAGGATACCCTCTGAAGGTTTTAAATAACTTAGTTTTTACTTTTGAGCTTTTCTTTACGGGTGGTTTCTTTATCGAGTACTTCTTTAAGGTAATATCCTGTATAACTTTCTTTTACTTCTGCTAACTCTTCTGGTGTACCTGTTGCAAGAATCGTACCGCCACCGGCTCCGCCTTCAGGCCCAAGATCAATCACATAATCTGCTACTTTAATGACATCCAGATTGTGTTCAATGACTAAAACAGTGTTCCCCGCTTCTACAAGTCGATCTAGTACGACAATCAATCTAGAAATATCATCTGCGTGAAGACCTGTTGTCGGCTCATCTAAAATATAGAAGTTATGACCACTTTGTCTCTTATGCAACTCACTAGCTAGTTTCATTCTCTGAGCTTCTCCACCAGACAGGGTTGTTGCTGGCTGTCCAAGTGTCATATAGCCCAGACCGACATCAATAATCGTTTGCATTTTTCTTGAAATCTTCGGTACATTCTCGAAGAATTCTGCTGCTTCTTCAATATTCATTTCAAGCACTTCTGCAATACTTTTACCTTTGTACTTAACTTCTAATGTCTCTGAGTTGTATCTCGTTCCATGACAAACTTCACAAGGTACGTATACATCAGGAAGGAAGTGCATCTCAATCTTCAAGATACCATCCCCTCTACAAGCTTCACAGCGTCCACCTTTTACGTTAAAACTAAAGCGACCTTTTTTGTAGCCGCGCATCTTCGCTTCATTTGTTTTGGCAAATAAATCTCTGATGTCATCAAAAACACTTGTATACGTTGCCGGATTACTTCTAGGTGTCCGTCCAATAGGGCTCTGGTCGATATTAATAATTTTTTCAATATCTTCGTATCCACTGATACTTGTGTGCAAGCCCGGTTTGACTTTGGAACGTCCGACTTCTCTAGATAAAGCTTTTCTTAAAATACCATTTACCAGAGAACTTTTGCCTGATCCTGATACTCCAGTCACAGCAGTAAATCGTCCAAGCGGAAAGGTAACATCCACATTTTTTAAGTTGTTTTCTTTAGCGCCTTTAATCACGACCGCTCCTAAATCTTCTGAACGACGTGTTTCAGGAACAGCAATAAATTTCTCTCCAGACAAATAAGCACCCGTTAACGAGTCTTTGTTATTCTCAATCTCTTCAGGCGTTCCACTTGCAACGATGTTTCCACCGTGTTCTCCTGCGCCAGGACCAATATCGATTAAGTGGTCTGCCGCACGCATCGTGTCCTCATCATGTTCAACAACAATTAGTGTGTTTCCTAAATCACGCATATTTTTAAGTGAATCAATCAGGCGATTATTGTCTCTTTGGTGTAATCCTATTGAAGGTTCATCAAGGATATATAACACCCCAGAAAGATTTGACCCAATTTGCGTTGCTAGTCGTATACGCTGAGCCTCTCCACCAGATAAAGTTCCCGCTTTACGACTAAGTGTAAGATAATCTAACCCAACATTCTTCAAAAATCTTAAGCGATCAAGAATTTCTTTTTGAATAGGCAAAGCAATCGTAGTATTACGAGAAGATAAATCCATTTTATCGAAGAATTTATGTGCCTCTTCAATAGAAAACCCACTAACCTCACCAATATCTTTTCCAAGTACTTTTACAGATAAAGCTTCTCTATTCAACCTTTTCCCTTTACAAACTGGACATTCCAGTTCGGTCATATATTGAAGCATCTGATTTCTAGTGAAATCACTGTTCGTTTCTTTATATCTTCTGGCAACATTCGGCAAGATCCCTTCAAAGGGAATCATAGTGTCTCTGACACTACCGAAGTCATTTTTGTAATGGAAATGGAATTTTTTATCTTTAGATCCATTTAACACAATATCTCTGTCTGCTTCAGGCATTTCCTCGAATGGAATATCCGTTTTGATTCCAAAGTGCTCACAAGCTTGTGAGAGCATCTGCGGATAGTAATTTGAGCTAATTGGATTCCAAGGTATAATCGCACCATCATCTATAGATAAAGACTGATCCGGTATAACCAAATCCATATCAACTTCTAAATTTGTTCCAAGTCCGTCACAGGCAGAACAAGCTCCAAAGGGCGCGTTAAATGAAAAGAGTCTAGGTTCAACTTTTGGTAGTGTAAACCCACACTTCGGACAAGCATAGTGTTCACTGAATAACTCTTCTCTATCTCCGATAAAATCAGCGATCACAAAGCCTTCTGCTAATCCTAAAGCAGATTCCACTGACTCAAATAGACGTGAGCGTATACCTTCTTTGATTACGATTCTATCTACTACAACTTCAATTGTGTGTTTCTTGTTTTTTTCAAGTTCGATATCGTCTCCAATATCCATCATTTCTCCATTGACTCTTAAACGAACAAATCCTTGAGACTTAATTTTGTCGAGCGCTTTTTTATGCTGACCTTTTTTCCCTTTGATGATAGGTGCTAAAATTTGAATCTTTGTTTTTTCAGGACTATCCATAATCTGATCAACCATTTGTTCTACAGACTGGCTTGAGATTTCTGTACCATCATTTGGACAAAACGGTGTTCCAATACGCGCATACATCAATCTCATGTAATCGTTAATTTCTGTAGCTGTACCAACTGTCGATCTAGGATTGTTACTCGTTGTTTTTTGATCAATAGAAATAGCTGGACTCAATCCATCAATACTATCAACGTCTGGTTTATCCATTTGCCCAAGAAACTGTCTCGCGTAGGCTGAAAGAGATTCTACGTATCTACGCTGACCTTCAGCATACAGCGTATCGAACGCTAGGGAACTTTTTCCCGAACCAGATAGACCTGTCATGACAACAAATTTATCACGTGGTATCGTTACATCGATGTCTTTGAGATTGTGTGAGCGTGCACCACGAACTACAATTTTATCGTTACTCATTTATCAAATCATTCCCTCTACTAAAGTCTAGCCTGCTTCAACGAATTTCTGAATCGGGCTTATGCGGTTATTTATACTTTGATGATTCACAAAACGAAGAGGCAAGCGGATTGCTCCCTTACCTCTTCTTTCTAGTCCATTATAGCACATATGTTCTCAATTAGCGAATGTTTGTTCCGTATTTCGCTCTTTTAGGATCTTACTCGTTCTTCGTTCTAATTCCGCCTGATTTGTGAATTCGCCACTGATCAAATCGGGTAAAATTTCCTTAAGCAGGTACTGTACACTATCTAATTCTTTGAACTCAAGGATAGTAACTAGAGATTCTTCGTAAATCTCTGTAAATAAGGATTCAGGATTTCCTTTTTGAATCTCTCCAAAAGACTCATATAATAAATCGACTTTATCGGCTACGGATAAGATTTTGCCTTCTAAAGAATCATCTTTGCCTTCTTTGAATCGATTGCGATAAACTTCTTGAAATTCTTCCGGAATCTCTTGATCAATAAAATGATGTGCCATTGTTTCTTCTACTGTGCCCAATCTTTCTCTTAAATCAGGATCAGCATATTTAACAGGTGTTTTAATATCTCCAATGAAAATTTCTGTATAGTCATGATTTAGTGCTTTTTCATAAAGTGAACGCCAGTCTACTTCTTTTCCAGCTTTTTCCTCTACAGTTCCGAGGAATTGAGCAATTTTAGTCACTTTGAAAGAGTGTGCTGCAACAGAATGCTCTTCATATTTGAATTTTCCTGGACAACGATTAATTTTTTCCAAATCACTTAAACTTTTAAAATACTCATGCATTCCCATTTGATCATCTCTCTTTCCTTATTTTGTACTTTTCAGAATAAATTTTCACTATATTATCAGTTAAGATCATAAAATGCAACTTCTTATTTATTGTAATATGCTTTAATCCTATAAAGCAATTATCACGATTCAACAAAAAACCAGCCCTTATGAATAGGCTGGTTTTCCTTCTAATGTTTTTGACTTGATAGATTTTTGAATATAATCGGTAAATAAACTTCAAACGTTGTCCCTTTTCCTACCTCACTGACTAATTCTATATGTCCGTTCAAATTCTCAACAAGGTATTTTACGATTGATAATCCAAGCCCAGTTCCACCAGCATTCCTGCTACGGGCTTTATCGACTCTGTAAAATCTCTCGAAGATTCTTGATTGTTCTTGCTGTGGAATACCAATACCATTGTCTCGAATTTTAATGACCGCTTCCTGATTCAGATAAGTCATTTCTACTTCTACTTTTCCTTTTTCAGGCGTATAAGACACTGCATTCCCTACAAGATTCAATATAATTTGTTTTAACTGATCATGATCCACTTCTAAAGAAACAGTTTCATGATCTATTATAGAAAGTTCCATTTCTTTTAATTCTGCTTTTTGCTGCAAAATTTGAAAAACTTCTTTTACGACTGATTTAGCTTCAATGGGTTCAACATTCATTCTTACTTGTTTTTGCTCCAGTTTAGATAACTGTAAAATGTCTTGCACCATTAAGTCTAGTCTACTGCTTTCTTTCAACATAATCTCCAAAAACTCAACGAGGACTTCTCGGTCTTCTAGCGCTCCATCCAGTAAAGTTTCACTAAATCCTTTTAAAGCCGTTATAGGTGTTCTCAATTCATGAGAAGCATTTGCTACAAAGTCGGTTCGAACTTTCTCGAGTCTTCTAATTTCTGTTATATCATATAATAGTACAATAAAATTGGTCGTTCCTTGAATACGTCCAGGTATTGGGACAATATTGGTATCCACAATTCTTTCATCTTGCAGAAACAAAGAGATTTCTCGATTTTGAAGTTCATTTTTATCAAAAGCCGATTCAATCAATTGATTTAGTCCATAACTTTTAAAGACTTCCAAGTAGCTATGACCTATTTTTCCGTAAAGATTTTCGCCTAATATTTCATTCATAATCGGATTGACCATGATAATTTCTCTATTCTCATTCAAGACCATAACGCCGATGACTAGATGGTTGATTAATTCGCGCATCCGTTTATCATTTTGCTTGATTTCCTGCATTTGTGACTCCAGATTGCCGGCAAGATCATTGATTGTTTCTCCAAGATCATCAATTTCATGATAAGAAGTCGACCGATAACGCGTACCGTATTTCTGGTGAGACAATTTATTAGTTATCTGTTTAATCTCTTCAATAGGATCGCCGATTCTTCTAGTCCAGTAGTAAGTGAACAGTACTGTAAGTAAAAGTGAAGTTGCTATAAAAACCAGTAAGAATCGAATTAACTCATCTGTAACACCTGTCATTTCTTCTACTCGTTTTGATAATCTTAAAATCCCTACAGTTTCTCCATCCGTACTTAGTAAAGGAGCTGCAGTATAGTATCTTAAGTCTTCTGTGCTTGTACTAACACGGTCATACGTACTTATACCGTCACCATTTAAAATCGATTGAATCTCTGGTCGATCCAAATGATTTTCGACCGTGTCTTGATCAGCATGCGAATCATAAATGACATTTCCTGAAAGATCTACAAGTGTAATTCTTTCAGAGACAGCTTCTGCTGCTTTTTCCAGTCCTGTTATCAGTTCATCTAGATCTTGTTCTGAATCAACCGTATCATTTAATTGACTCTGAAGCGTTACAAGTTGTGCCTTTAGATCTTCACCTTGTTGTTCAAGACCTTGTTGCACAAACACATTCGAAGAGATATAGAAGAAAATAATAGAAAAAACACCAAACATCGCAAGGAAAAAGAGAAGAATTCTTCCTCTTAGCTGTTTCATTTAGGTTCCTCAAGTTTATAACCAAATCCTCTTGCTGTCTTGATATATTGAGGGTTCTTTGTATCTTCTTCTATTTTTTCTCTTAAATGACTGATATGAACATCTACAATTCTGGTTTCACCTGCGAAATCATAATCCCATATTGCATTCAACAACTGTTCTCTACTCAAAATCCGATTCTGTCGTCTTGCCATATAAAGAAGTAAATCAAATTCTTTAGGCGTGCATTCAATCGCCTCTCCCTTTAAGCGGACTTCATACTGTTCAGGGAAGATTTCGACGTCTTTAAGAATAATGGATTTTTCAGGCTCGTTTTGAGCCTCTGTTTCAACTTCACTGACTTTCTCATATCTTCTGAAAATAGCCTTCATACGTGCAAGGACTTCTCTTGGACTGAAAGGTTTTGTCATGTAATCGTCTGCTCCAATTTCAAGACCAATGATTTTATCGATCTCAGAATCTTTTGCAGTCAACATGATAATCGGTGTATCTACTTTTTCTTGTCTAAGTCCCTTACAGATATCGATTCCATCTTTAGAAGGTAACATTAAATCTAGAATAATTAGGTCATATGAACCTGTACTCGCCATCTCATATCCTTCTTCTCCATCCAAGGATGCTGTAACCTGATAACCTTCTTTTTCTAAATTATACGATAACAATTTGACGATCGACTGTTCATCTTCGACAATTAAAACTCTTTTCATAGTTTACAATCCCAATCCTTTCGTATAAAACTAGTTTGATCAATAGAAGGTAGACCTTCTATTCTGAGCTAATTATTTAACAAGTTTAATTTCTTCAAGCGTAATTAATCCAAGATCATGTGGATCATCTTCATAAATAGCTGTTTCTGATAGAACGATTTCATTATCGATTCTGTTCACTTTCAAGTGACAATAAGCACGATTTAAGAATAACGATTCATTTAAATCTTCTATTGTGTGAAGCTGTCGCTCGTTACATTCTAATAGTGCATCTCCAATACCCACGCCCATCTTTTCAGCGGGGCTTCCCGGTCTGATTGCGATGACTCTCAAACCTTGTTCAGCTGGACCAAAGCGGAAACTCCACTTCTGCTCACGCTTACGGTGACGATACAGTACAAAAACTCCACCTATCATCAGTACGAGTAATCCAAAAATCGCAAATTCTTTTAACCAGAATGTTAAAGCGAATAAAACCATTCCCGCTACTGACAATCCAAGAAAATCTTTTAATAGACGTTCTTTGGCTTCTTTAGGTATTTGAGCCTGAACCGTATATCTTAGTCCCATTAAAACTGGCAGTAAGAAAAAGGAATAGGTCTGATTACCTATAGAAAAGACTGGCCACCAGTCAAAGAAAGGTCTAAATCCTTCTCCTGGAATAACGAGTAATAAAGGTACGAGCCAAAAAGGCGTCATACGGTATTTGGCAACTAGTTTCCCTCGTTTTGTTGCTAAAAATCTAGGGATAAATTTAGACATATTTCCTGCCTGGAGAACCAGTACAGTGCTTAGTAATAATAATAATGCAATAATAAAGCTTACTTGAGTCAATTCGAACGCTACTGGTAATCCTTGATTGAGTGGGCTGTACCAGTTTTCAGGCATGGAGAAAAATTGATCTGTAGTAACTCCAAAATAAGTTAAGGCCAAGAGCACCAAGCTGGTGACTGAAAAAGTGAATATAGGATGAATAAATCGGTAACCTAATCCCAAGGATAAGATCGTAACGATCTGGTAAAGTATGATCCAGTCAAGTGTAACAGGCATCCCTGCAAACACCGTTAACGCCGATAACAGGAGCCCAGGAAGAAGTCCCCATACTAAAAATCGTTTAATTTCAAAGTTATCTTTATAGATTGTCGCTCGTAGTTGCTTACGGTCGTAACTAATTCTTCTACTTTTTGCTAATAGAACTAATGCTACACCAACTAAAAATAGTGGCTGAATAAAAAATAGTCCAAAAGCGAGTAGCAAACTTTGCAATATATTCATTTAATTTACACCTTTCTTATTTTTCTTTCACTATTATTTTAACACATCTTATGAAAAAGTTATGCATTGGTTTGAATTTATCAGACGATTTCATCTTTAGTCTGTAAAGGTCTTTTTGATCAGATTTCTCTATGCTATACTGTTTAGATTAAGTATCTTCGAACAAGTTTATTCAAGGAGTGATTTGTATGAAACTATTGCAACAGTTGGGTTGGATTTTATTTTATTCTGTGCTTGGTGAACTCCTCTCATACCTTATGCCTTTTGCTGTTCCGGGAAGCGTAATTGGTATGATTTTATTATTTTTATCTCTACATTTTGGCTTACTGAAAATGGAAAAAGTAGAAACTGTAGGTACCTGGTTAACGCAAAATATGGCCATTCTATTTGTGCCGGCTGCAGTGGGTTTAATGATTCACTTTGAATTGATTGCTTCTATTTGGTGGCAGATTGCAATCATTTCTTTGATTTCAACTTCAGCTGTCATGATTGTTGTTGGAAAAACCATTGAACTATCAAAAAAACGAAGACACTCTCGTAGACCAAAAGAAACTGAGGAAATTTAATGAAAGAAATACTTACAAATACCCCTATGTTCGGTCTATTGTTGACCATAATGGCTTACGCTATAGGGCATCATCTACACAATCGTTGGCCTTATCCTATCTTTACACCGTTAATATTTTCTATTATTACAATTATTAGTTTACTGATTCTGTTCGATATAGAATACGAGACATTTTTAATCGGTGGAGAATTTATTCATACACTGATTACGCCTGCTACAGTTTCATTAGCGATTATACTAGAAAAAAATTTCCGCTATTTGAAGAAGCATTATCCTTCTATCTTGTTGGGCGTCGGCATCGGTACGATTGCGCATACACTTGTCATCATATTCTTTATGATTTTATTCAAATTTGATCAGCAAGTTTTTGCTTCTTTTTTCTCGAAAAGCATCACCACTGCTATTGCGATTAGTGTTTCAGACTCTCTGGGTGGGATAGAATCCTTAACCATTACGCTGGTTATCGTAACTGGAACTTTAGGCTCGGTGCTCGGACCGCTACTTTTCAAGCTTACTCATATTACAGACCCAATTGCTCAAGGTGTTGCGCTCGGAAGCGGTGCCCACGCTATGGGCACATCTAAAGCTATTGAACTAGGAGATGTTCATGGCGCAATGTCAGGTCTTTCCATCATCCTGACAGGTATTGCTTACGTCTTACTGGCACCTTTAACCAATTATATCTATCATCTTTCGTTTTGATTTTTAGACAAGTTTTTACCAAATGTGATTCAATTAAAAGAAAAAGGTTAGTCCGAATACAGTTCTGTTAACTGTATCTGGACTAACCTTTTTTGTATTTTAAATTAGTACTATCGTAAATTTCTGTTTAATTAAGGACGTCCAAATCCAGCCACATAGTTAGACCAGTATCCTGAAGTAAAGGAAGCAACTGCAACACCTGTAGATGTTTGCGCTCCGATAAAGCTTCCGCCACCTAAATAAATTCCAACGTGATCAATAGATCCACCTTGATTAAAGAAAATCAAATCGCCTGGTTGTGCTTGAGATTGAGAAATTCTTGTAGTTGCGCTGTATTGTCCAGCAGCTGTTCTTGTAATACTACGTCCTGCTTGACGGAAAACATACTGTACAAATCCCGAACAATCAAATCCTGCTGGCGTACCGCCACCAAATGAATAACGTACACCTTTAAGTCCGTGAGCAATCCCAGTAATAGATCCACCGTTTGAAGGAGCTGGTACATTTGCTTCAGGCGCTTTTGCCGGTTCTGGAGTTGTTTCAGACACTTGATTTGAATCACTTGAAGAAGTACTAACGACTTCTTCAGCGTCAGCTGTTTCAGTTTCTGTTGTATTAGAAACAGCAATGGTCGTTGTTTCAGCAGCAGCTGCTCTAGCAGCTTGTAACTCTTGTACTAATGCTTCAGCAGCTTTTTGCTCAGCAAGGAAAGCTTCTTTTTCTTCTACAACATCAGACTTTTCAGCTGCGATAGAAGCAACTAAACGTTCTTGGTTTGCTTGTTCTTCTTCAAGCTCAGCTTTTTGACTTTCCATTTTTGCTGCTCTTAATGTTTGCTCTTCTTGTTGTGCTAAGGTTTCTTTTTCTTTAGAAACCACTTCTTCTTTGTCAGTTATTTGTTGCTGGATCAAATTTTGGTTTGCTGAAACGATTGTATTTACAACGTCTAGTCTTCCAATAATATCTCCTAATGATTCAGATTCCATTAAAAAGTTCAAGACTGATTTAGAATCTCCTGTTACCTGAACAGCTCTTGCTTGCTCTTCTAATTTCACTTCGCGATCAGCAATAACTGTGTTCAATGTATCGATTTCTTCTTTTAACCGAGTCAAAGTCGTATTCGTTTCTTCCATTTCGCCCATAAGCGTGTTTAATGAGGCTTCTTGCTCAGAAATTTTAGAAGCGACAGCTTCTAATTCTTTTTCAGCTTCGTTTTGGTCTTTAGAAAGGTCTTCTAATTTTTGATTAAACTCAGATTCACTTTCTGGTGAAGCGAATACTGGCATAGCTGGTGTTACAAGATAAGTAAGTCCTAAAGATGCTACTAAAGTTAATTTCAAGATTGATTTCTTATTCAAGTTATTTTCCTCTTTCTATTATGTTTTTTTTAACACTATGTAGTACGAGTGAACGAGAAAAATGACTTTCTCGTTCACTATGATTTTAAACTTTCAAGAATTTTCTAATAGATAAAGCTGATCCTAAACTTCCGATGATGATTCCGATTCCAAGTAGCAAAGCTACAAGTAAAATCAGGAATGGGTTAGGTTCTAACAAGGAATAATAGGTTCCTTGCAATGCATTCATTAAAGTATCGTACCCTTGAAGATAGACATAAGATATAATTCCTACTGGAATTAGTGATCCAAATAATCCAATCAATGCTCCTTCGATTAAGAAAGGCCATCTGATAAACCAGTTTGAAGCACCAACTAGTTTCATAATCTCGATTTCTGTTCTTCTCGAGAAAATCGTAATTCTGATTGTGTTTGCAATAAGGAATACCGCTGTAAAGATCAATGCGATAATTACAATTGCTCCAACATTTCTCACAACACTTGTTACTTCAAACAAACGATCTGCATCTGATCCTCCATAGTTTACGTCAGCAACATAATCAAGTGTTTCTGCTTCTTGCGCAACTTCTGAGGTTTGTTCTGGAGTATTTGTATTGACTACAAAGACATCATACAAAGGGTTATTGTCCCCATCGAATAGTCCAAAGGCATCTCCGTAACTTCCGATAACATTATTTAATTCAGTATCTCTACTAGAGAATTCTACAGATTCAACATTATTTAATCCTTCAAGACTCGCTCGTAGATTATCTCTATCTGCTTCTTCAGCTGCAAGGTCGACGTGAACTCTTATACTGACATCATTTTCAATATCTGAAACGATTTTGTTTACGTTCATCAACATTGCGATAAAACTTCCTACTAGAAGTAAGGTTACCGCTACTGCACTGACCGCTGCCAATGTCATCCAACCATTACGTACAATGCTTCTTAGTGATTCTACAATATGACGCTTGATTGTTCTAAATTTCATATCCGTATTCCCCTTCCTCTTGATCTCGGGCAATACGTCCGTTTTCAACTGCTAAAACCCTGTGTCTCACACGATTCACGATTTCACTATTATGAGTTGCCATGATAACTGTTGTACCTTGATTATTAATTTCTTCTAGTAATTCCATAATGCCCCAAGCTGTTTCAGGATCCAAATTACCTGTCGGCTCGTCAGCAATCAGTACGCGCGGCATGTTTGCAATTGCTCTAGCAATCGCAATTCTTTGCTGCTCACCACCGGATAGCTCATTCGGGAACATTCTAACTTTGTGTTTCAATCCAACTAACTCAAGAACTTCTAGTACGCGTTTTTGAATTTGTTTGGGATTTTTTTCTAGTACTTGCATTGCATATGCAACATTCTCGTATACTGTCAATCTTGGTAATAGTTTGAAATCTTGGAAAACTACACCAACGTGTCTTCTCAAATGGGGAACTTTTTTAGGTTTCAAAGTAGCAAGATCAAATTCGCCTACTTTAACTGTTCCTTTGGTTGGAACTTCTTCTCTATAAATCATTTTAATGAAAGTAGATTTACCTGCTCCACTTGGACCAACAACGTAAACGAACTCTCCTTGCTCAATACGAACGTCCAACCCATTAATAGCTGTGATACCATTTGAGTATTTCTTGTAAACATTAGACATTTCTATCATTATATACTCACCTATCTATTTTGTTTTAAAGTCATCGAAACCTGGTAGGCATGTTGAGACTCCTTTGCGAAACCCTTAAGATTTCTCAAGCCTTTCCTAGTATATCATTGGTTGAAAAGAAGTCTGTTTTAATCCAATTACAATCATATTTCAAAAAGTCATACTTCTTGAGTTAACGACTCAAAAAAGAAACTAATACCCTACTTAAAGTTCTCTTAAAACCACTTTTAGATAAATTTACGGCATAAAACAGTAAAAACTCTCCACTTTCATTCTTAAAACGTATTTAAAATGGTCATTATTGAAAAAACTAATGTTACAGTTGTGTTAAAATCCTCCTCTCAAAAGTATGTCTAAAATTTGACACTTCTCGGTTTCGTAATAAATGTAAAAAGACATTACAGCTTAAAAACTCACTGTAATGCCCTTTTAAATTATTCAGCTGTATTAATTAAAGAACGTAAATAGGCTTCGATGAAACGGTCAAGGTCCCCATCCATTACAACATCTATGTTTCCAGTTTCCTCATTCGTTCTATGATCTTTTACCATAGAATATGGATGGAAAACATAGGATCGAATTTGAGATCCCCAGCCAATTTCTTTTTGCTCGCCTCTTATAGCGGCCATTTCTTGTGCTTTTTCATCAAGTTGTTTTTGATATAACTTCGCTTTCAGCATCTTCATTGCGGTTTCTTTGTTTGCTAGTTGAGAACGCCCCGCTTGACTGGCTGCTACCAATCCGGTTTCTTTATGTGTCAACCTTACGGCTGATTCTGTTTTGTTGATGTGTTGTCCACCTGCACCACTTGCTCGATACGTGTCTACACGAATATCATCTGGGTTGATTTCAATATCGATGTCATCATCTATTTCAGGCGACACTTCTATAGAAACAAAAGACGTATGTCGACGACCACTTGAATCAAAAGGAGAAATACGAACTAAACGATGAACACCTTTTTCTGCTTTCAAAAGCCCGTATGCATGCAACCCTTTTATGAGTATCGTAACACTTTTGATACCAGCTTCTTCTCCATCTTGATAATCTAGTATTTCATAAGAAAAGCCTCTTTTGTCAATCCATCTTGTATACATTCTATAAAGCATCTCGCCCCAGTCCTGAGACTCTGTACCACCTGCACCTGGATGAATTTCTAAAATAGCATTATTATTATCGTATGGTTCGCTGAGTAGCATTTCAAGTTCAAACTGCTCGATTTCTTTTTCAAGAGACTCTACACCTTGTTCAAGTTCAGCTCGCAGACCTGCATCGCTTTCTTCTTCAAGCATCTCCATCATCATTTTGTACTCTTCAACTTGTTCTTCCATAGAACGAAATGCATTATAGGTACTTTTGACTGTATTCGCTTCATCAATAACTTTTTGAGCGGCTTGTTGGTTATTCCAAAATGATGGATCTGACATCTGTTCATCGTATTCTGCAATGTCGACTTCCATTGTCTCTAAGTCAAAGAGACCCCCTGAAGTCAGAAACTTTCTGACTTGCGGCTTGAATTGAATTTCTAATATCACTGATTTCCATTGTTATAGCCTCCTAGATTTATGGTAGAAAAATCCCTCTTGCAAAAAATAAGTCCTCAGGAAATCACAATAAATCCTTATAAAGATTCTTGCCTGAACGAGCATTTACTAAAATGTAAACTTTCGCTGACTCATTGAATTGTAAGAGGGCTGTTTCTTTTTACGAAAAGAGGAAATTAGCCTAATCTCGTATGTGTCTCTTCATCGTGTGAGAAAACGGCTTCTTTCGCTTTCCCGCGATCTGCTTTCCCTTTAGCTGTTGTTTGTTCACGCTGCAAGTTCTGACGGATTTGAGATTTCATCAATAGACGAGTTACTTCATAATCTATTTCACCAATCATGTCTTCAAACAAAGTGAAACCTTCTTGCTGGTATTCAGTTAGTGGATTGAATTGTCCATATGAACGAAGTCCGATACCTTGTCGTAACTGATCCATTTGGTCAATATGGTCTGTCCATTTACGGTCTACTACTCTTAAGATAACCACTTTTTCAAACTCAAGAACTTGTTCTTTACCATTTAATTGAGCGGTTTTCTCTTCGTAATTTTTACGAGAAAGTTCGATTAGTATCGTTTCAATTTCTTTTGCTGATTTCCCTTTTAAATCATCTTCAGATAATTCTTCAGGGTGTACAAGTACGGTATGCGCAAACTCAATAATATGCGAAAGATTCCACTTAGTACGGTCTTCTTCTTGTGTATTTAACTGAACGTAACGTTCAATTGTACGACGAATCATTGGTACCGTTACATAATTCAATGTATCATTTTCTAAAATCACTTCAAGTCTTTGATTGTAAATGACTTCACGTTGTTCACGCATAACATCATCGTATTTCAAGACGTTTCTACGTGTATCGTAGTTATTCCCCTCAACACGTTTCTGTGCGGATTCAACTTGTCTACTAATCATGCGACTTTGAATGACTGCGTCGTCTTCAGAAATTTTGAGTTGTTCTAGAACCATACGAATACGTTCTGAACCAAATCGTTTCATTAAATCATCTTCAAGTGATAGATAAAATTGAGAAACACCAGGATCTCCCTGACGACCAGCACGTCCACGTAATTGATTATCGATACGTCTTGATTCATGACGTTCCGTACCAATAACGGCTAAACCACCCATTTCTTTGACTCCGGGTCCAAGTTTGATATCTGTACCACGTCCAGCCATATTGGTTGCGATTGTTACAGCACCAGGTTGTCCAGCATTTACAACGATTTCCGCTTCTCTGAAATGGTTTTTAGCATTCAATACTTCGTGTGGCACGCCTTCTTTAGTCAATAAACGGCTAATTCGTTCAGATGTTTCAACCGCTACAGTACCGACTAAAATTGGTTGTCCTTTTTGATGACGTTCTTTGATGTCTTGTGCAACAGCATTAAACTTACTTTCAAGTGTTGGATAAAGTAAATCATCGCGGTCATCACGAATCAATTCACGGTTAGTCGGTATAGCGATAACGTTCATATTGTAAATCTCGCGGAATTCTTCTTCTTCTGTTTTAGCCGTACCTGTCATACCAGATAATTTTTTGTACATACGGAAGTAGTTTTGGAAAGTAATGGTTGCCATAGTCTTGGATTCTTTTTGAATCTCAACTCCTTCTTTAGCTTCAATGGCTTGATGAAGACCGTCAGAATAACGACGACCATCCATAATTCGTCCAGTAAACTGATCTACGATCTTAACTTCGCCGTCGTCAACAACATAGTCAATATCCAGTAACATAATAAAGTTTGCTCGCAAAGCTTGATCCAAGTGATGAATCAAGGACTGGTTCTCTAAATCGTATAGATTTTTTACTCGGAATGTTTTTTCAGCTTTTTCTATACCATCTTCTGTAAGAGAAATGGATTTAGACTGAAGATCGATTGTATAATCTTTTTCTTCTTTTAGACCTTTAACAAAAAAGTCTGTACGTGTATAAAAAGAAGTTGAGCGATTAGCTTGACCAGAAATAATCAAAGGTGTTCTCGCCTCATCCACTAAAATTGAATCGACCTCATCTAAAATGGCAAAATTCAATGGACGCTGTGCCATTTGCTCTTTGTATACGACCATATTATCTCTCAGATAATCGAAGCCAAGTTCGTTATTTGTAGAATACGTGATATCACAAAGATACGCTTCTCTTTTTTCATTCGGATTTTTTCCGTTTAAGTTCAATCCAACCGTTAGACCCATCCAACGATATAACTCACCCATTTCTTCTGCATCACGCGTAGCAAGGTAGTCATTTACTGTAACGACATGGACACCTTCCCCTGAAATAGCATTCAGATAAACCGGCATAGTAGCCGTTAAGGTTTTTCCCTCACCAGTTTTCATTTCAGAGATATTTCCTTCATGAAGGGCTATCCCCCCCATTAATTGAACACGGAAAGGAAATAATCCAAGTACTCGTTTAGCTGCTTCTCGAATCGTTGCAAAAGATTCTGGTAGCAAATCATCTAAAGTTTCTCCATTATTAAATCGTGTTTTAAATTCCTCAGTACGAGCTTTCAATGCTTCATCCGTTAAAGCAGCAATCTCGCCTTCCATACTTTCAATCTGGTCAGCGATTTTACCATAACGACGTAGCTCTTTTTTGTCATTATCGAATAAGTTTTTAAGTAAATGAGCCATTTTTAAAAATCTCCTCTTTAATCGTTTAATCTCTTTTTCGTTATATATCAAATGCTATTCTTGTCGATTTTCATACTATACTATCATACCATTATTATATACTAAAAAAAAGTCCAGTTATCATGCTTTACAGAGGTTTACAATTTTGTAATCTCTATACATAAATCGGCTAAAAGATTTTACTTTAAGTAGATAAATAAAAGCAAAAAAAGACAGGCAACAAACTGCCTGTCTTTCTCTAAAATAGAATTAATCTGTTTCAATCAATCCGTATTTACCGTCTTTACGTTTATAAACGATGCTAGAACCATTTGTATCTGCGTCTTCGAAAATAAAGAAGTTATGTCCTAACATGTCCATTTGAAGAATCGCTTCTTCAGCATTCATTGGTTTCAAGCTTAAACGTTTTGTTCTAACGATTGCAGCACCAATTTCTTCTTCTGTTGCTTCGTCATCTTCTACCTCAAGATCTGCCCATAAATCAGGGTCTGTCGGTTGTGGTGCATCTACCCCTTGTGATTTACGGTTCTTACGATTAATTTTTGTTTTATATTTTCTCATTTGTCTTTCCAGTTTGCTTACAACTAAATCAACACTGCCATATAGATCTGGAGAAGTTTCTTCCGCACGTAAAACGATGTAAGGAAGTGGTACAGTTACTTCTACTTTCGCAGTTTTATCAGAGTAGGTTTTTAAATTCACATGTGCATTTGCTTCTGGCACATCCTTGAAATATTTCTCGATCTTACCTACCTTTTTTTCAACATAATCCCTAATTGCTTGGGTCACTTCTATGTTTTCTCCGCGAACATTGTATCTTAGCATATTCCTTCACCCTTCCAAATCTTATTTACTATGAGCCATTCTAGCACAAATCGCAGAATAACTCTCTAACAAACCATTGAAGCTTGTTTGTTATCTTATATTGATTATACATGATAGCGGTTACTTTCTCAATGAATCTCTACTATTTAATGGATATTCCTTTTATCTGAATACCGATAAGGATTGAACGTCCTTTGCCCCTTCCGATAGAAGGTACTCCATGGCATAGATCATCGTTCTTCCAGTTGTGTAAACATCGTCTATAACGAGTACATTTTTTCCTTTTATTGATTCTTTATTATGATCTGCCATACAAAACGGTTGGATGGATTGTAACCTTTCCTGCCTAGTTTTTTTTGATTGATTCTTTTCAGTTGTCGTGTTCTCAAGTAAGTTTGTATAAGGGATTCTTGCTGTCTTAAGCATGATTTCCGTTTGGTTGAATCCTCTAATTTGAAAACTTCTTTTAGATATAGGAATGGGTACAATCATATCGATTGCAGACATACTTCCTATCGCTTTGATTAAATCTTCTGAAATCATTCTGGCTACTCTAATATCACCTGTGAATTTGTATCGTTCCATCCATTCTTTGGCAAAAGCATTATAGGTATATAAAGCTTTATGATTCAGCGACTCTATCTTACTAGCCTTTATCCATTTTTGGCAGTCTTGACATACTTCGGTCGTTTCTTGCACACGAGAACAAAAAGGACAGCTAGGATTACCGCTTATTTTCTCTAACTTCGAATAACAAGATGCACATGCTGATTGAGCTTTCAGCTTTTTAAATGTAAATAAATCACTTATCGTCAATTTACTAGTTATCTGTTGACCACACCAGATACATCTTGTCATGTTAATAGAAGCCCTCTCTTTTTTGCGATAGTATTCATCTTCCTGATTTGCCGAATGGCTCTTTTCATTTCTATTGTCATTCCATCGTGGAAATACAAAACCTCTCCTGTTGGGTATTCTGGAGAGCGACCGGCTCTTCCAGCAATCTGAACCAGAGAAGACTCTGTAAAAATTCGGTCATCAGCACCAATAACGAGCACATCAATATCTGGAAAGGTTACACCCCTTTCGAGAATAGTTGTTGTCATTAAGAAGTCCAATTTTTTCTCCCTCATCAATAGAACTTTTTGCTTTCTTTGGTCATCTTGTGAATGGACAGCTTCAAATCTAGCTTCTTTGAACCTACGCTGCAAAATAATTTCAAATGTTTCCATCCATTCTATATTAGGTATAAATAACAGAAACTTCTTTTGAAGATCTAGTCGTTTTGTGATTTCTTTAAACACCTTTGTAGCTTGCTTAGGTTTAAGTAAGCTCTTTTCCCAATTTGGCTCTCTTATCACAATTGGGATTGGTAGCGGATGGCCGTGATATCTGGCCGGGAGTATGCTCGCTTTTAATTTCTTTTGACTAATCTTCTTCTGATCGCTACGGTCAGGTGTCGCCGTAAGATAAATCAGTGCAGACTGCGGTTTTCTTGCTTTATCTACCGCGAAATGTAGTGCTTCATCTAGTTTGAATGGAAAGGCATCGATTTCATCAATAATTAACAAATCAAAAGCTTCTTTGAATCGATAAAGCTGATGTGTTGTGGCTACAACTAGTTGCGTATATGTATAAGTTTCCTCCATTCCTCCATATAACACGCTCATTGACACATTAGGAAAAGCTTTTTGGATCCTAGGCGCCAGTTCAAGACAGACATCTACTCTTGGAGATGCTAAACAAATTCTTTTATGTGCTTTGATTGCTTTTTCTATTCCTGGAAACAACATTTCTGTTTTTCCTGCGCCCGCCACTGCCCAAAGTAAACGAACTTCATTAGAATCAATGGATTGAATAATTTCCTCGGAAGCTTCTCTTTGCTGGTTGGATAAAGTACCTTTCCATGCTAAAACTGGATCTTTAGATATTTCAAATTGATTCGGTTCAGGTGTATGAAAAAACTTTGAACACCTTCTGACTTTTCCCATCTGCAGACAATTCGTACAGTAAGTACAAGGTTGTCCACAAAAACAGTTATTGAATTCAATCGGAGTGATTTTTGTGTTACATCGTCTACAATATTCCTGACCCTTCTTTAAAAAAAATCCAGAGGTTTCTATTCGGCCACTTTCTTCTAGTTTTTCAAAATCTACGTTAACACATTCGGATTCCAATATTTCTCTACCATATAATTGATTAACCATCCCTAGCTCCATTCATATAGACTCGTTTTCTTCCTATCTATATAAACTATTAAAATAGTAATTTTCTGACGAAAAAAAGCCAGTACACAAATGTACTGACTCAATTGAATAATATAAAAAAAGTTAACACTAGTTTTAGTTTCAAGATTCATCTGTTTTGATTGTCCAAGTTAGGCCAATTGCACCTTCGCCAGTATGAACACCTATAACAGGTCCTAAAAAGCTTAAATTAAATTCGACTTCTGGGAAATCAATTTCAAGTCTCTCTTTGAACGCTTTCGCTTCATCTTCGCTGAATGCATGAACAATCGTTGCTTGAATTGGATAATCAGAGTCTTTAACTGATTTTTCAAGCAGGCTTTCGATTTTTCTTAACGCTTTTCGTTTGGTACGAATTTTATCATAAGGTACGATCAGTCCATCAACAAAGGTTAATACCGGTTTGATATTTAAAAATGTACCCACACTACCAGCGGCTCTCGATAAACGTCCGCCTTTTACTAAATTCGTTAAATCATCTACAACGAAGTATAATTCAGTTGCGGCTTTAATCGTATCAAGCTTTTCCAAAATCATTTCGACGCTTGCACCGTTCTTAGCCAATTTCGCAGCTTCCATTACTTGAAAAGCTTGCCCTGCAGCAGCTAATTCAGAATCATACGGAAATACCTTCACGTTCTCTAACGATTTTGAGACACTAACGGCGTTTTGATACGTACCGGAAATATTACCTGATAAATGTATACTTATAATGGCATCATACGTTTTTCCGAGTTCTTCATAAAGCGCTACAAAATCGCCTACTGTCGGTTGTGAGCTAGTAGGTAGTTTATCCATTTCTCTAACTTTCAAGAAAAATTCCTCAGAAGTAATATCTCGTTCTTCTTTATAAACTTCATTTTCAACAATACAAGATAATGGTACCGAATAGATATCATAGGCGTCATACTGTTCATGTGAGAGATAGGCTGTACTATCTGTTACTACGGCTATATTCATTCTTTCACCTCGTTTCATTCATTTGAATCCAGACTTTTATTTCTAACAAAATAGATAATCGTTCTTTTTGAATAAAGTATCTTATTAGCTCAATAAATCGCCTTGTAAATACACCTTTTTCATTATACACTAACTGGATAAAAAAAAGAAAGGCTGAAAATAACATGGAAAATTTTCGGACCATAAAAGAGAGCGGTTCTTATGAAATCGACATAAAAAAGTCAAGATTTATCTGTCATCTTAAAAGAACAGAAACAGAAGAAGACGCGAACGCTTTTATTGAAGCGATCAAAAAAGAACATTGGAAAGCCAATCATAATTGTTCTGCGTATATTATGGGAGAACGCTATGATATTCAACGTGCACATGATGATGGTGAACCTAGCGGGACGGCTGGTGTTCCTATGCTTGAAATTTTAAAGAAGCGGCAATTAAATAATGTGACAGCTGTCGTTACCCGATACTTTGGTGGAACTAAATTGGGTGCTGGTGGATTGATTCGTGCTTATGGCGGCGTCGTTAATGAAGCTCTTTCTTCTATTGGAATTGTTGAACGCCTCCTGCATCAATATATGACCGTCACTGTCTCTTATCCACAAAGTGGACGACTGGAAAACCAATTACGCCAGTCCGACTATCGACTTCAAGATATTCATTACACAGATACCGTTTCTTTTGAGTGCGTGATTGCATTAGAGAAAATGGATGCTTTTGTCTTGGATATTAAAGAATGGACAAGTGATCAAGGAAAAATAGTGTATGGACAAAAGGCTTGGATTGAAGTCCCTATTGAAGAATAAGCTAGTACCTTAATCCTTTTTGAGTTACACCATCAACAGCGATTCATTTTGTGACCACTTATGCACACTATACAGAGTTGTATCGTTTTTTTAACAAGAAAGCTTGACACTATACTTGAGAAAGAGAATAATGTATTTTAGACAATTATGTCTAAAAATCTAAAATTTCTCGTCCTATAAAGGAGTATTTATTTTGTCTAAAAACAATTCTAGTCGCGCGGTTAACCGTCGTTCGAATAAAAGTAAAAAGAAAAGTCAAATCATTATCCTCTGCATCTTGATTCCTATATTTATCGTCATCCTATTCGCAATGGCCTATTTTGCAAGATTGTTCGCCACTACAGAAAACGCTATTGAAGCCTCTTATCATGAAGTTGAACGAGCTAATCCTGTAGAAGAAGTGGATCCGATAGTAGAACCTGTGTCTTTCTTGATTATGGGTGTTGATAATGACGAAAATGATTCGCGTTCTTTAGGTTCTGCTAGAGCAGATTCAATTATTTACGCTACTGTCAATCCAATTACTCGAGAAATGAATATGGTCTCTATCCCAAGAGATACATACTTGCCCATCATAAAAAATAATCAAGTCGTTCGAAACGATAGAATTAACGCTGCTTACGCTGTTGGAGAAGAAAGTACTATGATCGAAACAGTAGAAAATTGGTTGGACGTTCCAATTCATTACTATGCTACATTCAACTTTGATGCTTTCCTTGAAATCATTGACGCTTTGGACGGTATTGATATGGACGTTCCAATCACTTTTTCTGAACAAGACTCTTCTGGAAAAATGGGTACTATTCATTTAGAAGAAGGATTCCAGACACTAAATGGAGAAGAAGCACTAGCACTTGCTCGAACAAGAAAAATCGATAACGATGTAGAACGTGGGCATCGCCAGCAGCTTGTTATTCAAGCCATCATGAACAAAGCATTGAACTTAGCTTCCCTTCCAAAATATACAGAAATCGTTGAGACAGTTGGCGCAAATATGAGAACCAATATGAGAATGAAAGATATGACTGCATTAGCTCAAACAGGTCTAGACAGTAAATTCGCGATTGAATCTCACGTATTTGAATGGTCAAGTTTTATGGAAAGAGGTATGGATTTGGTCAAAATCGATCCAACCAGCTTTGCTAATATTCAAATGGACCTTAAAAATTCACTAGATGCTAACGCATCTTCAAATCAATCCTATACAGAAGATTCAGACGAAGAAACCTCTTCTGGTCAAACAACTTATGACCAAGATGCCAGTGCTTCAGACCCTGTTACCTCTAGCTCTAGTTCAGATTAACGATCTTAACAAAGAAACCAGACGCCTTATTGGCCGTCTGGTTTCTTTTTATTTAATCGATTTCCGAATTCTCTTAGTGATTTGAGTAAAGGTCTTCTATCAGCGCCAACCAAACCAATAATTTCAACAAACAACTCTACGCCAATCACTACTGAAATAGTTAAAAGAGCCGAGCCCCAAAACGTAGAAAAGTTGTAGAGTAAAGCAATCACTGAAAATATAGCTGACACACTATAGATAGCTAACACGGTTTGTCTATGAGATAATCCCAGCGACATCAACCTATGATGAATATGATTTTTATCTGCGACAGATATAGACTGACGATTTATTTTTCGCCTAAGTATGGCAAAAAGCGTATCCGTTATCGGAATACCTAAAATGACAACAGGTAAAACCAAAGAAATCAATGTTGCATTCTTAAGTCCTTGTAACGAAAAGACACCGATCATAAATCCGATAAACAACGCTCCCGTGTCTCCTAGAAAAATACTAGCTGGTTGAAAATTATAGGGCCAGAAACCAGCGATTGCACCAATCAAGATAAAGATCATAATAGAAATCGAAACTTCTTGGATCGTTAAAAAGAAAAACCCGATAATTCCCATAGTTGTTAGTGCAATAATGGATACCCCGCTAGCTAATCCATCCAGTCCGTCTATCAAGTTTACCGCATTTGTAAAGCCAAGTATCCAAATCAGTGTGAATGGTAAACTCCAAGAACCAAATTCTAGTGTACCTATAAAAGGCAATGTCATGGTTTCCAAGGAAACATCCCCAAAATAAGAAACGATAAACGCTCCAATGAGGATACCAGTAATTTTTAGTAACGGACTAAGGTTTTTCAAATCGTCAATCATACCGGTGATTAGCACCGCTAATGATCCTAGAAAAATAGGAAAAACAATAGAATGTGGAATCGGTAGTAAGACAAACAAAGAAAAATAAAATGCAGTAAAGATCGTTATACCACCCATTGTTGGCATCACTTTATTGTGCACTCTTCTTGCGTCCGGTATATCGACTATTTTTAATTTGATTGCGATTCTTTTATAAATTGCCGTCAGCCCTATACTAATAATTGTAGTAGCAATCGTGACAAGCAAAACTAAGTACATATCATACATAATCATATCTCATTTCTGGTATACTTTCTTTCATTATATCATTGCGAGAATCCAAAACACAATTGCATTTCTGCATCAACTCAATTAAACTATAGAATAGGAATAGCGAGACTTATTTCAAAATTATCACGTCTTATATAACGATAAAGAATCGAGGCAGTCATGCGTTCACAAAAACACGAAAAAAAGCAGAATAGAAATAGATGGTTTATAAGAGGTTTTTTCTCAATCCTCGTTTTACTTATATTTATTCTCGGCTCCGGCGTAGGCTACTATGGAAGTAAAATCCTTGAAGTCCTCAATAACGTTTCAGAAGGCACGCCCGAAGAACTTCAAGACACTACCGAACAAGATATCCTCTTAAAGAATAGAAAACCCTTCTCAGTTCTTCTTCTTGGTCTTGATGAAGATGCAGGAACTAGACGATCTGATACAATTATCGTTGCCACTATCAACCCCACCGAAGAATCTGTTAAAATGCTTTCTATCCCAAGAGACACTATGATTGATCTTCCAGGAACCAATAGATCTGAAAAAATTAATGCCTTATATGCGTTTTACGGTGTATCCGGTACGATTGACTATATTGAAGAGTATCTCGATATCCCCATTTCTTATTACGCTACCTTAAACTTTGAAGGACTTGTTGATCTTGTCGACGCAGTTGGTGGTGTTACAGTAGACTCTCAATTATCTTTCACTGTACAAGACAGTACTGAAAAAGCAGATGCCATTGAAATTGATGAGGGTGTTCAAACCTTAGATGGCGAACATGCACTTGGTTACGCCCGAATGAGAAAACAGGATCCTCGTGGTGACTGGGGTAGACAAGAAAGACAACGAGAAGTCATTCAAGCTTTATCTGAAGAATTACTTTCCTTGAATTCTTTTACGAATTTCTCTCCAATAATGGATGCAATCAGCCCCAATTTCCAAACAAATCTTTCGGGAATGCAAATCTGGACGATTGCGAATAATTATACTGAAGCTGCTAACCACGTGGAATCGCTAGAATTACGTGGCGAGGCGGATTACGTCTATTTCCCGGCATATGGTTTGGATTTGTACGTATGGCTTCCTTTCGATGAATCTGTTAAAGAACTCCAAGATACGTTCAAACAACATCTCGAATTGGACACGTCAACAACAAGCGGAACAGGTGTCAATTTCGATGATCAGCTCGAGGACATTCCAGAAGATAATCCCGGTGACCGTTCTTTTGAAAACCCTCTAGAAGATGACCTAGATATAAATGAAGACTCCAATTAAAAAGAAACCTCTTGAAGAATACACGAACATGTATCTTTCAAGAGGTTTTTGTGTGTCTCAACTTTTTATAACTCTGATAATGGTGTATTTAGTCTTTCATCAATCAATTCAAACCACATCTGATAGCCATCTCCATTAGGATGAACCGCATCATCCAGAAAATCTTCTATATCGAAATCCAATGCTTGAATTTTTTCGTTCATCAATGTGAAAATATCGATAAACGGCCATTCCTGATTTCTTACAAATGCTGCAATTTCTTCATTGTATTGTTGATATGTTAGAACCCCATCATCTAAGTATACTTCGTTGTAGATTGTAGGATTTGCTGTTGTTAGCACAACGAGCGTTTCAGGTAATTCTTCACGGAAACGATTCATAATCGCAATCAATTCTTCTTTTGTATGAGAAAGATCGTTTTGAGGAAACCGGTTATTATTGATCAAACATAACTCAAATAAAATAATGTCAGGGTTCAGTTCTATGGTTTCTTGTATCTTGCCT
Source organism: Marinilactibacillus sp. GCM10026970 (assembly GCF_042660675.1). Lineage (NCBI taxonomy): Bacteria > Bacillati > Bacillota > Bacilli > Lactobacillales > Carnobacteriaceae > Marinilactibacillus > Marinilactibacillus sp. GCM10026970. The sequence continues at coordinate 124,596 of NZ_JBHSUL010000012.1, forward strand.
TGGACCATTAAATCTGTCGTACTGAAGCCGTTAAAACCCTGGTTCCAGACCGTTGTTCTGATGCCTTCACGCTGAGATAATTCTTGCTCCAGTCGCTTCCCCCATACTGGTTTTTCAAGTGTTGCCCCCATGCCTCTCGTCACACTACTACCCAGCACTGCAATATCTACTACGCCATCTCTATTAGAAAGATATCGTACTCTATCTAAAAAAGTTTCAGATTCTTGTGCATAAACTTTAGAATGGTCATTAGTCAATTCTTGCGAAAGAGACTCTTGTTGTTGGTTTAATCTCCAATACAAACCACTAAATAAAATCAGGATTCCAAAAAATCCCACAAGATAATACTGGCTCTCAGTTTTTTCTTTTTCGTTCATATGACTCACTTCCATCCTCTAAGAATATAACACATTGTTTATTTAAATTGATGTTCCTATCTTACATAATTCTTTACGGGTTGTCTCCCTTTTTCCAATCATCTCTTATACTTTATCAATCAGTCGTAAAATCTCTGGCACATTTTAGAATATTGGGTATTCTAAACATAAAAAATGACCTGAAGCAATTGTGCACCTCAGGTCCTACAGACTTGCCATGGTTATTTTTTCGTGGCTTCTAAGAAAAATTCGTATCGGTCTCCAACATATTGAGAGCGAACGTATTCAAAGGGGGTTCCTTCTTGACTGTAACTGACTTGTCTAAGACGTAACACAGAAGAACCTCGTTTGATTCCAAGCATTTCTGCTATAGACTCAGATGCCCATGTAGCAGAAATGGTTTGTTCAGAACGCTCCACGCGCATCCCTTTTTCTATTTCAAGTGTTTTAAAAAGGTGTTGTGTGATTTGCGTTTTACTTAAATCTTCAACAAATTTAAAAGGAATCGTCGCGACTTCATAGCAAATGGGGATACCGTCTGCTGTACGAATTCTTTCCATGATGAGTACTTCTTCGTTGTGTTCAATCATCAATTTTTCTGCTTCGCTGATGCTAGCCGGTTTAGTATGAAAAGCTACTAGTTTACTAGCGGGATTTTTCCCTTGTCTTTCAACTGTTTCCGTAAAACTCGGAACACCACTCATTTTCTCTCTGACCTTTTCAAGCGCTACAAATGTTCCGGCGCCTCTTCTTCTCTCGAGCAAGCCTTCGTCTACTAAAGTATTCACGGCTTGTCTAGCAGTCATTCTACTTACATCAAATTGAAGAGCGAGATCTCTCTCTGAAGGAATTTTCCGACCTTCTTCCCATTCGCGAGAGTTGATCCACTCTCTCATTTGATTATGCATTTGTATATAAACAGGCATCTTCTTAGGCATGCAACTCATCCTTTCCAACATCACATTTAACTAAATAATTGATTTAGTTAAATGTGTTAGAACACTTTAAAGTCTACTTGCAGCTGCCTCATCGATTAAAATCGTCACGTTATCATGTGTCTGTAACACACTTGCCGGCACTTGTTCAGTTATGGAACCATTGATCATTTGATCTATAGCTTCAGATTTTTCTTCACCGTAAGCCATTAACACAATCTGCTTTGCGGACAATATCGACTTGATCCCCATTGAAAAAGCATACTTTGGTACTTCTTCTTCTGATTCAAAATATCGTTTATTTGCCTCGATTGTCGCATCTGTCAATTCTTCCATGTGTGTTTCTTGCAAGAAAGAAGTGCCAGGCTCGTTAAATCCAATGTGTGCATTTGTTCCAATTCCCAAAATCTGCAAGTCGATCGGGTATTCTTCTATTATCTTATTGTACCTTTTTATTTCTTCTTGTTCATCCCCTAATCCGTCAGGTATAAAAGTTTTTTTGAATGGTTTAGATGAAAATAGATTTTCTTCCATAAAAGTATGATAACTTTGTGGATGATCAGCTGGAAGTCCTACATATTCGTCAAGGTTGATAGAAATCATGTCAGAATAATCCAACTCACTTTCTCTCATCTCTTTGTATAACGTTTCAGGCGTACTTCCAGTCGCTAACCCTAGAACTTTTGCTCCAGATTGCATGGCTTCTTTGATGAGTTCGAATGCTTTTTTCCCACCCTGCTCTTTATTTTCTACTACAATAACATTTAATCCATGTTTCGTTTTAAATTGTCTAGCTGATGTCATGTATTTCTCCTCCTACAATCGTTTGAACTAATGTCAAGTCTTCTGTCAGTACGAGCATATCTGCATCATTACTTGGCATCAGTGCTCCTTTACGCTCCAACTTGAACTCCTTTGCCTGATTCACCGAGCTCATTTTAACGGCTTCTTCTATGGAACAACCTGTAAACTGAATCATATTTTTGAAAGCATCTATAAAGGTCAGAACACTACCAGCTAAAGTTCCGTCTTCCAGTCTAGCTTGTTTGTCTTTTACCGTAACTTTTTGACCACCCAGTTCGCTTTCTCCCTCTGGAGCATTTTTTGCGCGCATGGCATCTGTGATCAACTCAATCCCATCGGCACCTTTTGCCTTGTAGGCTAACTGAACCATTTCTGGTGAGATATGAAATCCATCTACAATCATTTCTACAGTGACTTCATCTTCTAGCAAACCAAATCCGCTGACTCCAATCTCTCTATGATGCAGTCCACGTTGCCCGTTAAACAAATGCGTTATATGAGTCGCTCCAGAATCTTTGAGTTCTTGATATTTTGCGTCTGAATGTCCTGCTGAAAGAACGATGTCCTGTTCTTCACAGTATTTTTCAAAATCAGACACGTCTCCGGTTTCAGGTGCATAGGTGACTAGCTTGATTAATCCACCGCTTAGATCATTCCATTTCTCCATCTTCTCTTTATCTGCAACGGCAATATATTTTTCAGGCTGGGCGCCTTTATGCTTAACCGATAAAAAAGGCCCTTCTAAATGAATACCTTGAATCATCGGATTCATTTCAGCAGCTTCTTTGATTTGTTCCATTGCTGCCTCAATACTTTCATCTGACTGCGTCATTGTTGTCGGGAAGTAACTCGTGATGCCTTCAGACATCATTTTTTTAGTCATTTCGCTGATCTCTTCTGCAGTACCATCCATGTTATCTGTTCCGTAACCACCATGGCTATGAACATCGATAAATCCAGGTATAATCAATTGATTTTTCATATCGATTTCTTTTTCATCTTCTTGGGGCTGATAGGCATCCATCTGTCCAACGCCGATAATTTCCTGATCAAACCTTACATAACCGTCTTCTATGAGGGTTTCTCCTGTATAAATTTGCGCGTGCATATATACTGTTGTCATAACTACTCCTCCTTATGTTCTATTCTGTCTCATTGTAATTGGTATATACCAAAATGTCAACTGTATGATCAGACGTGTACTTATGTTATAAAATAAAAAACCCCGGAACAACATATCCAGGGTTTAAGCTATTCTATTTCCAGAAATCGTCGAAAACTGTAATCGGTAAATGGCGTTTGTGCTGTGTTTTCAAATACCATTCTTCAATTTTTTCTGCTGCTTGCTCAGAAACGTCTCTACCTTCAAGATAAGCGTCAATTTCCTCATACGTTACTCCAAGAGCATCTTCATCAGCTAATCCAGGTTTGTCGCTTTCCAGGTCAGCTGTTGGAACTTTTTTGTAAAATGCTTCTGGCGCACCCAAAGCTTTCAACAACTCTTTACCTTGACCTTTGTTTAATCTGAAGAGCGGATTTAAATCTGTACCGCCATCGCCGTATTTGGTAAAGAAACCTGTGACACTCTCTGCAGAATGATCTGTACCTAACACTGCTCCACTGTGATGAGCAGCTACCGCATACTGGATGACCATTCTTTCTCTAGCTTTGATATTCCCTCTATTAAAGTCAGAAATATCGACTCCACCATTTTTCAACGAAGCGACTGAAGCATCTACTGTTGGTTTAATATCTACTTTAACGACTTTGTCTGGTTTCATCCATTCAATCGCAGCCATCGCATCGTCCTCATCAACCTGCTCGCCATACGGTAATCTCATGGCTACAAACGCATAGCTTTCATCTTTAGTTTCTTCACGCATCTCTTCCATCGTAATCTGCGCTAATCTCCCTAATAAAGAAGAATCTTGTCCTCCAGAAATACCAAGTACAAATGATTTTAAAAAGGTATGTTTTTTCAAATAGTCTTTCATCAGATCAACACTTCTACGAATTTCTTCTTGCGCATCAATCTCTGGTGAAACAGCCATTTCATCTATAATTTGTTTTCTTAAATCTGATATCACGTTCTGTCATCCCCCATCAAATAATATAAAATGATTCTATTTTAGTTTAACAGTAAATCCAATTCATTTCTAAAATACTGATTTTGATTTATCTGTCGGCATATTTTTAAATTGTTTGATTGTTTCTACTTTGGCATCAAATAATTTTTGTGATAAATCTACTGGATAAGGTTCAGGATTCAATAAGCGTTTATTTTCTTCCCATTGTTCAGCTAAACTCTTCATAGCATAGGTTCTAATGTCTTCAAGCGCCGGCAAGTCGTAGACTGTTTCTCCATTAACGATAATATCCTGTAAGAGAGGTCTAGCCTGAAACTCTGTAAGTGTTTTATTAATGTAGTTGTATTGTGGGTGGAACATAAATAAGTCTGCCTGCTCATTTGGTTGTTCTTCAACCAGAGTAATATAATCACCCTCAGGTTTCTGGTCATTATTTGAACGAATTCTCCAAACCTGTTTTTTACCTGGGGTTGTGATTTTAGCGGCATTTCCTGTCAACTTAAGCGTGTGATGCATTCCGCCGTCATGTCCTTCTACGGAAACAATTTTGTAGACAGCACCTAAAGCTGGTTGATCATACGCTGTGATCATTTTTGTTCCAACGCCCCACACATCGATTTTAGCGCCTTGCATTTTCAAGTTCAAAATCGTTTCCGCATCAAGGTCGTTTGAAACAAAGATTTTGGCGTCTGTGAATCCAGCATCATCTAACTGCTGACGAACTCTTTTAGATAGGTAAGATAAATCTCCTGAATCTAGTCTAACTCCTAAAAAGTTAATGGTGTCGCCCATTTCTTTTGCAACTTTGATTGCATTCGGCACACCTGATTCCAATGTGTTGAAAGTGTCTACTAAAAAGACACAATCTTTATGCGTTTCAGCATATGCTTTGAAAGCTTGGTACTCATCACGATAGGCTTGCACCAATGCATGCGCATGGGTTCCAGATGCTGGAATACCAAAGATCTTAGCTGCTCTTGTATTACTCGTCGAATCGACTCCTGCGATGTAAGTTGCTCTCGCTCCCCAAATCGCTGCATCCATTTCCTGGGCACGTCGAGCCCCAAACTCTAAGACAGGATCATCTCCAGCCGCACTTTTAATCTGGGCTGCTTTAGTCGCAATCAATGTCTGGAAGTTCACAATATTTAATAACGCTGTTTCAATCAATTGGCAGTCAATGATGGATCCTTCCACTTGAATAAGCGGTTCATTTGCAAAAGCCACTTCCCCTTCTTTAAATGAACGCAAGGTTCCTTTAAAACGCCAATCTTTAAGAAAGTTCAGAAACTCTTCTGGATAATGTTCAATGTCTCTCAAATAATCAATATCGGATTCTGTGAATTTTAAATTTTCAATGTATTTAACGACTCTTTCAAGTCCTGTAAAAATCGTATAACCCATACCAAACGGATTATTTCGATAATAAACTTCAAATACGGCGCGTTTCTGATCGTTCCCTTTCTTCCAGTGGGTCAAAATCATGTTGATTTCATACAAGTCTGTATGTAACGCAACGCTATCATCCGCATATGTCGGGTTCATAGTGTATTTCCTCCTAATCGGTGCTTACAATATGTTAGTTAGTATATCATATTCTCTTACTGGTTTCTTTCAATGTGACTAAACGAATCTTGTCTCATAAACAGTTTCTATAAACTTCCATTGTTTCAATCCCTTGCTTTTCGATAGTGAATTGCTTGCTCCACTCGTAAAAGCGCGTTCCTTTTAAATTCAAAGTGCCTTGTTCCCACTCATCGTAAGCTTCTTTAATTGCTTGAGCAAGAGCGATTGGATCTTCTGCTGGAATGAGCCAACCAATCGTTTCGTCAGGAATCATTTCTTTTACGTCTCCCACATCTGTAGCAATGACAGGTCTCTTATTTTCTCCAGCTTCCAAAGCGACGAGTGGAAAACTTTCACTAAGTGATGGATTGATCAAAATATCCGATTCAACGATTTGCTTCCCTACTGCTTTCGCTTCAATCCACCCTAGGAAATGAATTTTTTCTGCTAATCCCGCTTTTTCAACAGACTCATGAAGAGCTGGTTCTTGTTCCCCTATCCCGCAAATGTTCAATTCCCAGTTATCAAAACGAACAAATTTCAACGCTTCAATTAAATAGTGATGACCTTTTACCCATTCCAGTCGACCAACAGTGATCATTTTAAAATGATTTTTTTTCTCACTCATTCCCTGATGACTGGTTGACTGTTCGAAGGCACGACCGTTATGTACGACCGTAATGTGTTGTTCATTTACATGATGTTGAGCCAATATCCTTTTTATTTCACCGGAAACAGCAATCAAGTGATCTGGTATGGTCAAAGACTTCAAGTTAAGCCATTCAAAGACTTTACCTCTAAGTCCTCGGCCCTCGAAATCTAATGTAGGATCGCTATGAATGGTTGTGATCCACTTAGCCTTCATAGTCGAGCGGATCAAACCTACAAGTAGATTGGCTCTGGGACCATGTGAGTGGACGATGTCGAACTGATTCTGATTGATCCATTTTCTTAATCTTGAAAGAATCGACAGATCATATCTTGAGCGCTGGCGGAGTACCGTAACCGATATACCATTTTTTCGAGCACTTTCTGCTACTGGACCTTCTTCAAATACGAGCAATTCCATATCGATCTTGTCTATCCCTTGAAAGAGTGACAAGATATGAAATAAGCCCCCCCCATACTCATTACCAGCATTAATGTGTAAAATTTTCATTTCACTACGTTCTAAGATCTTATTTTTCATTTTTAGTAGCTCTCTTTAATCGACGTTGCTTACGAATTTCTCTCATAAATACAGGTAGCGCTAGCATGCGTTTATATCTGGACGGTTGTTTTAACAATCTATAAAGCCATTCGATATGCAACTGCTGAACAATCTTTGGCGCGCGTTTCGATTTTCCAGATAATACATCAAAACTTCCACCTACTCCAATTGCGAGGCCTCGGTCAGCCACTTGAAGATACTGATGGATCCAATTTTCTTGTCTTGGAAATCCAAATGCCACAAGAATTAAATCAGGTTTCAATTCAGCGATTTGCTCAATCATCTTAGGATCTGAATGGTCAAAATAACCGTGATGATATCCGACGATTTCCAGACCTGGCCAGAGCTTTCTTGCATTTTCTACTGCTTTTGCAACAACTTCCTCTTGAGCTCCAATAAAGTATACGCGTTTGTTGTATTCGCTAGACAATTCTAGTAAACCCAGCATCAATTCAAAACCAGGTACTCTCTCTTTGATTGGGGTTTTGAGTGTTTTGGCAGCTCTGACGATTCCAATACCGTCTGGAGCTATGTAATCTGCTTTCAATAATAAATCGAAGTACCTGTCGTCTTCTTTTGCATACATGACAATTTCCGGATTAGCTGTGACCAGAAAGGTTTTCTGCTGATTTTCCATTCTCATGAGAAGCTGGGTCAGAAATTCTACTCGAGTTAAATTATTAAAAGGAATGCCTAATATCGATATCTTCTCATTGTTCATTCCATTCATCCGTTCCATAGATTCTATTGCTTTTATTGTAATACAATTCTTCCCTACCGTACAGTCAATCCTTGCTTTAAATAGCTCTTAATTCAGCTTTTTTCAGTTACTTTTACTCTGATTCAATATATCTCTGACAAATGCCCACTTCTGGTCTGTATAAGATTGAATTCCTATTCCTGGCTGCGCTACAATTTCTTGCTTCAATTCCTTATAGGCTTCTCTTGCTTGGCTGTTCTGGTTTAAATGAATGCTAAAAAACAACAAATCATTCCACTTCTTTGAGTCTTTTTCAACAAGATGAATAAAATGTGTTTTAACTGAATAACTCTTGTCCGTAAAACGTGCAAGTACAATCTCATCTGATTTCTCAACTTTCAATCTTAAAAAACCGGCTTCTTTTAACTGCTCAAATAGCTTAGTGTCAATCTGCTTCAAAGAATCAATCCCTACCATAATATCAATAATCGGTTTTGCTGGCATTCCCACTATCGATGTACTACCAATATGCTGAATTTGATCCGAATTTAGTGCTGTACAGTTAATGATTTGCTTTTTAGTATCCATAAAGGCTTTTTCCCAAGTCGGATCATACGGGCTTAGTCTTACAACATTTTTCTTCAATCCAAGTTCCATACACAAACACCTCTTCTAAGTAGTATAAAGAATTTTCCACATAATATTAAGCGATTCTATTATAAATCCATAAGACTGTAACTGAATCGTGACTTTGAGAAATAAAAAGAGCAGAAGAGTTGTGCTCTCCTGCTCAATCGTTTAAGTTATTTAGTTTTTTATTTTTATAAAGAAACGTCTTCTGACTCGCTTCCTTTTTTGTTTTTAACGGTAACTTTTTTAGGTTCAATTTTTAAAACAAGAATGTTAGGATCCTGCTTGCTCTCGTAACGCTCATCCATGTAATCATTCCAAGATTTATCAATCACTTCTTGGTTTTCAGTTGTTGAAACAACACCTTCTATTTCAACATAATCTTTATTAATCAAACCTTCTTCATGTCCAAGTAATACAAAAACATTTGGATTTTGTTCGATATCTTCTACTTTTTCTGTTCTTTTATCGGTAACCGTATAAAGGGTTAGTCCTTCACTATGAAAAGACATATAGCGTGCTACTGGTTTATTTCCTGATATAGTCGCTAGTATACCTGTATCATTCTTGTCCATGATTTTTAAAGCTTTTTCTTTTGAATTAGCCATATTACTCATCTCCTTTGAAGTTATCTTAACTATGCCAGAGATATTGCTTGTATGCAAAGAATCTGCTTTTAGGTAAATAAAAAAAGCAATCTTTGAAGACTGCTCTTTCTCAAAATCAATATGGAATTGATTAAGATTGAACTTGATTTTTCCCAGTACTTTTCACTTTGTATAGCATACTATCTGCTCTGTTGAACAACTGACTAACAGTCTCTTTAGGCTGATACTGTGCAACACCCGCACTACTTGTTACTTCAGCTGGCTCAGTGAAATCCGCTTTTGACAATTGAGTTCTAATTAATTCTGAGAATTCATGCGCTTCTGCTTTTGAAGTGTCGGGTAAGACAATCATAAATTTTCCACCTTCAAAATTTCCTGCGTAATCTCCATCTCTCAAATTATCATTAATAATTTGCCCAGCTTTCTTGATGATCTCGTCTCCAAAAAGTGGACCGAAAAGAGAATTCTGGTGACTCAAATTATCAATATCTAGTAAACTGATCGAAACAGTTTTATTTTCACCCATTTGAGCCTCATTTACAAGTTTGCCTAGCTCAAACAAAATATTCGCTCGGTTATATAAACCTGTCATTGAATCTTTTTTAGATTGGATTGCCCATTCTTTGTTTTCTTCTAACAGTCTGCGTCTTTCTTCTTCATAATCTGTAACATCGAATACGATGCCCGACAAAAATAAAGGCGCGCCTTCTTCAGAACGCTTGGTAACTTTACCACGATCATAGTACGTACGGTAACCACCATCTTTGGTTTTGATTCGATATCTTACCTCCCAGACTGGAATCTGGTTTGATAAATGATCGCGCATAGCGTCCATTACGCGCTCATAATCATCTGGATGTAGTTTATCCGTAAAGAATTGGAAGTCAACGTATTCTGGCAATTCTTCTTTTGTGTATCCTAATGCCATAGCTTTCATAGGATTGAACGTCACTCTATTTACTTGAAAATCCCAATACCAATGTCCTAAATTACCAGACCATGCGAAGTCCAAAGAATCCTGTTCTTCTTGTAGGGTTAATAACTCTCTGTTTAATCGTTTAACAGATTCCAATTCTGATTTAAGTGCTTCAAGTTCTTTTTGTATATCTTTCTCGTTCATCTACTCACACCTCTCGAAAATAATTATATGACACAGCGACATATGTATATACAGTTATGAGAGACCCTCAATTAAAAAAATGAATGTCTGTTCACATTTAAGACAATAAATGAAAGCACTTTTCTATAACTCGGATTATATTAACACCTTTTTTAGAATATATCTAAATCTTTTATTAATGATTTTTTTATTTTAGTTTCTACTTGTTTTAAATAAAACTTATTATTTTCTCATTAAGTCAATATTGTTTTTATTTGTTTGATTTCTTTACTCGTTTTCAGGATTATTATCCTTTTATCAGAACTATTCTTTAAAGCATTTAAGATTAGTGGTCGATTTGTTTTATTGAAATTCCATACAAACTTCAAAAAGTCTTTTTCAATTTTATTGGGATTTCCAAATGTTCTATTATGTAAAATCTTGCCTTTGATGAAGCGTTTGAGTATTCTATAAACGCAAAGTATTCTAGGTAAGTCTAGCCATATTACGGTGTCTGCTGCAATCAGTCGTCTACTAAGCGTCCGGTTATAATTACCATCAATAATCCAGCAATCTTTTAACAGAATTTTTTCTAGCTGTTCATCAAAATCAGCTCTATTAAGAGTATGATTATCATCTATCCAATTGATTCTGTCCAGGTGGATCAGTTCTAGATCTAGTGCTTTAGCTAGTCTCTCAGATAGTGTTGATTTACCAGAACCAGGACAACCTATGACCAGTATCTTTTTCATTTCTTCCATCCTTTCCAATCGAGTGTTTATAAAATAATAGAGTAGAACAACACAATCACCACACTTAGAACTGTCAGCACAGCAGCTATCGGTATACAAACTTTGAATACCGGTTTTTGAGTCTTATGCCGAAACTTGGTCATTCCTGTCCAAGCACCAATACCTCCAAGTAAAAATGCACTGAGTAATAAGTGTTTTTCGGAAATTCTATAAATACCCTTCTTCGCCCTTTTTTTGTCTGAGTAAAATAAATAAAATGTGTATAGGTTTATCACAAAAATAAACGTTATCGTAATCATTTGAAAGTAGTTTAATGTTTCAAACATCTCTGTTCCTCCTAGTTTAAATCGATTGAAAAAGCATCTTCTATTTTACGGTTCTATGTCAATTAGCGTTGGTGAAGAATAAAGCTAGAAAATAATCGTACTTGGAAGAGAACAGATAGTTAGCTTATGCTGCTATGTGTTCTCTTTCTTTTT
>NZ_JBHSUL010000013.1:0-25702 GCF_042660675.1 Marinilactibacillus sp. GCM10026970
GCTCCTTTTGCTTACATAAACAAATAAGATCCACTGGAAAATCTCAAGTAGATTTCCCGGTGGATCTTATTATTTAACTGGGACTTTTGTCCCAGCCTCTTTTTATAAGTCACTTAAAATAGGGTAGTAATTAAGGCGATGATGGCTGGTCCACCTTGTGTTAAAATGATTTTTTTACTACTTGTGATACTACCATACAAAGCTACGAGTATGATGTAGATGAGTATAAATCTTGTCATCTCAAGAGAGGCTGTTGCAAAAAATATGCTGTACAGCAATCCTAAACCAATCAATCCATTATATACGCCTTGATTTTTGAGTAACGTATTCATTGATTTCTGTTTGAGTTCGCTGTGATCTATATTAAATATCCGGCTGGTTGTGCTAGATGTCGTGGTAAGAGTTTGAATATAAAAAATATAGAAAAACTCAAGTGCAACGACTGTTGTCAGTACAATAGAAAGTATGGACATTGACTAGCCTTCTAACTCAGAAACTTTTAAAACGGGTGCTTTTGCACTGAAGTCTCCAACTTTGTCGAATAATTGGTGTAGTAGCGGGCTTTGGTTATGAATTTCGATTGCTGCTTGATCAGCCCAGATTTCTACCATGATAAAGGTATTTTTTTCTTCAACTGATTCGTAAAGGTGGTATTCAATACATCCTTCTTCTTTTCTTGTTTCTTTGATCAACGCTTTCGTGTCTTCTAGAAACTCTTCGCGTTTATCTTCTTTAATAAAAAACTGTGCGTTAATAACTTTCATAAACGATTGTCCTCTCTTATTTAAAAGTAGTGAATTCTTTTGCATCTAAACGAATAGAATTATAGCCTGTTTCTACTGCTTTACCAATAGACAAAATCATAACAGGTACATAGCGGTCTTTGTTCAAACCAAATGCTTCCGCTAATTGGTCTGCTTCAAATCCACCGATTGGGTTTGTATCGTATCCATAAGCACGCGCTACAAGCATAAACTGCATCGCTGCTAAACTTGAATCGATTTTCACGACATCGTTCATTTCTGCTCTAGTGAAGTTTTTGTAATAAGGAATAATCGCAGCTAGTTGCTCATCTCTGACTTCTGGAGACATTTTCCCTTCAGCTACTGCTTGATTATAAATTTCTTCTCCATACTCATAACATTCCATGTCTCCAAAAATGAGGACCATTGCTGAAGATGTATCATTTTGTCTGGTGTTGAAACGGATCAGTGGTTTCAATTTTGCTTTTTCTTCATCGCTCTCAACGACTACAAAACGCCAAGGCTGCATATTCACAGACGATGGGGCAATGGTTGATTTCTGAATCATCTCAAGCATTTCTTCATGAGGTATTTTAACATTCTCATCGTAAACTCGAATGGATCTCCTGTTATAAGTAATATCTGAAAAATCGTTGTTCATTGTCATTCTAAACCCTCTTCTTTTTTGATTAATTTTTGAAGCAGTTCTCCTAGCTGTTCTTCTTCTTCTTGACTGAGTGAATGGCACAAGGAATTCTGTGACGTATCGTGCTTTTCTTCACAACTAGCAAGATCCGATTTTGCTTTTTCCGTAATCTCAACGAAAACTTCTCGATTATTTTCCGCGTTTCGTTCTCGACTTACGTACCCGTTTTCTTCTAGAATTTTTAAATGTCTCGTAACAGCAGCACTATCTATACACAATTCACACTGTATCTTTTTTTGTGAGCATTTCCCTGTTTCTTTAAGAAACATCATCAATTCATATCGAGTTAGACTGAAACCAGTTTCTTTTTCAAACTTGGAAGTTAATTCCTGATTTGCGATTTTTATTTGGTACAGTAGTTTACTAAATCCCCTAAGATCCACGTACGCCCTCCTTCCCTATACTTGACTCATCAACTGTTGACTAGTCAATGATAAATCAAATAATCGTTTTTGTAAACTACTTTCTAAAAATAAGTAAATTTTCTATATTATTTGGTGAGACTGGCATTCATGAGTAGGTTATAGTAAACTTGTATATACAAGTTTAAGAGATGATAGAGATTCTTTTATCTAATCTATATGCTTCTTCGACTAAATTGTATGACGAATTGAAAGGTAGTGATAAATTGAACGCATTTCATGATAAAGTGATTTATCAGATTTATCCTAAGTCTTATAAGGATACTACTGGTAACGGTTATGGAGATCTTAAAGGAATCATTGAAAAATTACCCTATGTTGCGGATTTGGGCGTGGATATGATATGGTTGAATCCTTTTTATAAATCTCCACAAAATGACAATGGATATGATGTTTCTGATTATACGTCAATTGATCCTCTTTTTGGAACATGGGAAGATTTTGATCAGTTAGTCGCTGAAGCCCAAAAACATGGGATTTCTTTGATGCTGGATATGGTACTCAATCATTGTTCTACAGAACATGAGTGGTTCCAACGAGCGCTTGCTGGTGAAAAAAAGTATCAGGACTTCTTTATTTTGCGTGAGGCTCAAGAAGATGGTTCTTTACCAACCAACTGGGAATCCAAGTTCGGTGGTCCTTCCTGGTCAAAATTTGGCGATACGGATCAGTATTATCTGCATCTATTTGACGTTACACAGGCTGATCTGGACTGGAGAAATCCTGAAGTTCGGGAGGAACTATATAAAGTAGTCAATTTCTGGCTTGAAAAAGGAGTCAAAGGCTTCCGTTTTGATGTTTTGAATGTGATTGGAAAAGATGTAGAGTTGAAAGATGCCGAAGATGGCGTTGGAAAATCACACTATACGGATACACCAATCGTTCATGACTATATTCACGAATTGAACGAAAACACTTTTGGAAAATACGATGATATCTTAACAGTTGGTGAAATGAGTTCTACAACTGTACCAAACGGTGTCCAGTATTCTAACCCGGATCGTAATGAATTATCGATGATTTTTAGTTTCCACCATTTAAAAGTGGATTATAAAGATGGCGAAAAATGGACGACTAGCCCTTATGACTTCAAAGCGTTGAAAAACATTCTAGACGAATGGCAGGTTGGTATGTCTGAAGGTAATGGCTGGAACGCTGTGTTCTGGAACAATCATGATCAGCCACGTGCAAATGATCGTTTTGGAGATCCAGAGAATTATCCTTATGAAACGGCCACTCTACTAGCACAGACAATTCATCTATTAAGAGGGACGCCTTATATTTATCAAGGTGAGGAAATCGGGATGACTAATCCTTCTTACGAAAGTATCGATGATTACTCGGATGTTGAAACGCATAACGCCTACAAGCAATTAATCAAAAGTGGCACTTCTCCTGACGAGGCACTGGCAATTATTGGTGAAAAATCTAGAGATCTTCCGCGTATACCTATGCAATGGGATGAAACTCTTAACGCTGGCTTTACAGACGGAACGCCCTGGCTGAAACTTTCTGAGAATTATCATGAAATTAACACAAAGAACGAATCTTTTAGTCATAAAGTTCGTGATTACTACAAGCAGCTGATCAAATTAAGAAAACAACTCCCTATTATTCAAGAAGGTTCCTATCAAACATTGAAATTGGACCATGATTCTATTTACGCCTATGTTCGTGAGTACGAGGATGAATCTCTGCTTGTAATGAATCTCTTCTATGAAGAAACCGCTACTTTTGAAATTCCAGAATATCTTCGCGGGAAAAAAGCAACGCATTTGATTGGAAATTATGAAAAGCGTCCATTAGAAGACGTTATTGAACTCAAACCATTTGAAACAATTGCGTTTATCTTAAAATAACTTAGGAATGAAAGCTTACAGAGTATCTAATCTAAGATTTACCTTTTGTAAGCTTTCATTTCTTGTTATGATTATAATGTAAGGGGTTTAAATTCACTTAACTAAAGGAGAATCATAATGACTGAAAAAGAAAAAATGCTTAATCAAGAATTCTACGATACTTGGGATGCTTCTTTAATAGAAGAACGAGAAGTAACCAGAAACCTTATCTTTGAATTCAATCAGATCAATCCAACCAAAAGAGAAGAACGTAGAGCCTTTGTTGAGAAGCTAATTCCTAACATTGGAGAAAACTCGTGGATAGAGTCTCCTTTTACCTGTGAGTATGGTGGAAATATGTATATTGGAGATAATTTTTATTCTAATACGAACTGTACGATCCTTGACTGTGCTAAAGTGACCATTGGGAATGATGTTTTATTTGGTCCTAATGTCAGTCTATATACACCCAACCACGCTTTTGATCCAGAAGAACGCAAAGCTGGGCTCGAACAAACATTACCGATCACAATTGGTGATAATGTCTGGCTATGTGGCTCGGTATCCATCACAGGTGGTGTATCCATTGGAGAAAATACCATTATTGGTGCCGGTAGTGTCGTAACTAAAGATATGCCCGCAAATGTTATCGCTGCCGGGAATCCTTGTAAAGTGATTCGCCCGATTACTGAAGCGGATAAAGTTAATCCTTAACCCGTCCTTAATTCTTGGTTTTCAAAGATCCGTAAAGGATTTTCTGATGACTTCGTTTTTAAATTTTATTTAACCAAAGCTGATCCAGTATTTTATAATGCGTAATAGAGAAAAGTTAGTATAGGAGACGAGCGCGTGCAACAGATTAAAAGAGTGAGCATCATGATGCTATCAATGATACTTCTGGCATTATCCGCTTCAATGACCATCAAAGCCGCAATCGGTCTAGCAGCTTGGGACGCGATTGCTCAATCTCTTTCTCATCTATCTATGATTCGAGTGGGAACAGTTGGAATGATACTGAACATTCTATGCGTACTTGGACAAATTCTACTTTTGAAAAAGCATTTCCCATTGAGACAGTTACTACAGATTCCTGTCAGTATCCTTATTGGGTTATTGATTAACTACTTTTATTATACGCTTTTGGCTAGTTTTGTACTGCCAAACTATGCGGTTACCTTGGTCATTTTTCTCCTTGGTACAGTATTGGCATCACTAGCGGTCAGTGTTGTTATGGTTTTAAATATCGTCACTTTCCCTTTAGAAGCCTTTTGTATGGCCTTGGCACAGAAAACCGGCTATCGTTTCTCTATACTTCGGCAAGCTGCCGATATACTCGCGGTTCTTCTCACTATCATTCTTGCCTTCTCCCTAGAGATTCCCATGACGGCTAGAGAAGGTACGGTGATTGGGATGCTCTTGTTTGCTCCTTTACTGGGCGTTTTTATCAAACTGTTTACACCACTTATTGAGCAGTCTAAGAATGAAGTCGCTCGCCACTAAATCGATACAGCGTTCATACGCTTAATGTGTAAGCGGAGAGGAGAACGTAAAATGGACATTAAAAATCATCTTTCTGTAACTTCAAGAGCAGCTTTAAGAAGTTGGCTGGAAGCTCATTCAGAAACTGAACCCTTCTGTTGGGTGGACGTTACTATAAAAAAACAAGCTGGTCATATTCAATATCTGGACGCTGTTGAAGAAGCACTTTGTTTTGGTTGGATTGATAGTGTAAAAAAGAAATTACCTGACGGTACGCTTGTTCAAAGACTCTCTCCTAGAAAAAAAGGGAGCCATTGGACAGAATTGAACAAGGAGCGCGTCCGAAGATTAGAGCGTCTTGAATTGATGACCAATAGCGGTCGACGGGTGTTACCGGAAATGGATCCAAATACTTTTAAAGTTGATCCGAAAATTGAACAGCTGCTAAAGGCTGACCCTAATTTATATCAGAATTATTTGAATTTTCCAGAATTATATAGAAGAGTTCGAATCGACACAATTCAAAGTTATAAATCTCAACCAGATCTTTTTCATAGACGCTTGGAAAAATTCCTTTCACAGACTCGAGAAAACAAACTCTATGGTCAGTGGAATGACAACGGTCGGTTGCTAGAAGAATGATTCGTCTTAAATGAAACAGGTCCGCATATCAAAAACAAGCTTTACTCAAACACTGAGCAGAGCTTGTTTTGTTAAGTTTCATACACATCCAATGCTTGTTTCAAAAAAAGGATATACTGCTGTCTAAATTCTTCTGGTCCGAGCACTTTGATTTTATTTCCAAATCCTGTTAGAAATTGAAAAGCATATCGATTCTCTGGCAATGGGATACTAGCCATACACTTTCCGTTTTCCACTTCGCCGATTACTCTTTTTCCATATCGTTCAACAAACTGGTCTCTGACTTCGAGTGCTATAGATAACTGTACTTCCGTCACTTTTTGCTCGATCTTCTTTGTAAGCTGCTTTTCATACGTGGGCTCTGTTCTAGATGTAAAGTACCCTGCTTTTTCAATAGAAAGAATTCTTGTTAATTTAAAGGTTCTGTACGCTTCTCTTTCCAAGCTATAAGCTACTAAATACCAATGTAATTCGTTTAACTGCATTCTATAGGGTTCTACAACACGTTGAGATTTATGTCCTTCTCGGTCAATATAGGTTAGTTTCAGTAGCCAGTTATGCTGAATGGCTTCATTGATCAGCGAAACCTCTTCTTGCATTTCATTTCTACCAACCCACTGATAAAATGACAAAGCTAATTTTGGTGAGACAGTCATTGCCATCATCCCTTTAATTTTTTGGATGGTTGCCTGAATCTGTCGGTCAGCAATCAGTTCTTCAAATCCACTCAGTGCGATTAACATATTTTCAATATCTTCATGCGTCAAGAGTCGCTTGTCGAACTTATATTCTTCCATCAAAGCATAGCCACCAGCGGCTCCGAGTTCAGCATAGATAGGGATATTTGCGTAACCAAGTGTTTCAATATCTCTTTGTATGGTTCGTTTAGTAACGTTGAATAATTCGCTGAATTCCTTAGCGGAAACTTTTTCTTTTTGCAGTAGAATCATCACCATGGAAATTAATCGCTCAATTTTTTTCACTACTACCCTCCTATATACGACATAATGCTGTCACCTATGCCCAAGTATACTTCAATTATTAAAAGGAGGGAACAAAAATGAAAACTATTGCTTATCTTCAATTTGATGGAAATGCTGCAGCTGCTCTATCGTTTTACGAAAAAGCTTTACAAGCAACTGATGTGACGGAAGTTCGATTTGGCGCTTTTGGACAAGACCCAAATTATCCTTTATCGGAAGCTGAACAAGAAATGATCATGGAGGCACGCATCGAATTCTCTGGAAGTACCTTGATGCTTTCGGATGTCCTACCGTCCATGCAAGCAATCACCGGTGCCGTTAGACAAGGTAATCATATTTTGATTAGTGTTATAGATGGAGAACCTACAGTAAATGAGCAGCTTTTCGCGAATTTATCTGAAGGTGGAACAGTGATTATGCCACTTGCTACAATGCCTTGGTCTAGTAGTTTCGGTATGCTGATCGATCCATTTGGGGTAACGTGGAAATTCAATGGTGATGCCAGTAAATTTCTGAATAGCTTCGACGCTTAAAAGTCATGTTAAATAACATAGCACAGTACCTCATTAATTTAAGAGACACTGTGCTATGTTTTATTGAGCTTGACTAGTCTGTTGTGAGTTCAATCAAGTTTCCCTCAGGATCTGCAATCACCGATTCATAGTAGCCGTCTCCCGTTACCCTTGGACCATTCAGCAGTGAAAATCCATCTTTTATAAGCTGGTCTGTTAAGGAATCTACTGCTTTCTCTGTTCCTACTGCAAAGGCTAAATGTGCATATCCTGTGGATTCAGATTGAGTCTTGGTCATTCCCTCTTTATGCATGATTTCCAGTCTAGCTCCTGAATCAAATGATAAAAAATAAGAAGTAAACCCTGTTTTTTGGTTATGGTAACGCGACCCACTTGTCGCTTTGAAGTACGTCTCATAGAAAACTTTCATGGCTTCTAGATCTTTGGTCCAAAGTGCTAGGTGTTCTATTCTCATCATTTTGTCTCCTCTGTCTTTCTGTTACTTTTCAACAACTCTATTCTGTATTTAGTATAAATCAAACGCGATCCATTTATACTATAATAAACAGTCCTTTCGAACTACTTTTTATTTAAATTATAAAATAAAATAACAGAAACAGAGGCTTGAAAGCTTTATCATACAATACTTTATTAGATTTTTTAGGTTAACCTTAAAAAAACTTTCGCTTTAGCTTAATTAGGAGTAAGCTATAGATGAATCAAACAAAGAGGTGCTCTTTATGACTAAAAAAAACCATTACTCAAAAAATCAGCCGTTACTTCATGCCTCCAGTGGTCTGTCACTCGAAGAGGTCAATGGAACAGTCGCTGTTCCTAAAGGGAAAGGATTCTGGAGAACCTTACTTGCTTATTCCGGTCCTGGAGCATTAGTTGCAGTTGGTTACATGGATCCGGGAAACTGGTCCACTTCTATTACAGGTGGTCAAAATTTTCAATACATGTTGATGTCTGTAATACTGATGTCAAGCCTGATTGCTATGCTACTTCAATACATGGCGGCTAAACTAGGTATTGTTACCCAAATGGATCTTGCTCAGGCGATTCGAGCTCGTACGAGCAAGAAGCTTGGAATTATTCTCTGGATTTTAACCGAACTTGCCATCATGGCTACTGATATTGCTGAAGTTATCGGGGCAGCTATCGCTTTATACCTTCTGTTCAATATTCCATTAGTCATTGCTGTATTTATTACAGTATTTGATGTGCTACTGCTACTTTTACTAACAAAAGTTGGCTTCAGAAAAATTGAAGCCCTTGTCGTCAGTCTGATTTTTGTCATTCTTTTCGTTTTTGTTTATCAAGTGGCTTTATCGAACCCTTCTTGGGGCGCTTTACTTGAAGGGTTCATTCCTACCACACAAACTTTTGCATCCAGTCCAGCTATTGGTGGTCAAACACCTTTGACTGGATCGCTCGGAATCATTGGCGCTACGGTTATGCCACATAATCTTTATCTTCATTCTGCTGTATCACAGACACGTAAAATTGATCACAATGATCCCAAAAATGTTGCTGAAGCGGTACGGTTTTCTACTTGGGACTCTAATATCCAATTAACACTAGCATTCTTTGTTAATGCACTTTTACTAGTTATGGGTGTTGCCGTATTTAAAACAGGTACGGTTAAAGATCCTTCGTTTTTCGGTCTATATCAAGCATTATCAGATCCGTCAACGCTCAGCAATGGCTTTCTTATAGCGGTTGCTAAGTCTGGACTATTGTCCACCTTATTTGCCGTCGCCTTGCTTGCATCAGGGCAAAATTCCACTATTACCGGAACCCTGACTGGACAAGTGATTATGGAAGGCTTTATTCACTTACGTATGCCTATCTGGTTAAGACGACTCGTAACACGTTTACTTTCTGTTCTTCCTGTACTGATTTGTGTACTCCTTACAAGTGGTAAAGGACCCCTACAAGAACACGAAGCCTTGAATAACTTGATGAACAATTCGCAGGTCTTCCTTGCTTTTGCCTTACCATTTTCCATCATTCCTTTGCTTATGATGACAGACAGTCAGGCCGAAATGGGACAAACCTTTAAAAACTCAATGATTATCAAAGGATTTGGCTGGCTTTCTGTGATTGCCTTGACTGGACTTGATCTAATCGGTCTTCCTGGACAGGTCGAGGAATTCTTTGGTGCAACAACTGCTGGTTTTACGATGCTATGGGCTGATATAACTGCTTACGCTATCATCATCCTTGTCTTAGCTCTATTAGCTTGGACAATTATTGAACTCCACAGGGGAAATCAGCGACTTGCAGCCGAAAGACTTTCTACTCATTAACTTGATTTTCTTTATAACTAAGCTAAAAAGCTGGTTCAAGACCCGTTTGTCTTGAACCAGCTTTTCTCTTTTGCTTAACTTCTTAATCCGCGACCTCTTTCAATCAGGTACCAGCAAATGGCGTATAATACGATAACAAATCCAACCAATATGCCCATAGATAACATAATTGGTACATCTATTACACCCAAAAACCCGTAACGGAATCCCGAAATCATATAAACAATAGGATTCACTTTTGAAACACCTTGCCAAAATGGCGGCAGCATAGAGATTGAGTAAAATACCCCACCAAGATAAGTTAGTGGTTGTAAAACGAATGTCGGAACAATTGAGACATCATCAAATGACTGGGCAAAAATCCCGTTCAATAATCCTGCTAATGAAAACAGTGTAGAAGTCATAAACAAAGTAATGATGATAATCAACCAAGAGTAAACTTGTAGGGGTACAAAGAATAACGAAATAATAGTAACCAGTATGCCTACTAGAATACTTCTACCCAGTCCTCCAATTAAAAACCCCCATACGATAACATGCGTGGGTACGGGTGCAATCAAGATTTCTTCGATATTCTTCTGAAATTTCTGCGAAAAGAAAGATGAAGAGACATTTGAATAAGAGCTTGTAATAATGGACATCATGATCAGACCAGGAACAATAAATTCCATATAAGAGAAACCTTCCATCTGCCCTATACGGTCGCCGATCAGATTCCCGAAAATAACAAAGTATAGGGATGTCGTAATAACCGGTGGTACTAAAGTCTGTATCCAGATACGCAGATAACGATTGGTCTCTTTTACTGCCAGACTTTTCAAAGCTGTAAAATAAAGATTAAACATTGGTTTCCTCCACTTGATTTTTTTCGTCGGTAATTTTCAAGAATAGTTCTTCTAGTCGGTTCGATTTATTACGCATCGACAGAACCTTAATTCCTTGCTTACTGAGTTGCGCAAATATTTCATTAATGCCTTGATTTCGTTCTACTTCTACCGTTAGCGTTGATTCGTCCACAAGCTGGCTTTGATAGCCTGTGATTTCCGGTTTATTATTAGAAGGCGCTAGGTCAAAAATGAAAGTTTCGAATTGAAGTTTTGCCAGCAATGACTTCATACTCGTATTCTCAATCAACTCACCTGTCTGGATAATCCCAATATTACGGCATAGCATCTCTGCTTCTTCTAGATAATGGGTTGTTAAGATGATCGTTGTGCCGTTTTCATTCAATTCTCTCAAGAATGTCCACATTTCACGTCTCAATTCAATGTCTACGCCCGCAGTGGGTTCATCTAAAATTAGTAACCGTGGTTCGTGCATCAATGCGCGTGCAATCATCAATCTGCGTTTCATCCCGCCTGAAAGCATACGAGCACGAACATTGCGTTTTTCCCATAAATCAGATTGCTTCAGGTATTTTTCACTTCGTTCTAATGCTTCTTTACGAGAAACACCGTAATATCCAGCTTGGTTCACCACAATCTGTTGAACCGTTTCGAAAGGGTTAAAGTTGAATTCTTGCGGAACAAGGCCAATCTGTTGCTTGGCACGTACTAGATCTGAATCGATGTCATGACCAAATACGTTCACTTTTCCAGAGGTCTTATTGACTAGTGAAGTAATGATTCCGATTGTCGTTGATTTACCGGCTCCATTAGGACCTAACAAGGCATAAAAGTCTCCTTCTTCTACTGTCAGGTCGATTCCACGTAAGGCTTCAACGCCTGTATCATAGACTTTTTTCAAGTCTTTTATTTCTAGTGCGTATGTCATTTACTCATGATCTCCTTATAGATGTGATTTTTCTATTTTATCATGTTTTACTTACAAAAAATAAAAAAAAGGTGTTTTCTCATTTTTAGTAAGTAAATTTTTACAGCTATTTTTAAACTTTCCGTTTTACTCGTCCGTAATTCTTTCATATGCAACGATTATAGCCATTGCTAATAGACAATTTGTATAAAAAAAGGACTTCCAAATTCAGAAGTCCTCAAGACGTACCTATCAGGTAATAGCTTGGTTTCCAAGCTTAATTTGCGTGTTTGTGGTTACCGAGTAGTCGATGCATGACTCGTTTCAGTCCATAGAATAACGGAATGACTAAGAACATCAACGGAATATAAACCAGTGCCAGATGCCACTGGAATAAGCTGACTAATGAAAACAATCTTCCGAAGAAAAGAAACAGAATCAAAAAATTTCCAAAGAGAGCACCTATCATCAGTAAAATTTTCCAGTTGCTTGGTTTAGAAATACAATAAAGAACAACGAAGCAGACAATTCCTGTCATCCAGACGGTAATCGTTGAAGTCTCTTCATAGGTCCAATTCAGCTGAGTACCGAAAAATAGAATCGTCAATGCGAATAATACGACGCTTAATCCACTAGCTAGGGCCGGCTCCAGAATATTCTGGAAAAAACGCCCCTTAATAGGTGAGACATTCGGTCTCAATGCTAAGAAAAACGACGGGATCCCTACGGTCAAGGTACTGATTGGACTAAGTTGAATCGGTTGAAATGGGTAAGGTGAACTGATAAAAATGAACAGTGCTGCCAACAAGATTGAATAAACCGTTTTAGTTAGATATAAAGAAGCCACACGCTGGATATTGTTTACGACTTTACGCCCTTCTAAAACAACACCGACCATGGAATCAAAATTAGAATCGAGTAAAACAAAATCGGCTATCCCTTTTGTTGCATCGCTACCGTTTGCCATAACAATACTACAATCTGCTTTTTTGAGCGCGAGAATATCATTGACTCCGTCGCCTGTCATTCCAACGGTTCTTCCGTTCGCCTGAAGGGCTTCTACTAATGCACGTTTTTGTTCCGGACTAACACGTCCAAATATGCGGTTCTCCTGCACTAATAACTGATAATCAGCGGTATCTTCTACCTTACTCATATCGATTAGCTGATCGCTACCTTTCACCCCTGCTCGTTTTGCAATCTGGGCCACGGTTTGAGGATGATCTCCTGAAATGATGCAGATTTCAACGTCTTGTTCTCTGAAATACTGTAAGGTTTGTGGTGCATTCTCGCGAATCTCATCTTCCAAAAATAAAATTCCTTCAAGTCTAAGTCCTTTGGGTAACGTTTGATCAATCAGCGAAGCTTCACTTGAAGCAATTGCTAATACGCGCAGTCCTTTTGTTGTTGCTAGACGCATACTTTCTGTCAGTTCAGATGTAAAGGTATCAAATAAGTATTCTGGTGCGCCCATGACAACCGTGCCTTTTTGATCATACTCTACGGCACTCCATTTACGAACAGAAGAAAAGGGAATCGTTTTTGTAATAGGATAGGCTTCATCCACTTTTGGGAATGATTCCATCAAAGCAAGCCCTGTTGCGTTGTCTTCTTGCAAATCATGAGCGAACCGACCCACCATCTCTTCGAATGCTTTTTCAGTTCGTCCACCAGTCACGTTGGTCTGAATGACTTTTAACTCTCCGCTCGTCAACGTACCCGTTTTATCCAGACACAAAATATCTACTCGAGCCAAGGTTTCAATAGACCCCATTGTCTTCACCAAGACTTTTTTCCGAGATAAGCGAATGACACCGACCGCCAGTGCTACTGTCGTCAACAAGATCAGCCCTTCGGGAATCATACCGATCATTGCTGCAGTCGACCCTAGAATTGCTTGATTCACAGACATATCACTGAGTAGACTGGACATGAAAAGTGCCGTCCCTATTGGGATAATGCCAAAAGTTAGAATCCGAATCACTTTCTTCATCGTCTGTAGCAATTCGCTGTAAATACTTTTTTCACCTTTCGCTTCCAATGTTAGTTTGGAGCTATAACTTTCTCTCCCGACTTTTGTCGCTTCCATCAAGGCTTGTCCACTGACTACAAAACTACCTGAATAAACCATATCTCCCGTTTGTTTCAATATTGGATCAACTTCTCCTGTTAATTGAGACTCATCGCACTCGATACCGCTTGTTTGAATCACGATACCATCCACAACAATCTGTTGTCCACGTTTGATGACAAGCAAATCATTCTTCACGATTTCTTCTTGTAAGATCTCTTCTTGCTGGCCATTTCTAATAACGGTCGCTTTGGCTTGATTTAGCAAGGTCAATTCGTCGATATTTTTCTTTGCGCGTAATTCTTGAAAGACCCCTACGGCCGTATTGACGAGGATGACGCCAAGAAAGAGCAAGTTCTTGTAGCTCCCGGTATAAATAACGAATCCGGCGATAATTATGTTAATGAAGTTAAATAGTGTTAGGCTATTTTCTAAGAAGATTTGTTTGAAACTTCGTGTCATAGGCGGCAAGGCTTCATTGCTTTCTCCACGTACTTTTCGTGTTTCTACTTCTGCATAACTCAAACCTACATATTCTGCTTTTTCAGCCATTCCATCTTCTCCTTATATACATCACACTAGTAAACACCGTTCCTTTTATAGCATACGCGATTCTTTTTTATTTAACCTCAGACTAAAGCCTGAGTTCACTCTTTCTTTAAGTTTCTTTAAATTTCTTTAAGTATACCTATCATACCGATTCCACTACAGGCTTGTACAAAAAAACGACCCTTTAATGGTTAAAAGGATCGCTGTCTTGGTTATTTATTGGTCTTTTTGCCATCGTTCTTTTCGGTAAGCCATTTCCCAAAAAGCATATTCCAACTCGCTACTGAGGACAAAAGCTTCCATCATCTGTGCTTGTTCTTCAGGTAGGCTCTCCTCATACAGTTCATCTAAAATCGCTCTTTCCAGTTGTACATGTTCTTGCGCTTCTACGCCCGCATATGTTTCGATCCATCTTTGATAGATTGGAACAGAAGACTGCTTGGTGATCAATGTATCTCCTAATTCTTGGTACAACCAAGCGCATGGCAGCATACTCGCAGCTGCACTATTGATTGTTCCTTCAAGCAGTTGTCGGTACATATGTGATACGTAGTGATAGGCAGTTGGTGCAATCGGTGTAGCACGGACTTCTTCGTCTGTGATACCGAGTTCAGAGAAAAACGTTTCTCGAATCGCAATTTCCCCTAATGCTAAATTTCCCGCATTTTCTACGAGTAAAGCTTTTAATGCTGGATGCGTCGTTTTCTCAGCAATCAGTGCGTAGAGTTCGCTGAAATGCTTCAAGTAATAATGATCTTGAATTAGGTAATAACGAAAAATTTCCGAATCCAAGGTCCCCGCTTGCAATTCTGTGATGAAAGGATGATTAAAACTCCCTTCCCATGAGGCAGAAGCGGCTTTCTTGGCGTTAAGTGTAAAAGACATGAAACTCTCCTCCAGTGATATACTATTTAAACTATTCGTTCTTATTAAGACTCTATGATTTCTACTACCGCTTTTTTAAGTCGTTGTGTTTTCTGAGCGACGTCTTCGGCCAGCATCAATTCTGTAACAACAGAGACTCCGGCAATACCTGTGTGACGCAGTGAATCAATATTATTTTCCTTGAGTCCACCAATCGCTACGATCGGAATGTTGACGGATGAAACAATTGTTTTCAGCGTCTCAATAGATGTGCGCTGGGGATTTTTCTTTGTCTTGGTTGGATAGATTGCACCAACGCCTAAGTAATCTGCGCCAGCTTTTTCTGCTTCTTTTGCGCGTTCAACATCTTTTGCAGAAACACCTATTATTTTATCTTTTCCAATCAGTCTGCGAACGACTTCTACTGGCAATTCATCGTCACCAATGTGAACACCCGCAGCATCAACCGCTAGGCAGACATCGACTCGATCGTTGATGATCAAAGGAACGTCAAAACGGTCTGTTAGGTCTTTCACTTTTTGAGCCAGTCTATAAAAATCGTTTGTCGTTGCTTCCTTTTCACGCAGCTGCACGAGTGTTACGCCATTTTCACAGGCGGTTTTGATCACAGTTAAAAAGGATGCTTCGTCAAAATCGTATCTTCCAGTTACAAGGTAAAGGGTTAATTCTTTCATTTTTCCCATCCTTTCACGGATTGGTTCCAGTTTTCTTTCAGTAACAGTGATAGATGGTTTAATGTTTGAAAGCGGAAATCGGCTAATCCTTTGCTTTGTGTTTTAGCTTTTTCACCACAAAGGTTAAAATAGCTGACTGCGCCAACTACGGCATCGAATGAATTTTGACCGTCTCCTAAGAGTACCGCGATTAGTGCTCCAACAATATCACCGGTTCCTGTGAATCGATCGAGTTCCTCGACACCATTGGAAAGCATCACAGTACGGTCCAGCGACACGACGACATCTGTCGGTCCAGTTGCTAGAAAAGTTGTGTTAGGATAGTATTGGCTCATCTCTTTCAGGGCGTCAATCAATTCGTTCAGGCTTTCTTCTCCCTGATCCAGTTCGTTTCCGTCAACACCTCGTCCGTGGCTCGTTAGTTCACAGAAGTTTCTAAGTTCTGAAGTGTTTCCTTTTACGACAGTTGGATGATTTTCAACTAGCGCAAGGCTCACTTGATTACGGATATCACTAACGCCGTAACCAACTAAATCAACAACCGTCGGCTTCTTCGTTTCATTAGCATAACGGCTTGCTTCCAGCAGACTAATCTGACGTTTTTCTGAAAGATGGCCAAGATTCAAAAGCAAAGCATCCGTTTGAGTAAAGAGTTGTTTAAACTCTCTCGGGTCATCTGCCATAATCGGTTTAGCCCCTACGTAAAGCAGCGCATTCGCCATAGACTCACAAGTGATTTCATTGGTAATACATTGTACTAATGGAGCTTGTTTTAATGGAAACTGAGTTGAAAGGTCATGATTTAACGCCATAAAGCGGACCTCCCATAAACAATTTTTGAGTCCGTTTGAAAGTAGACGTTTCTTTTAATTTGACTAGTACTAAAAATGCCATCACAGAACCAATCAAAGTCGCCCCAACAAATCTAGGCGTGTAAATAAACCAGTACAAACTTTGTTGGCTACCGGTAAACCAAACCATCACGGGATAAGAAAGTAGTGAACCAATGATGCCTGTTCCGATAATTTCACCCGCCATCGACCAGTACATATTCCGGCCGAATTTATAAAATAGTCCCGCTAAGAAAGCCCCAAATACAGCCCCCGTTAAAGCAAGCGGTGGAATACCTAAAAGTAACATACGGATCAGGCCGCAAATCAGCGCCATCAGCGTTCCATAGAGCGGACCAAGTAAAACACCCGCAATAATATTCATGACGCTAGACATGGGCGCCATTCCTTCGATTCGCATCAATGGTGACAACACCACGTCTAGTGCAATCATTAATGCTAGTAAAGTCAATCTGTGGATTCGATTTTTTTCCACGTAAAAAAACTCCTTTCTGCGAAAAGCAAAAGGAGTGCGGTCTGAGACAGACGGAGTCATACAATCAGAATAAAACGATTGCATAAAATCCGTCTACAACTACATTTCCCTGCGCCAGTCCTAACTGTATCAGGTTCAATGGGTATAATCTCAGCTAAATAGCACCCCAAATGTTCTTTTCAATTGATTAGAGTATAGCATACTTTTTTTGATGGGACTACAGGCTTATAAATAATTGTAGGATTCTCGCCCATTTAACCTTTTTTAAATTAATTTTCAAGAAAATTACGGTATACTAACGGTAACGATCCCTCACTAAACGAATGGACTCAAAGGCGGTATACGTATGAACATGAATCAAGAAGTACTGTTAGCGAATCTCTATAACCTGATCCTTAATCCAGCGACACGTGATTGGGAACGTTCTTTGCTGTCAGAGACAAAAGATCGCCTGGATGATGGAAGAAGTGTGGAGAGTCACCTTTCAAAAATTGAGGCCGATCTACGTCCTTTGGCGCTAAGAAGTAATCTCACACCTGACGTAATGGACTTTTACAATTTAATCACCGGTAATTTAAAAATAAAAACTTCATTTGATATAGATGGACACACCATTGACGATGAGAATAACCAGGATAGTGCCATTTTTGCGGGTGGTTGTTTCTGGTGTATGGTAGAACCGTTTGAGACACGAGAGGGCATTCTATCCGTATTGTCTGGCTATACCGGCGGACACGTCGATCACCCTACTTATGACCAAGTCAGCGGAGATTATACAGGACATGTAGAAGCTGTGGAAATCATTTTTGATACACGTATCATACAATATGCCGACCTTGTCGAACTTTATTGGCAGTTAACAGACCCTACCGATGCACATGGTCAGTTCGCAGACCGTGGTGAACGTTATCGCCCGGTTATATTCTACCGAAATGAAGAACAGCACAAAATTGTCATGGAATCCAAACAGCGTGTAATCGACTCGAACAAATATACAAAACCAATCGTTACTTCAATTGAGCCAGTCAGTACCTTTTGGCCTGCAGAAAACTATCACCAGCAGTTCTATAAAAAGAATCGTAAACGCTATAAAAGTATGGAACAATCTCGCCGTCAGTTTTTGTTTTTTCAGCGACTGCGTGGGAAAGTACACGCTAAGCTTAACGGATTCAATAAACAAAAATGAAATAAAATGATTAAACATGTCTTTACAAAACAAAAAGTACTGCAAAAGATTACTTTCTTATGTAGTACTTTTTTGTATGATAGACTTAAAATTTTTCTTCAGTATAATTTTTAAACTGATCCAAAATAGATTGCCATCCCTCTTTTTGCATTTCAAGAGAATATTCACTTTCTGCATCAAATGTTTCTACTACTTCGGTTTGGTTATTGTTTCCGTTAAATAAAATGTTCACTTTTCGATTATCCTCTAAAGTATATGCGATCGTTTTGTAGGGATCTACTTCATCGTAAATACCGGCAAAGTCGAATCCAGCACTCCCATCTTTGGCTTCCATCCGTGAAAGAAACTGCCCGCCCACTCGCAAATCATTATCTGCTTTAGTCGTATGCCAATCTTCTGAAGCCTGATTCCACTTCATAATATGCTCAGGTTTTGTCCAGCTCTTCCACACATCCTCTACACTTCTATTTATCGTTGTCTTAATGACTATTTGCTGCGGATGTTTCTCGTTCACTTTTCATCTTCCTTTCTATCTGTTGATTTTTTTATCATTGTACTCTTTAAGATTAGTTTAAACAATCTATTTTCTTCTGATATTTTCAGAGTATTTTATCGTTTCAACTGCTCTCATCATATACCTAACCGATATATTCGCCCCATAGAAAAAGAACCCCAACGAATGAGGTTCTTTAAAGATACTCCTTAAATTTGGTCTTCAGTATTCACGATTGAATCGTCTTGTTTCGACTTTCCTCCACGCTCGTACACTCTAGCTTCTAAACCTTCATCTTCTAGGAATTGACCGAAAGGAATAAGATCTTGTGCTTCATAGCGTTCTTTGAACTCGTTGATTTCTTCTTCTGAATAAAGTTTTGGATCTAGTCTCAGACGTTCAACCGGTATCGGACGATCATTACTGATTTTGACGTCAATCACTACTGTACGTCCAGATTTTTCCAGATCCACCGCTTTTTGGAACGTTTCTTCTAACTCGCTGATTTCTTTGACGGTAAACCCAACCGCACCTTGCGCTTCACCGATTTTAGCATAATCAACAGATTGAAAATCCACGCCAAAGTAATAGTGGTTTGTATCTTCTTGTTCCGCTTTGATGAAGGCATACTCTTCATTGGAGAAAACAACATGGATACTGGGTAATTTATGTTGAACGGTTGTGATAATGTCATGCTGCACCATCGCAAAGGCACCGTCACCAGTCAAATCCCACACTTGTCTATTCGGGAAGGATTTCTTCGCTGCGATAGCCCCTGGAAGCCCACTTCCCATCGTTGCAAATACGCCTGACGTTCTCCACATATTTTTCGGTGTCATTTTCAAATGACGAATGGAAGTTTGAGTGGTATTCCCAACATCTGTAGAGTAAATAGCATCTTCATCTGCCACGTTGTTGATCGCGTTGTATGCCTGATAGACCTGTAATTTACCTTCTGTTTTCTTCTCAAGCTTATCAATATAGGCTGCCCAGTTTTTAACGTTGTTTATATTGGCACGGTACCATGCACTTTCTGGTTTTTCAGAGATCTTATCTGTGATTGAGCGAATGGCTGCTCCAGCATCTCCTAAAATAGCAACATCGACCGGATGTCTTTTTCCTAGTTTGTAGGGATCAATATCGATTTGAATGAACTTATCAATATGATCAAATACACCTGTTACCTCAGTAAAAGGATAGTTACTTCCTGCAAACAATACGACATCCGCTTCTTCAAATACTTCTACTGCTGGTTTTCGTGCAACACGGTTTGCGGATCCCAGTAAAGCTTCAAAGTCATGTGGGAAGTTATCATAGTTTAATCCCGTGATGGCAACTGGTGCTTTCAACTTGCGAGAGAGTTCCATAACTGCATCGCCATTTCCTCGTGTTCCGATTCCGGCATATATGACCGGGCGTTTTGCATTTTCCAAGATTTTAGCTGCATCTTCAATATCTTTTTCATCTGGTATGGAATACGTTGGTGTACGACGAGCATTGGCAGATGAATACCAGCCTTCATCATCCATTTCAACCCACCCGAAACTTACGGGTACTTCTACAGCCGCTATACCTTTACGGCTAATCGCTGTACGAATCGCTTCATCAATCACTTTCGGTAACTGTTCCGCGTATGCTACCCGGCGATTATATATCGCCACATCGGCAAATAGGGGATTATGATTCATTTCTTGAAAGGCATCCATATTGATTTCATTTTCTGCACGTTGACCGATAATCGCTAACATCGGTACGCCATCTTCTCTAGCATCATATAAACCATTCATCAAATGCGTTGCCCCAGGTCCACCTGAACCAAAAACTACGCCGATCTCTCCACTGAATTTCGCCTGCATGGATGCTGCGATCGCTCCGACTTCTTCGTGGCGCACTTGAACAAAGTCCATCTTCGTTTCTTCATGTTTCAATGCATC
This sequence comes from Marinilactibacillus sp. GCM10026970, assembly GCF_042660675.1. Classification (NCBI taxonomy): domain Bacteria; kingdom Bacillati; phylum Bacillota; class Bacilli; order Lactobacillales; family Carnobacteriaceae; genus Marinilactibacillus; species Marinilactibacillus sp. GCM10026970. Next base: position 20,508 of record NZ_JBHSUL010000013.1, read on the forward strand.
CATCCAAGAGTTCAAAGACCCTGCCGGTAATCCATAGATTTGTTTGACGCCCCAGCTTTCTAATACCTTGATTGCTGCGACGGCTGCTTCGATTTTCCCATTGTTTTCAGTCATGATTTGCTAATCCTCCTACTAGTTAATGTTCCCGGTTAAGTTTATCTTCTCAAACATTTGCTTATGCATTCTCAAGATACACCTACTAAGTCAATCATTCAAAGATTACGGGCTGAGAGCATGTTAACTACTTATATTTAGATTGACAGTTCAAGGTACAAAAAAAGAACCTTACGATAAGGTTCTCTTAAATAGTGATCAATATAGTAATACCACCTTATTTCCTCACAAGCGTAACACAAGGAAGAGCTCATACTAATTGACGTAGGCTAAAATTATCTATCTCAAAAATACAGTCAGCAAATTCTTCAATAGAATCATTATGGCTTGTAAAAATTAAGGTTCTTTTCGGATTGCTTGTCATATACTCGTCCAATAGAGTTAACACATTATTTCTACTTTGTTTATCCAATGCATCAAGTGGTTCGTCTAATATTAGAAATTCAGGTTCATCCATTAATGCTTGAATAATTCTCATCTTTTGCTTCATACCTAATGAATAGGTTTTATATTTTTTATCTAAATCTTTGCTTAAATCTAATTTTTCAGCAAGATTTGCAATCGTTTCTTTAGTAGCTACTTTTTTAATAGAAGCTAAATACGTTAGATTTTCCATACCTGACCACGATTTCATAAAATCAGGAGCATTGATAAAAACGCCCGCATTCGGAATAAAATCATATTTTTTACCTAGTTGATTTTCGTCAACAGTTATAGCCCCACTTGTAGGTTTAGAAAATCCTACTACCATTTTTAAAAGCACGCTTTTTCCAGAACCATTAACGCCAGTTATTAAAGTCTTTTTCCCTGATAGAAAAGTAGCATTGATATCTTTTAGTATGTACTCTCTTTTAAACATTTTATTCACATTTTCCAAATGAATCATAAAATATCCTCTTTTCTCAAGTTTATATATAATAGACAACCTACAGTAGGAATGGACAAAAGAAATAGAACCAGTAAACTTTTTAAATTAACTACTATATTTGTTACATAAGTTAATAAGTGTAGGTTAAATATTATTTCTATATTCACCAAAACTAAAATAATTACCATTAATTCTAAAAACAAGAGTTCTTTCTCTTTAGCATGTAACTCTACTATACAGTATAAAATATATATCACTATGATCACTCTCAATATCCATATAAATCCATTTGTTATATCCCAAAATTTAATAGAATCCAGAATAAAGGAATTCATAACGAAAGCCATAGAAACAATTAAAATATAAGATATACTGAATGTTTTAAATAATAATAAAATCAATAATTTAAATTGTTTAATAAAGTAGATTTTTTTATTTGTTCTATAAAGAACCATCTGCATCATAGAGTTTACATTCTCATTTTTTTCCAACACCATATATATATTAATCGTTAAAAAAATTAGACTCATAAAAAGGTACGTTGGATTTATTGCTGATATTAAATATCGGTCAAATGTATTTACTTCTAGACCCACTATGGACAAGTAATCTCCCAAATATAATGGCTCTTCAATTATAATTTTCAAATAAATCATAAACAACAACAGTATAAAAACTTCGAAAATCAGATACTTCCTCATATTTCTACTTTTCTTGTTTTGAAGGAAGTTGTCAACAAGATAGCTATGGTAATTGTTATCATAGCAACAAAAAATGCAATAAAACTTTGAACACTATAATAGTTTGGATCAGGTGCCAATGTAGAATACGTTGGCGCTTCATAAAAAGAAAATTTTTGATGTATACCCGCAAACGGATTTAAGTACTGATTGGCACCAATATTTATCATATTGTATGCATCTAATAAAAAAAATATAGTGAATATCCATTTAGAAGTCCCAAAATAAAGTTTAGTCCAGATAATTAGAAAACTATACACCGTTATCAAACTAAAATAAGATATCAGTATCATCATAGATTCTATAAAGTTAACATTACCTCCTTGTACAAGAACCAGAATATTTCCAACGATTATTAAAACTAAACAATCAATTATGCTACTCTCAGCAATTTTAATCAATTTCCAATTGAAGTATTTACCTTGTGATTCAAATCGAGATAATTCTGTTAGTAGCATATCTTTTTTATTACTATTCATTAACGCATACAGCACTAATAAAAAAACATAAAGTAAAATCCAGAAAAGATGTCCCCAATAGTCGGTTCTACGGCTCTAAATGCAAAAGAAAATATAGTCAATAATAATATAAGACTTATTAAATGTTTACGATATTTCAAAATCACCATATCTAGTTTCCCTCCAGATAAATATCAATCCAAGAATCAAAGGCAAAGAATTTATTAATAAAATCAAAAACGAGTTGATAGTATAAAAATCTCCTAATGACATGAGAACAGTAGGATTTAAATAGTAACCAATTTCTAAATTTAATGATATAGCAGTCGAGCCTACTACAGTTAAACCAAAGTAGTACAAAAGCGGTCCCGCAGTGTAATACTTACTATTCTTTTCACCTAGTAAAGATAGCCCTATTCCAAATATATTATATACAAAAGGCATATAGAAAAATTTAATGAAGCCTTCAATAAAAGTATACGTATAAACATGATCAGAGTAAAAACTCTCACCAAACCAATCTGCAAAAAGTGGTCTTGTAATTCCTTCATCAAAATTAGATCCTATTAAAAGAATACACGATAACCAAAAGATCATAAAGCTAATTAAAAAGGCCATGGAATAAATTAATGAGGTAATAATAGCTTCTTTCCATAATATTGGTTTATAAATACCCTTTCTGTTATATATAAACATGTTTACCGTTTTATGTCTTTTCAAAAAATCAATCGCTGTAAACGCTCCTATGAAAGGAATTAAAAACTGAAATAGAAATGTTCCAAATACTATTGAGTAATCAAAAGTCCACTCTGTTTCACTAATACTCTTAATGAAAAAATCAAGTGAACCATTATATGAATTAATTAATGAATCTCTATAAGCTTCATTAGTTATGTATTGAAAAGTAAAAATAAAATTGTCTGAAAGCACTGATATTATCATAACGATATAGACTGCTATCGCTATTGCAAAAAAAACCTTTAACCTTTTGTATGTTAATAGCATAATTTTTTCCTTTCATAAACATTAAGAGACAGAATGATCTACTCACCCTACCTCTTATGCTTAACAAATCTAAACTATATTTTTATTGGATTAAGGAGTCCAAGAACCAGTAACTTTAGTTGTCGGATTACCCAAATGCTCTCTATGAGCTGCTAAATGTCCTGCAGCCTGTAAAGTTAAGTTCGTTGTTGATACACTTGTATTCTGTTTATAGCTAAAGTTTTTTTGTCCTTTTCTTTGTCCATCTTGGTATATTCCAAACCACATTTTGTGATCAAGATAATTTGAGGTTTTCCAATTAACAGGAATAGTACGTCTACTAAATCTGTTGTCACTAGTTGACACTCTGTTATAAGTGTATCCAGCAGTACCAGAAAAATTGGCAGCTTGTACTGAAGTCTTTCCTGAATTAATTCCAAATAAAGCTAATACTGCCTCTAAAACTAATTTAATAAAACGTTTCTTCGGTTTTATTGCAACCCTTTTATATTATTGGATAATCATCTAGACGGACTATAACAATTTATTATAATAAAAACAATATTCTTTAAAAACTTTACTTTTTATTAACGCTTTCAATACTTAAAATTTACTTTATCTCAATTTAAGTATATTGTTAAATTCTATCCTTTTAAGACACCCTATCTAGTTAAAGAGTTTGTTTAGCAAGAAAAAATTCAGCAAGTATGTGTCTCGAGATATTTTTTATGGATATTACTTATTCAGTTCAAGTAGCACTTTTTCTCTTAAAACCGTATCATTAATATATATCTTTTTCTTCAAACAGGAAAATAACCAATTTTAATATAGTACCAAAAGCTAATCTAGAATTGCACGTATATCACTTATATCTTTTTCACTTAACTCTCTTTTAGGAATGACAAATGCAGAAATGGCATCCACATAAAGCAAAATCATGTCATCATATTCTTTAATTTCTTTGATTCTACTTTTGGGTAGTGATGACGTAATATCTTTTTCTATAACAATCAGTGGATCTTCCATAAGATTTAGCTTCCTTTTCCCATAGAGTGAGCTATTATCTCCTTCTTTCAGTAGCTTTAAAGTTTGAGATTTAACGGCTCTTTTATAGAGAGCAGGATAAACACAGATCCATAATACATAAACTCCTACCCCCATTATTGCCCAATATAAAGATGATTGTTTAAATACCCTTGTTCCAAGAAAATAAACTCCTGGCAAAAGGAGAATCGGCAATATAAAAGCAAATAACTTAAAGAGTTTCTTTTGAGATGGAGAATTTTGCATATGATGCCAATTAAAGCTTATGTAGTCTTCTTCGGTTAGCTCGTATTCAATCATCGTCTTTAACCTCGCAGTATTTTTTCTTTAGTATACTCAATCATTGCCTAACTTGCTATACTATTTATAGAGCATCTAATTTAAGTCTAGAAAGGACATTAATTATCTTATGCATATTAGAGAACCTCAGCAAACTGAAATAAGTAAGCTAGTAGATATATGGTACGCGGCTTCAATTGATTCTCATGATTTCATTGCACCAGACTACTGGAGAAAACAGCAGGCTGTAATGAAAGAAAAGCATCTACCGACATCTGAAACGTATGTCATATCTGAAGGGAATGGTATCGTAGGATTCGTCTCTCTTGTAGACGATTATTTAGCTGCACTATTTATCGATGTGAATGTTCAAGGTGAGGGATATGGAAAAGCATTACTCAATTTTGTTAAAGATCAAAGAGATTTTATCCAGTTAACTGTTTATAAAAAGAATCAGAATGCTGTAGATTTCTATTTGAAAAATCACTTCTCTATTAAAGAACACTCTATCGACCAACAAACTTCTGAAGAAGAATACGTGATGACCTGGTTCAAAGGATGATCTGTTACTGACAAATTTTAGCTTTATACCATATAAAAAAAGGGTTCTATAATAAATAACGTTGGTGAGAATTCACCAACGTTATTTTTCTTTGCTTAAATTAGAAAACAAGTGAGTTCTCCTGTAGAATAATAGTCGACCAAAAC
>NZ_JBHSUL010000014.1:0-29715 GCF_042660675.1 Marinilactibacillus sp. GCM10026970
TATAAACAAGAATAAACCCTATAAGGATTGTAAAAAAGCACAATTCTTACAGGGTTTATTTGTATTTGAATATTTTAAGGGACTTTTGTCCCAGCCTCTTTTTATTCGCTTTTGTAGTGAATAATCATTTTAAAAAGATTGAATTTCTAAGATAAGATAGAATAAACGAACGCTAAAAGGGTAAAAAACAAAAAACATCTGTTAATCGGTCTATGAATCTGTTATGATAATCATTAAAAATATCAGGAGGGAACCGATGAATAGAACACAGATACATAAGCTCCCTAAAGTAGAACTGCATTGCCATTTGGATGGATCTGTTCCAGTCAAACTGTTAAAAGAAATGGCCCGTGAACAAGGGATGGACGAAAAGGTGATGGATAAGGTTAGTGCGCCAGAGGATTGTGAAAACTTAAAAGACTACCTTTCTTGTTTTGATGTTATTTTATCTGTACTACAAACTGAAAACAATTTAAGCAGAGCTGCTTATGCGGTCATTGAAGAAGCGCATAAGGAAAATGTACACTATCTTGAACTTCGTTTTGGACCACTGCTGCATCTAGCAAAGGGACTGACTTCAAAACAAGCCATTACAGCAGTCAGTAACGGAGTAGCAAAAGCCATGCAGAACTTCTCAATTCAAGTGACTATTTTGATCTGTGCACTTCGTAGTGATTCAGAAAAAGAAAATACCCAACTCTTTAAAGATGTGTACGAATTGAAAGATGCCTATGTTGCGGGTATCGATGTAGCAGGAGATGAAGCACATTATCCAAATAAATATGTTCAGGAATCTGTCAAAGCTGCGGGAGAGAACAACTTGCAGATCACCATGCATTCTGGAGAGTGTGGATGTGCCCACAATGTATGGACGGCTATGCATTTAGGTGCGACAAGAATCGGTCATGGTGTGGCTATCCAAAATGATCTTGAAGTGTTGAAAGAAGTTCAAGAAAGAAACGTCTTGCTTGAATTGTGTCCTACCAGTAACGTTCAGACAAGGGCCGTAAAAAGCTGGGAAGATTATCCATTAAGACTTTTTCTCGAACAAGGTATTCCTGTCAGTATTAATACGGATAACCGAACCGTATCTAGTACGACGCTGACTGACGAATGGATACTGTGCGTAGAACACTGCCAAATAACTATTCAGGAAATGAAAGATATTACATTAAATAGTATTCAGCATTCTTTTGCGAGCGATGACCTGAAGGAAAAGCTGATGGAGCAAATAGAGAGTCAATATAAATAAAAAAGCATTAGCTGCTAGGAACAACAGATTCCTGAGGCTAATGCTTTTACTGTTTCAATCATTCTGATTATAGCGTTACAATAATGGGTCCTTCTTCAGATACGATAATGGTATGCTCGATTTGAGCCACTTTGCTTTGTTCAACAGCCAAAGTCCAGTCATCATCTTTTTGATAGATTTCTTCTTCGAAAGAAGAAATAAACGGTTCAAAGGCAATGACCATCCCTTCTTTTAACTGAACGTTATCCCATTTGTTTTTGTAATTAAAAATATGTTTAGGTGATTCATGGATAGACCGTCCAACACCATGACCTGTCAGATTCATAATAACCGTTAAATCGTTTTGCTTAGCTGTTTTGTATACCGCTTCTCCAAGATCACTTGTCGTAGATCCAGGCATCGCTTTTTTAAGCCCTGCTTCAAAAGCCGTTTTTGCTACTTCACAAACTTTAGTGGATAGGGCCGAGCCGTTTCCGACTACGAAAGATAGACCAGTGTCCGCGAAATAGCCGTTTTTTGATCCGGAAACATCAATATTCACTAGGTCGCCTTCTTTAATCACGCGGTCTCCAGGGATACCATGAGCGACTTCTTCGTTCACACTGATACAAGCATAACCAGGGAAATCGTAGACTCCTTTTGGTGCAGATACAGCTCCAGCTTCTTCGAATCGCTTGCCAGCTAAGTCGTCTAGCTCTTTTGTAGTGATACCAGGCTTGGTCTGAGCAATCAATTCATCTCGAATCGCTCCGCAGATTTTTCCAATCTCTTTCAATCCATTATAGTCTTCTTCAGTTTTTGCAATCATGTATATCCTCATTTCTTCCATTCAAAAGTTTGAATAGTCATTCTACCTTAATCATACTCCCTTTTACCACTTTTAGAAACATAAATCCATCAATAATCGACCAATCTGTCTTACTTGAGGAAGAGGTAGGTCGTTAAATACACGTATTTTACTATAAAAAGGCTTATGCTTACTATATAAAAAGAAACCGATTACATTTAAAGTAGGGTTATCATTTAAAAAAGGGGACAGACAATGAAGTTCAATAATCCAATCATTAGCGGTTTTTATCCAGATCCAAGTATTTGTAGAGTAGGGGAAGACTTCTACTTAGTGACAAGTTCTTTTGAATATTTTCCAGGGGTTCCCATCTTCCATAGTACGGATTTAGTGAATTGGGAACAAATAGGACATTGCTTGACGACAACAAAACAACTACCATTGATAGAGACGCCCAGTTCCTGTGGAATTTATGCACCAACGATTCGCTATCATGATGGCGTCTTTTATGTTGTGACGACGAATGTCCTGGATAAAGGAAACTTTTTTGTGACGGCGACGGATCCAGCCGGTCCCTGGTCAGATCCAATTTGGTTCAAAGATAGCCAAGGTATTGATCCTTCTTTCTTTTTCGAGGAAGATGGAACCTGCTACTTAACGGGTACAAGTGGTGACGATGAGCAGTCGGGTATCTATCAAGTAGAAATTGACGTCAAAACGGGAGAATATCTTTCTGAACGAAAATTTATTACGGGTGGAACAGGGGGCGCCTTTCCTGAAGGACCGCATCTTTATAAAATAGGCGATTACTATTACTTGATGATGTCAGAGGGTGGCACAGAGTATGGACATATGCTGACGATTCTCAGAAGTGACCATCCTTATGGTCCGTTTGAAAGTTATGAAAAGAATCCAATTCTGACACATCGCAGCAAAAACCATCCAATCCAAGCAACGGGACATGCGGACCTAGTCCAAAAAGCAGATGGCTCTTGGTGGGCCGTATTCTTAGCAATTAGACCAATCGGATATCCTAAAAAGCATCATCTAGGCCGTGAAACATTTTTAGCGCCCGTAACTTGGACGGAAGATGGTTGGCCAGTAGTGGGAGAAAATGGTCTAGTTGACTTGGAGATCGAAAGTGAATGGATCCAAGCAGAACAGCTCAAGAATTGGAAAGAAAGAGATGAATTTGATCAACCCGTACGGGATTTGAAGTGGATATTCAGAAGAAATCCTATTGAGGAAAATTACACATTAAACGCTGAAGAAGGCGTTTTGAGCTTAAAAGGTTCTTCTAAAACTTTAGGGGACGCCGCAGCCCATACTTTTATTGGTCGTCGTCAAGAACATTTTGACTGTATCGTATCTACATCTCTACAATTTGAGCCTGAGAATTCTGAAGAAGCGGGTTTGACGATTTTTGCGAATGAAAACTTTCATTATGAAATTGGGTTAAGAAGTGTTAACGGAACAAGAGAGGCCTTTTTTAGGAAAACAGTCGGCTCATTAACAGTGATTGAAAATCAAGTAGGGTATGGAGAAGATACGGTTGAATTACGAATAACAGCGAATCCTGAGTGGTATCTTTTTGAAATTGTATCGCCAGCAGGAGAGGTCATTTTAGAAGGCACAGGTGAATGTGGTTTACTCGCAACTGAAGTAGCTGGAGGCTTTACGGGAAGCGTCTTTGGCTTGTATGCAACAGCAAATGGTTTTGAAACTCAAAATCAAGCTCGATACCATTGGTTTGATTATAAAATAGCTAAAAAAGCATAAAGATAGTTTAAAGCTTCTATTAAATAGGATAAGGATTGCACAAAATTTTAACGCATTTCAAACGATAGAATAGCCAAGAAGAATTGTATTCATTTACAAAGCTTCTTGGTCTTTTTGATTACAATCAATATTAGAGTACGATTTTTATGGAAAGTGTGCTTCATTTTGTTAGCAATTTGCTCGTAAATATAATCTTCTAGAGAAATATCAGAAAGAACATTTGACAAAATCTCTGTAAAAGATAAAATAGATAAAGTTGGTTTAAATGAGTTCACAAGGACTCGTTTCATACATGGGAACTGGATAGTGGACCTTATCAAGGAAGGAATTAAGGATTCAATATGGAAAATAATTTTTGGAATGAATTGCCAAAGCCTTTTTTTGTTTTGGCACCAATGGAAGATGTAACGGATGTCGTATTCAGGCACGTAATCAGCGAAGCCGGTAGACCGGATGTATTCTTCACAGAATTCACGAATACAGTGAGTTACTGTCATCCGGAAGGTCGCAATAGCGTACGCGGACGCTTGACGTTCACGGAAGACGAACAGCCAATCGTGGCACATATCTGGGGAGATCAGCCTGAATATTTCCGTGAGATGAGTATCGATATGGCGAAAGCAGGATTCAAAGGCATTGATATTAATATGGGTTGTCCTGTACCCAATGTAGCAAAAAAGGGTAAAGGAAGCGGATTGATTCGTCGTCCTGAAGTGGCTGCAGAATTGATTGAAGCTGCGAAAGCCGGTGGACTACCGGTCAGCGTCAAGACAAGACTAGGCTACGCAAAACTGGATGAATGGCACGACTGGTTGACGCACTTATTAAAGCAAGATATTGCCAATTTATCTATTCACTTGCGTACAAGAAATGAAATGAGTAAATACGACGCACATTGGGATATGATTGCAGGAATCAAGGAATTGCGTGATGAGATTGCACCCCAGACGCTTCTGACAATCAATGGAGATATTCCTGACCGTAAAACAGGCTTGGAGCTTGTAGAAAAATACGGAGTCGATGGAGTGATGATCGGACGAGGTGTCTTCACCAATCCTCATGCTTTTGAAAAAGAACCAAGAGAACATAGTAGTGCTGAATTACTAGGGCTTTTGAGAATGCATCTGGACTTGTTTGATAAATATTCAGTTGAAGACGGTAGATCGTTTAAACCATTACGTCGCTTCTTTAAAATCTACGTGCGCGGAATGAAAGGTGCAAGTGATTTAAGAGTTCAGTTGATGGAAACGACAACGACCGACCAAGTCCGTGCACTACTGGATGTATATGAAGAAAGCCATCAAGATGTATTAGAAGACGAAAATAAAAGTGTCACTGTAGAACAGTAAAAATAAACTTCGCTCACTGTATGAGCGAAGTTTATTTTTTTAGTTTAAATCATCAGGGGAAGATATTTCTGCCAAGGCACCTTGTTCAATGATACCGTGCTTTTGTTTCAAGTTAATCAGATTTTTCTGATATTCCTTAGCATAAAGTACAGAAAACAGCGTATCTAAAATGTATTCAAAAGCTACTTGGGACGAAAACGTACCGACTTTCAAAAAATCATACTCATCTTGGGCAGCAATGATGGATAAATCGACTAATTTATGCAGAGAAGAAGTCGGATTACCTGTCAGAAGAATCGTCGGAATGCCCGCTTTGGCGAAATACTTGATATATCGGTCATATTGAGAAATTTTTGCACCATAGGTAATAAAGACAGCACAATCCTTTTTAGAAAGATTCGCCGCATTCCAGGCTTGATCAGCATATTCTTCTGCAATCATCAAGAAGCGGTTAAGTTTAACCATTTTGTTCTGGAAGCTGCGGGCTCGAATCTGAGAATCACCTTGGGCAAACAGAAAAATTCTGTCCGCTCTCGTGAACATCTCTGCAGCCGTATCCAACGTATCAGCATCCAATTGTTCAGAAGCTTTTCTAATAGCTTCTATAGAAAGATCAGCCATTTTCTTGGAAATCTGACTGGTGGTATCGGTCGCGTCAAAAGGAAAATTGGCATCAACTTTGCCCAGCTGATGTAGATCCTTATAAACCGTTTCAGAGAGCGCTAGTCGAAATTGTTTATATCCGTCAAAGCCAATCTTCTTTGAGAATCGAACGATAGCAGAGTGTGAGGTATAGGTTTGTTTTGCAAGTTCTTCAATTCCTAAAGAAGGAATCGATGTCATATTTTCTAGAATATAATTCGCAATCTGTTTATCCGTAGGGGTCAATCCCTTTTGGCGCTTTAATTTATCGATTAATAACATAGGTTCACCTTTTTATCAGAGTTTTCTGGCTACCTTAAGTATACTATAAAAGCACTATCCGACTCATACGAAATTATTCTAAACAAAATGTTTAACGATTTCAGAGGATTAGAAACTTTAATGGCAAAAGCGACCAGAATAGAGCCTAAGCATTCGAATCAAAAGAGAATCCTCTATAATAAAGGTAATCACAATAGAGGAGGCAAAACATGCTGACGATTGCTTATGTAGGGAACGGTAAGAGCACAAATCGCTATCATTTACCTTTTTCTACAAAATTAAAAGATAAAATCAATATCAAAACAATCTATTCACCATCCGGGAAACAGGAGTGGGAAGTGCTTGAAGGCGTACAGTATACAGTGGATATCAACGATATTTACAATGATCCTGAAATCCAGTTAGTGGTTCTTTCTACACCGGGGAAGACCCATTTCAATCTAGCCAAAGAAGCACTGGAACATGGGAAGAATGTACTTGTTGAAAAGCCGTTCACAGAAACGTCTGAAGAAGCGCGTACGTTATTTGCACTGGCAAAGGAAAAAGGACTAGTCGTTCAGTGTTATCAGAACAGACGTTATGACTCAGACTTTTTAACAACTCAAAAAGTTATTGAAAGTGGCGTGCTGGGAGATCTTCTAGAAGTGGAAATGCATTATGACTACTACAGACCAGAAGTACCTGAGAATGTGAATTTCTCTAAAGAAAGAAGTTACCTTTATGGACATGGCTGCCATACATTGGATCAGGTCATTTCTTATTTTGGTGAGCCGGACAATGTACATTACGATGTTCGTCAGCTTTTAGGTGAAGGCCGAATGAATGATTACTTTGATTTGGACTTATACTATGGCAAGTTGAAAGTGTCTGTGAAATCCAGCTACTTCCGTTTAAAGGAGCGACCAAGTTTTGTCGTATATGGTAAGAAAGGTGTCTTCGTCAAACATACTAAAGATAGACAAGAAGAGCATCTCAAAGTATTTTATATGCCAGATCACGAAGACTTTGGGATCGATTTACCCGAACATTATGGCGTTTTGACATATATGGATGATAAAGGTCAGTACCATGAGGAAAAAGTCATTTCAGAAGTCGGCGATTACAGCCAAGTGTATGAAGATATTTACGAAGTAATTGTGAATGGGAAAGAGAAAGTCATCAAAGATAGTGAGACGATTCTTCAAATAGAAATGCTGGAGACCGGTGTTCAGAACTTAAAATAGAAAGCATTCTTAGAAAGGTTGTCAAAGAGATGACATTAGAAAAAGTCATAGAGCAAGAAGAACAATTACAATTTGATACATTTGATCACGAGATAGCATTGGAAATTGCAAAAGAAATCTCTGATTACGTGAAGCAGCATTACCCAAAACCGGTTGGGATTCAAATCTATTATAACGAGAAAGTAATTTTGCATTATCTAATGGATGGGCGAAAAGAAAGTCCATGGCTCGACCGGAAAACACGGACTGTCCTTGATAGTGGACACAGTTCTCTATGGACTTTCTACAAAAGCGAATCAGAAGACCGCTACAAAGAGTGGCAAACGGATGAACGCTATGCGGTCTGTGGTGGAGGATTCCCAATCATCGAAAAAGGAATCGTTAAAGGTGCAATCTGTGTATCGGGATTAGATCATCAAGATGATCATGACATTATTATTCAAGTATTAAAAAAGAGAATGGCATTATAAATATAGACCAAATGGTCAGAAGAAAAGTAGGAGAATGATTTATGAAATTAGGTATTTTAGGCGCTGGAATGATTGTTAGAGATTTTTTGAGTATGGTTGTGGATTTACCACAAATCGAACTTAAAGGAATTATGGGAACTGAAACAGACTTGCCGAATATGGAAGAATTCAAAGACACCTATAAAATTGAACACATCTATACAGACATTGATGGGTGCTTGTCAAATGATGAAATTGATACAATCTATGTCGCTTTACCGAATCACTTGCACTATATGTTTACAAAGAAAGCATTAGAAGCAGGGAAGCATGTAATTTGTGAGAAGCCATTTACATTAAGTTATGATCAGCTAGTTGAACTAGAAGCTCTTGCTTTAAGCAAAAATCTGATTCTTGTAGAAGCCATCACAAACCAATATTTGACTAACTACAAAGAAATCAGAGAAGAATTGAAAACACTAGGAAATATCAAATTAGTGGAATGTAACTATTCTCAATATTCTTCAAGATATGATTTATTTAAAGAAGGCACGGTTCTTCCAGCATTCAACCCTAAAATGGGTGGAGGCGCCTTAATGGATATCAATATTTATAACATTCACTTTGTTGTTGGACTATTTGGCGAGCCAGAAGCCGTTCATTACTTTGCAAATACTGAAAGAGGAATTGATACTTCCGGTACGCTGGTACTTGAGTATCCTAATACAAAAGTTGTTTGTATTGGTGCTAAAGATTCTACTTCAGAAATCCAGTCTACCATTCAAGGAACAGAAGGATCTATTATCGTAAAAGGTTCGACAAATATTGTTGATTCTTACAAAAAGAATATCTACAAAGAAGAAGCAGAATTGGTTGACCATAAAGTACATCCACATAGAATGTACGAAGAATTCAAAGTGTTTGATAAAATCATCAAGAATCAAGACATTGAATTTGCAAAAGAACAACTAGACCATAGTAAAAAAGTGATGAGTATCGTCGAAAAAGCACTACAACACGCAGGTATTTCATTAGGCTAAGCTAGATTATATAAAAAGCCATTCCTATCTATTCTTGATTCAATGAGTCAGGAATAAAAGGGAGTGGCTTTTTGTGTACAAGTGGGTAAAGATGCTAAAACGCGTGATTCCATTCTAAAATCAGAGTATGTTATGCTAGAAAAAAAGAAAGGGGAGTGTCTGTCTAAATGACAATATTCAAGGGAATTAAACAAGAAATCATGGAAGATCCTTTAAATCAAACCTTTACGGATCGAGGGGTTCCCCCTTTATTCAAAGCCTCAAGAGATGCCACAATTGCGATTGTCGGTCAAGCGCCAGGCCGAAAAGCAGAAGAAACACAGTTATTCTGGAACGATCCTAGTGGAGACCGTTTGCGTGACTGGATGGGGATCACTAGAGAACAATTTTATACAACAGACAAAATCGCTCACCTACCTATGGACTTTTACTATCCGGGCAAGGCAAAATCTGGAGATGTCCCACCACGCAAAGGATTCGCCGAAAAATGGCATCCTCGTTTACTGGAAGAGATGCCAAAGCTGGAAACGATTATTCTGATTGGAGCATACGCTCAAAAATATTATTTAGGCAAGCGGCGTGAAAAGACATTAACAGAAACCGTCAGAAATTTTGAACGTTATCTGCCAGAATACTTACCGCTCGTGCATCCTTCGCCATTGAATCATGGATGGTTGAACAGAAACCCGTGGTTTGTGGAAGAAGTCGTGCCAGAGCTCAGAAAGCTGGTCGCAATCGTCTTATAAGTTTGATAAACCGAGTTCTTCGAGTGTAGCGTCAATGAATTTCCGACGCATCAAGAAATCGCTTCCGTGTTTTTTAACAGCTGTGACCGTTCCTTCATCTGAATAGACACCGGCATATATTTCAGGTTGTTCAACAGCCGAAATGACTGATTGGCTGCCTTGTTCGATTGTTACAAAAAATGGAGACAATAAGCCGAAGATCAAATTGCCTACTTTTTGGCTTACGTTATTTTTCCCGATATTCGTTGACACCATTCCAGGATGAACGGCAGTGACTTTGAGCCCCTTTTTGGAGTACATTTCATGTAATTCCTGTGCGAGATAAAGGGTGCCGAGTTTAGATCGACCATAACCGGTAATCGGATCAAAGTGTTTAGGATTAAAGAAAGGTTCTTTCATTGGAACAAATTTATAGGCTCCGGATGAAACGATCACAATCTGTTTGCGTAGACTATTCTCTACTAACGGCAATAGTTCGTGTGTCAGTAGGAAAGGACCTAAATAATTCGTGGCCATCATCAATTCGTAGCCATCTACACTTTTCTTTCTACTTGTAGAAACCATACCAGCATTATTGATGAGACAGTCAATATAAGTATAACGATCACGGATCGTTGCCGCAGCCGCTTTGACAGAAGCTAAGTCGCTCAGGTCACATTCAATGAGTTCTACATATACCGAGGAATTGGCCTCTAACAGTTCTTTTTTCAGACGTTCTCCTTTTTCTAGATTCCGACAAAGTAGAAGTATGCGATCAAATTTTGACGCGAGAACTTTGACTGTGCCTCGACCAATTCCTGAAGTTGGACCAGTGATAGCTAAAATAGATTCAGACATACGATTCCTCCTATAATAATGAATTGACCATTAAAGACTTACAGTACTCGACAACTCTTCTAACGCTTTATAATCCAAAATTGTATAATGATTTTTGTGTTTCTCTATGATCTGTGCTTCTCGAAAACTTGTGATGGTACGCAATAAATGTCGATAACTCACGTTCAAGATAACTGCACAAGTGGTTAGTTGGTAAGCGAAGGTGTGGTCTCTTTCATGTTCTAAAATGAATTTTGCAAGGCGAGTTTCTACTGGCTCGGTCAGAGAGTTGGCCAGATTAACCCCAGAATTCAGTCGAAAACTCAATATTTGACAGATACTTTGAAGAAATTTGACATCATTTTGAAGAGTCTGGCGGTACTGCTTCAAGCTGATGGCCAAGCAGACACAAGACGTCATTGCTTTTACATTACTTTGAGGCGTCATTTCCCATAGAGAGGAAGCTTCTCCAAGCAAGGTAGCGGGATGAGAGTAATCGATACAAATGTTTTGCGTATCAGATGAATAAGAGTAAATCATCACTGTGCCTTCGACCAGAAAATAAAGGTAATCCGAGCTGGTTTCTGTTTGAATCAAGTGTTCATCTTTATCGAATGTATAAAGACTGGCGATAGATAAAAGATCTGTATCCATATAAGATTGTAGGTTATGTTGTTTGATGTAATCTATTAATTGTTCATCACGATTCAGTTTAATCATTGAGATGAGAACTCCTCAAATTGGTTTTATTTTTATTATAAAGGATTCAGTTATGCACCACAATGCGAACGAAGGTGGATTACAGGTGTTAAACGTATGTAAAAATAATGTAAATGTGACACGCGTCACTTCAAGAAAACCTGAAAATTGTTATGATAGAACAGTACTAGATACTAGTTCAAGCAGGAGGAGAAAAGAATGGCGTTCAAGCGATTAGCACAAGGTTTGGTTGGTTTGTCATTATTAGCAGTACTGTCAGCATGTGGAAACTCAGGGGATGAAGCAGATAATGCGCTCGTGGTTCAATTTGTACCAACGAACAATGATGGGACGATGGAAGCAAAATCAGAGCCATTTGCAGACTACCTTTCCGAAAAACTAGATCGTGATGTTGAAGTTACGGTAGCAACAGATTATTCCGCTATTGTAGAAGCAATGGATTCCGGGCAGGTCGATATCGGTATCATGCCACCAGCCGCTTATGTTCAGGCGAGAGAAACAGATGGCGCTGAAGCGATACTGACTTCACAACTAGGGGATTACGATCAAGAAACCGGCCTTCCGCTAGAAGGAGAACTGACAAACACATTCAAAGGGGAAATCCTGGTTCGTACGGATAGTGATATAGAATCTCTAGAAGATCTAAAAGGCAAGAATATCATCACTTTAAGTCCGACTTCCGCAAGTGGTTACATTTATCCAATTGCAGAGATGAGAGAAGTCGGAATCGATCCGACGAATGAAGTGACCATGACGACAGTCAGTGATATTCCAAGCGAACTGTCAGCTGTGCTAAGCGAACAAGCCGATGCTGCTTTTGTATTTGAAGGTGCTCGAAATGTATTTGCTTCTTTCTTTACGGAAGATGACCTGTTCGAGGAATTAAGAGTCCTTTATTTAACTGAAGGCGATATTCCAAACGATGCGATCGCTGTGCAACCAGATATGGACGCAGATTTGAAAGAAGAAATCAAATCAGTCTTCTTGAATATGAAAGATGAAGAAGAAGGCTCGGAAGCTATGGCTATATGGGGGCACCAAGGGTATGAGGAAGCGGCTGACTCAGCGTATGACACTATTCGTGAGTACACTGAAAAAGCCGGCCAATAAAAGTAATGATCGATAGTAGAGGATCGTCCATTGCTTGATTCAGAAAGAGTCATTGAGAGGATCTTTCTGAATCTTCAGCCAGAGTAGAGGCTGGTCTGAATGTATATAAAACTAAGATAAAGTGTGCACCTAAAAGGTTTTTGAGAGGATTTTTCAAGGTGCCGTATAAACGTGGAGTAGAATAAATACCGTCTTGATGGGGATCATGGCGGTATTTATAGTTGTTTCTAGCTACGTAATTTGAGGAAAGAAATTGAGTATAGATGAATATAGTACACATATCTGATATCCACTTCAGAAAAACCTATGAACAGAGCAGTGAAGGATACAAGGGGATGTTGGCTAATATGCAAAGTCCCCTTATTCCACTTACAGAGTGTCTGGAAGAAATTCGCAACAAACAGGAAATTGATCTTCTAATCATTAGTGGAGACTTAACAGATGATGGAGAGGCAGAAGATTATCGATTCCTGAAAAAAGCGATTAGAAAGATCATCGGTGACACGAAAGTGATTGTTACCTTAGGAAATCACGACATCAAAAGACAGTTTCGAGAAGGCTGGCTAAACGAATCACCGTCTGATGAACCGTATAATTTTATTGAAACATTTGAAGACTTTCATGTTATTTCGTTTGATAGTGCCGTTTACGAGAATTCCAATGGACACGTTAGTGATAACCAACTGAAATGGTTAGACCAAGCGCTAGAGCGTACACAGGATAAGCCAGTAATGTTGGTGACACATCACCACTTAATAGAGCAGCAAAGCTCTATCCCAAGTCTGCCAGAAGGTAAGCAAGTATTAGAAAGACTACAAGGCAACAATACACTGTGTATTCTAAGTGGACATACGCATCATGCTTATAAAACAAAAGTTGAAAACGTACCGTATTTCACGGTTGTAGGGATGTCTTTTGTAGGAGAAGAGATAGGGGAGTTTCGGATTCAGTTTGAAGAAAAATATGGTTACAACACTTATCAAATCGAAAACGGTCAAATTAAACACACAGAACACCAAATAATCTCAACAGGAAAACAGTTGAAGATAGTCGATATGAATCAATAAAAAAATCCCGAAGTTCGAGCGAGAGCGCTGACTTTGGGATTTTTTATATTTTCCAATATTCCTTCTATTCGAGTCAGACAAAAAGGGTTAGAAATTTGGAAGAAAATATAGTAAAATACTAATCATTAGAATGTGAGGGTTTTATGATGGATTTAACAACAGAGTTAGTAACGACAGTTAGTATGATATCGGGTGCGATATTATATAAAAAATTAGATCGGACAAATAAAATAAATAGAATTGCATATGCTATTTTTTGGTATTCTGTAATATTGCAAACAGCAACAGCTTTTTTAGAACCAGTATTGGGCAATACACTTGGGATTAGAGTTATTTTCATTATTGCAATGATTTGTGCGCTAGTATTTCTGGCAGTAAGAATCAGATTTATTAATTTGTCTAAATTTTACAAAGGGACTACTATCGTCCTACGTGCGAGTTTGATATTGAGCTTTGCTAGTTTCTGTATTTTTCTTTTGAGTGCGTAATGAGTGTATATTTAAAGAGTCGAAAATACATATTGATTAATTAAGACAGAATAGGAGACGTCGATGAGTAAACTTATCGACGTCTTTTTATCGCTTTAGAAAGTATTTATATAATAACATTTATAATTAGAGTTCATTGTTTTATGATGGAATATTTGTAAAATGTACTGATTAACATGGAATTGAGGATGAGAGTAAGAATTAGCCAGTTAAAGGATATAAATAATATCGTAAAGGAAATAGAAATATCTTCAACTATAGATTATATTAAAAATTATTCATTATAAACCGCTTAATATACATTTATACAGCTTATTTTTGTATAATAATAGAATATAATTGTGATTAAATTGTATATATGCTACGCTAATAATCGACTAAAATAGGAGGTTCCAACGAAATGGCCACTAAATTAAAATTTGTTTTGTTATCATTACTTGGCTTTATATTTTTTCTAGTACCGTTCACGATTAATGGCGAGAGTAGTATACTGATTTCTCACATCGTAACCTTTGTAAATACTCAGATTTTTGACGCATTTATCTTGTTTACAGTAGCGTGTTCTTGGATTGTTTTACTTGGAACAATCATCTTTACTTTTTATACTTCGAAAAGTGAGTATCTAAACTCGGTTTTCAAAGCTTCTCCATTGAACGTTTTTTTAAGAATTGTAGGATCATTTCTTTACTTAATGGTTATCAATAGGTGGTTTGAACAGTTCGCTATAGGACAAGCAATTTTAGACGGCGGAACTGGAGGAACGATGGCAGGAGATGGTGGCTTACTAACAACGCTTTATATCACGTTCTTTGTTGGGATATTAGCTCTTCCGTTATTAACGCATTTTGGAATCGTGGAATTTATGGGTGTTTTACTTGGACCGATTATGGAGAAAGTGTTCAAGGTTCCCGGGTACTCTACGATTGATGCCATTGCTTCTTTTGTTGGAGATGGGACGATCGGTATTGTTGTGACGGACACCCAATATCAAAGAGGCTACTATAGTCAAAGAGAAGCCTACATCATTTCAACGAGTTTTTCGATTGTAGGAATCGCTTTTGCGGCAGCGGTTGCGCAAGAGTTAGGTTTCGGGTCGATCTTTCCAATATTTTATGGATCGATCATTATAGTGACGCTTATTATTGCGTTTATTACGGCACGTTTACCGCTAAAAAAATTCAAAAGAACGTATTATGAGAATCAAGAACCAAAAGCAGCGGATGTTCCCGAAGGCAAATCAACATTGAAACATGCCTATGACTCAGCCCTTGAACAAGCGGAATCTACTAAAATTGGAGAGGCTATTGTAGAAGCTTTGAAACATGTGATCAGTATATTTGTAGGTTTTCTACCGATCATCATGGCTGTTGGAACATTTTCTCTAATCTTAGCAGAATATACACCGATCTTTGATATTATTAGTGCACCGCTCGTTTACGTATACGACTTCATTGGATATAGCACGGAGGTTGCAAGACAAATGGCACCTGCTTCTCTAGCAGGATTTGCAGACATGTACTTGCCGGCATTATTTATCACAGATTCAGCTTCTGAGGCGTCTAGATTCTTTATTGGTGTACTGGCTTTTACACAACTTGTTTTTATGTCAGAGACGGGTATGATTCTAGTGAAAACAAAAATTGGTCTAAACTTCTTAGACATTTTGAAAATTTTCTTATTCAGAACGATTATTTCCTTACCATTATTAGTCCTGTTAACCAATATTCTGGTAGCGATGAATATCATTTCGTTTTAAATAGATTAAATTAAAATCAAGTATGATTGAACTGTCCTCTAAGGTACAGTTCAGCCATGCTTGATTTTTTATTGTTTGAGCTATTTTTTTATGTTACCGTTTTTTAAGAGGAGGGCTATTATTAATAAAAATCGTAGACTGTTTATCACAATGATGAGTGTGGTTATGGGGTTCATGCTACTTAGCCTCGCAGGACGTAACTACTTAAAGATGGATCGTCCATTATTCTTGAAATACGATCGTGATGAAATTTATTATAAATCAGAAGAAGCCTACAGAGAATATCGATTTAAATTAGAATACATAACGAACGATGATACCGATACTGTCGTTGAACAAATCGAATTTCCAGAACACCCTGATCTTCAAGCGGTTGTTTCTGAAGTGAATTATTCGGATAATTTAAATCAGGGTTCGTATGATCGAATACATAGTGGATCAACATATGGGACATACAATGTTAGACAAGTGTACGTTTTACTTAGAGATTCAAGCGAAAATCGAAACGAAGAAGAACGCGTTTTAAGGCAAGCAAAGATCTATTTCAGTGATCGGACAGAATCCTTGTCAGATCTTGGCGAGCTTCATTTGAAAACCAAAAATGATATAGAAGAGTCATTTTTAGAAAGAACACTAGAGCATTACGCTGATGGTGTAGGAGAAGTTCAATACCGCGTATCAAAAACAATTAGGTTGAAAGATATTAATCGAAACCGAATGGAAAATTATCAAGACCATCTTCAAGTGAAGTTACAAGAAAAACCGCTAGAAGAATTTGAGGGGTCTGTATTAAAAGAAAATGAAAAGATACTTTTTCGCACTGAATTAAAAAGTGGAGAAGATCAATCAGATACGTTCGTTTCTGTGGATTTTTCTCCGGATATTACACTGATAGATGAAGAAGGTAAGGAGTCTGTTCGATCATTGTTTTCGATTAGAAAAGAAAGAACTTCCTTTAACTTCAGAAACCTTTATCGCTATGTAAAAAATAGAGGAAAAACGAATGAATAAGAAAGAGTTTGGAATAAAAACAAAGAAATAGTTACTAATGATTTATTGTATAAGAGGAGCGGTACTATTAAAAAGAACCATATTTTATTTATCACTTTCATTAGTCTAATTAGTGGATTAATGATAATCGGGTATACAGGACGTGCTTATTTTCGCATGGAGGAACCACTTTTTTTGAAAACCGATCAAGAAAAGTGGCCGATACAATCTGGGGATCAGGAAAGTAAATATGAGATTAAGCTATCTTACCTGACAAACCCAGACCACACTAGCGAAATTAGTAGGATAGTATTTCCAAATCATCCTGATATTCGAGCAGAAATTCCTGCATTGGGCGTAATAAACGAATGGGACAATACACAGGTGAGGATGAATGAAAAGCACTTTGACCTTTATCGTTTGAAAGAAGTCTGGTTCAGAGTTTATGATGCTTCCGAAAAAGTTGATGACAGAGACAAGGTGCTCGAACAAGCAAAGATTTACTTTACAGATGGAAGTGAAACGAATGTGGACTTGGGTGAAATTCATCTAAAGCACAGTGAGCCTGAAGAAGGACCGCTAGAAATGTACTCAACGATTTTATTTGAAGGGCTTCTTGAAAACCGATTTGAGGTACACGAGAAAGTTACGCTGACTGACGCTAGAATAAATCAAATAGAAGATTATGAGGATTTGATAGATATTCAAATTGATGGCGTGCCGATTAGGGAAGTAGAGGGAATGACGTTCCTTCCAGATTCTTCAGTAGTCGTTACTTCAGAATGGAAAAGTCATGAAGACAAGTTGACTGAGTTTACTCAAATAAACGTTGCGTTCGATGCTATCCTTACGGATGAAGAAGGAAAAGAGATTTCCCAGCAAATCAGTTCAGTGATCAGCGAAGATCATGTTTATGATTTCTGGGATGTCCACGATTATGTAAAAATAAGGGAGGCGGAGTAAAATGGTTTCTGGATATAAGCTCCTTTTTTGGGGACTGATTCTTGCACATGTGAATATCACAGTTGGTTTCTTCACAGTGTTTCCAGCATTTGTGGGCTATTTGATTTTCCTTTGCGGATATTATGATATAGAGGCGGAGACGAAAAAAAGACGTTATTTGATCCCTAGAATATGCACCGCATTACTCGTTTTATTGACGATCATTTTACCGTTTATGGAGCACTTTTTAAACTTAGATGTTTATTCAACGCTGATTTATCAATATTATCAAAGTATTTTGATGTTGTTGGAATTTACTACAGTCCACTACGTGTTTGTAATGGGGATCAATGGACTGGAAAGAAGACAATTAGACGAAGTTGCTGAAAAATTTGTAAGAAAAGATAAAGTGTTTCTATGGTTAATGGGCTTAGGCATCTGTGGTGTGACGATTGGTGTAACAGCAAATACAAACTACTTTCAAATTGTGGGACTTGTAGGAAATATGCTAGCCTTCATAGCAGGAGTAATGATTCTTTTTACACTGAGCGATTTCAGAACGACATTTTTGGAGAACGAAACTTAGCCGTGAAACGACAAGAGTCGATTTGAAGCTTTCTTGTCACTAGTTAAGAATGTATACTAGTATTAATGTGCGGTAGAGTTCAGCTAATAGGAGAAGCATTGTAGACAAGAGACATTGGAGGAAACAATGAATAATAATGATAGATTGGTTCGATTAAGATACGCTTTGGATATTAAAGACAACGACATGGTAGAAATTTTCAAACTGGGAGACAAAGTTGTAACGGTCAAAGACATCCAACAACTCTTAAAAAAAACAAAACAAGATCAAGAAGACGCCGAAGAAGAGCATACCGAAAATGAGTACGTCAAAGCGTGCGATAATGCAACTTTGGAAGCTTTTCTTAATGGACTGATTGTATTCAAACGCGGCAAAAAAGAAGAAAGTTCAGGCGAGTCGAAAAAACATCAAAGTATGATCAAGAATGATCGTAGCGTAAACAATGTTTTGCTGAAAAAAGTGAAAATTGCTTTAACACTAACTAGTGATGATATGCTAGATATTTTAGATGAAGCCGGTGTTTACATTTCAAATAGTGAACTGAGTGCCGTTCTTCGAAAAGAAGGACAGCGAAACTACAAAGAATGTGGCGACCGCTATGCTAGAAACTTTTTGAAAGGTCTAGCTTTAAGATACAGAGGATAATTAGTCCTCAAACAAATAAAACCAAGGAAATTGTATTAAGGTACAATTTCTTTGGTTTTTTTATCCGCAGAATTTGACGTTTACGTTCGAATGTATGAATAGTCGAACCGATTTTTGAACGTATCAGATGCTTAGGGTTAAATTTATCGATAATCAAACCACTTTTGGAACGCATCCACTGTTTGCGTTCCATTTTTTACCCTTTTGTACTTCAATTCGAACGCATACTGACTTTTTAGGATAGTCAGAATAAAAGGCCTAACCAAATACCTCTATTCATAGCCAATATTGATTGGATCAATCATACTCTCCTTAAGAATTTTTTACCTCGGGAGCACATCTTTATACTGCTTACGCAATTCGTGCAACTTATCCAGCTGGTTCAAGTTGGTTTCTTTTTCATAGGAACTAATGGCAATAATGAGCATTTCGATCATCAAAGTGGGGGCAACCATAGAGTGAAATTCCCATGGTTCTCCGCGGCTCCCAAACAAGGTGATATCTGCTTGATCTGAGATAGAAGAAACAAGCTGATCGGTCACAGCGATGACTTTATAGCCAACTTTTTTAGCTTCGGAAAAAATAACGGCTTCTTCGGGAAGGACTTTTCGACCGAAGGCTAACAGAATCACGACATCCTCTTTTTTTAAATGAATCATATCTTCAAGTAGTTCACTTCCACTATTGACCATCTTATGTAAAGACAATCCGTAGCGAGCTAATCTAAAGTATAAAAGATCCTGAAGTCCGACTGAAGAACCTTGGGCATAAATATAGACTTTATTGGATTGACTGATTAGTTGAGCAGCCTCAGTTAAGGTTTCTTCTGAAAACTGCTTTGCAGTAAATTCTAGATGATTCATCACTGTATGAAAATTTTTAGATAAGCCTTCTGCTTCAGAGGACTGAGATAAAATCGTCTCGATCTTTTTGGCAGGTGTCGGTGTCATCTGTTGGGTCGTTTTCTTTTTAAAATCTTTCATATTCTTGAAGCCAGTAGAACGCCAGAAGCGTGAGATGGAAGCAATACTCAAACTCAATGTATCGGCTAGTTCTTGTTCGGTAGAAAGTAGAACCGTCTGTAAGTTACGCTCTACATACTCCGCAATTTTCTGCTGGGAAGTTGTCATTTCCAATGTATTCCAATCAAATTTCAAATGGTTATCCTCCTGTTATATCAGCTTGTAATGTAAGTATAACATTAAAATGTAAGAAAAATTACATTTTATAATAAGTGATATAATTTTTACAATCAATTTACACAATTTAGGTTTGAAGTTAACAATCGAACGGTATAGTGTGCTTAGAACTTAAATTGGAGGGATAAAAAATGGGTCAATTAAAAACTCGGTACGTGCTGACAGAACAACAGAAAATGATGGTGTTTATTTTATCGATGTCACTATTTGGCATGGCAACAATGGTATCAGAATTACTTCCGGAACTACAATTTGGATTAGTTGAATTCAAAGTTGAATATTTCTTATTTATTCCATTATCATTAGCAATCTTGTTCCATCCATTACATGCAGCTGTGGGTGCAGCGCTTGGTAGAATCATCTTCGGAGAAATTATGCTTGGACAGTTTGAAGCACTCGGAGAGATTGAAAGCTTTCTAGGACTTGTTTTGGCGTTATACGTAGCCGGTATTATCGTTAGAGACCCATCCAACAAATTCATGGTTGGATTTGCAGCGTTACTCGCCGTGATCATTGACCAATTTATTAGTATGGCTGTTGATATCGGTAAAGTCTGGATTGGTGTTGAAGAACTTGAAGCTGTTCCAGGATTGATTGAAAGTATTGTAGCCATCGAAGGATTCGCCTTCTTGAATGATGTCTTGTTCTCTGGAATCTTGTTTGCGATGATTCCAACCATGTACCTTGTGCCTAAATTGTACGGAAAAATCGAACCACTACTTGGAATGAAACCAAAAACAAAAGACCTGCATGTTCCAATCAGTGATATCATCACACCGAGATTTATGGTTGGCGCAGTCGTGATTGCGTTCGTCGCTTTTGTAGCTGAAGCCTTCTCCGAATCGGAATTCGCACCATCCTTTGAATGGGCCTTTGCTGTCGAAAACGAAATCTTATTCATGATGATCAGTCTGATCGTCGCGTCTCTAGTCTCCATTCTAATCATTTGGAAAATCATGAGTAACCGAGAAAACAGAAACATCATCAACTAGACGATCTGCAGTAACGGAATTAGAAAGGACAGTATATGAGCTTAATCGAAATCAATCATGTGACATTTCAATATCCCGGAGCTACCCAGCCATCACTGACGGATGTTTCCCTGAACATTGAAAAAGGAGACTTTATCGCTATTATGGGAGGGAATGGATCCGGCAAAACGACCTTGTGCAAGCTACTCAACGGCCTGATTCCCCACTATTATGTGGGCGACATTGAAGGCGAAGTGATCGTTGATGAAATGAAAACCTTAAAGAGCAAAGTGACCGATTTAAGCGGTTCTGTGGGGTATGTTTACCAGGACTTCGAAAATCAGTTGGTGAGAGCCAAGGTCATTGAAGATGCAAGTTATAGTCCACTCAACTTTGGTTATCCAGATTATCTGGAGCGCGGTAAGAAGGCGCTGGAAAAAGTGGGCTTGATTGGAAAAGACAATGAGTATATTTGGGAACTAAGTGGTGGACAAAAACACTTGCTGGCACTGGCAGGCGCGATTTCCTTGGAACCAGGGATTCTGATTGTAGATGAGCCAGTTGCACAACTGGATCCGCAACATGCAAAAGAATTGTATGAAGTACTGAAGTTACTGAATGAAAAAGAAAACACAACAGTCATTGTGATCGAACACCATACAGAATTTATTTCTGAGTATTGTAAAAATGTAGTGCTAATGGCTGATAGTCGGATTCTATGGAAGAAGAGTGTACGAGATGGATTGACGCGCATTCAGGAGTTGAGAGACAGACAGATTTTCCCTCCTCAGATCACACAAGCTGCTTATGCATTAACTGAAGAAGAAGATACGACGCTACCGATTAATTTGAGTGAAGCTGTTGAGTATTTCAGCGCATTCAATTTAACAGAATATGTTCAGCCGTACTTGAATCCTATTCAAAATCGCACAGGAAAGAAAATTGTCGACATTCAACAAGTGGACTTTTCTTACAAAATGATTTCCAGACAAAAAAAGAAAATTTTAAACGATATCAGCTTGACCATTCATAAAGGTGACCGGATTGCACTTGTTGGGAATAATGGGGCTGGAAAGTCCACACTGATGAAACTGATGACAGGTATCGACAAGCCTGAATTTGGAGACGTCTTACTCAAAGACAAGAATACAAAAGACTTTTCTCCAGAAACCTTTGCGGATACCGTCACTTATATCTATCAGAATCCGGAAGAGATGTTTATTGAAGACTCGATTCAAGCAGATATTGAATACTTCTTGAAAGCGAGAAAGGTCAAGGACTATCCAGAAACCGTAGAAAAGATCATCGATTTGTTTCAATTAAGAGAAATCAAAGACCGCGATGGTCGACTGTTAAGTGGTGGACAGCAAAGAAGAGCGTCTCTAGCGATTGGTGTTGCGATGCAACCTTCTTTGATACTCCTTGATGAACCAACGGCGAATCTGGATATTGGAACTAGAAAACATATTTCAAAATTCATTCAGTCTCTCAAAGACGAAGCAGAAGCAGTTATTATTGCCACACATGATATGCAACTCGTTTCAGAATGGGCTAACCGAATCATTGTGATGAAAGATGGCCAGATTATTCATGATGGGGATAGAGCGTCAGTGTTCTCAAACACAGCGCTACTGAATAGTGCAGGACTGACACCACCACAAATTATGGAGTTGAGTCGGACATTGGGTACAAAATTGGCATATTCGGTAGAAGAATTCGTAGCCTACGCACAAGACTGTAAGGAGGAAATGGCGTTCAATGGACATTACAAAGAAGCTGCAAGAGTTTATTAGTGTAGAACAACTTAAGATTGAAGTATTGAACGCTGCTTACGGGAATACAGAAACCACGATCGCAAAACTCGATTCAAGAACGATCTTTATGTGGTATTTCTTTTACGCAATTTTTCCATGGTTAACGCACAGCTGGATCGTACTGATTGGAATGTTTTTGATGCTCGTTGCGATGATTTACTTGGCTAAAGTGAGTTACCTATTACTGTTCTTATTTGTCTTTGGACTCGTCGGGCAAGGAAGTATGGTTTTAGGCGTTTCCTTATTCTTTGGCGGAAGTCTAGCGACCCTTCTTCCCATACTGATGTTTGAACTGAAGCTGGCGATTATATCGCTAGCTGGTCTGATCGCTTTTTCAACGATGGAACCAGAAAAACTCAGTGATGGACTGCTGAAAATTGGCGTTCCAGGACAAGTATCTTTTAGTATTTCTTATGGGTACCGAATGCTACCAACGTTGATTGAAGAGTATCACCACGTCTTTATGTCTTTCCGCCTCAGAGGAAAAGCTCCTGAAAAGCACGGCTTTCTGTACTGGCGATCGGTCATTTATTTTATGACACTAGTCGTGAAGTCCTTTTATCCGCTCATGCTCAGTTCAGCGAAGCGGGCACGAACAACAGTGGAGTCTCTAGAATCAAGAGGCAGCTTATACTCTTTCAAAAATCCAGCAGTTAAAAAGGTAAAACTGGGGTATATGAAATTTTCTTATAAAGACAGCTTGTTTGGGCTATTCAACGTCTTGTACGTTGTAATGTTATTTATGCTCGCAGTTGCATTAACTTAAAAGGGAGTCATTAGATGAATATAGATTTTCACACGCACATCAAAATTGCCAAAATCTCTCGCTTTATGCCGGAGTATTTTGAAGATATGGTGGAAGAAGCAAAAGTTGCTGGCTTAACAGCCATTTGTATCACAGAACATTTCAATACGTTTCAGTCAATGGATACGTATGACTATTTAAAGGAACATTACACTTACGAAAAAGAATACTATAACGTGAGGGGCTTGAAAGTATTCACGGGTATGGAAGTGGATGTGCAAGAAGTCGGACATATTCTGATTATCGGTCAGCGAGACGAAATCGTCAGTATGAGACAACAGCTCACAGGCTTTGAACAGAAGCCAGATTTTATGCCGTTTAAAGCATTGATGGACTTGGCAGATCAATATAACGTACTCAGAATTGGTGGACATCCTTTGAGAACCAGTACACCACTGACACATCATGAACCAGAACAATTAAAACGACTGGATGCACTCGACTTGAACGGTAGAGACTTGTACGCTCAAGGACAACATCCTTACAGAGAAGAACTAGAAGCACTTGCAGATTCTCTAGGGCTTCCGATCGTCGGGGGTAGCGATACACATCAATACTTGCAATATGGATCTGTCTATAACGAAAGTAAACAAGAATGCGAAACGATTGAAGAGTTGAAATCAATGATCAAAACAAGAGATTACGAAACAAAAGTCTCAAGGGAACTTGATCTTAAAGTTAAATCCGCAAGCCTCGTTAAAAAACTAATCAAGACGTCTCTAGATGAGAATGGAATTGCGACAGGCTACAGTAATGTGGCTTTGAAAAGAGTCTCTACAGAAGTAATGAGTTAATCTACACAAAGAAGCGATCTGAGCATAGCTCAGGTCGTTTTTGCGTAGTTAAACAGACACAAAGGTGTGCATTTGAGGATAGTTGGTGAAACTTGTATACTTTGAGTAACAACACGCTAAAGAAGAGGTGCAAAATGAATAGAAAACCAATCGGGCTCTTTAAAATTCTATGTGCAATCGTACTATTTATATTAGCGCTATTCACCTTGGCAGCCTGCCAGCCAAATGGATTTTTTGATGAAGAAACTACGATTGTCAAAATTGATGTCACTGATGATCATACGGAAGAACGAGTTGCAACTATTACAGATCAAGTCTTTATTACATCGCTTATAGAAGAGCTGGAGTCCGCTCAAACGAGTTCAACAGCCAATCTGGATATGGTAAATCCAGATTACAAATTGTTATTCTTGAATGAATCAGACAAGGTTGTCCGGGAGATGAGTTACTACATTGAAGAAAAAACCTTTGGCGTGATTGGTCGATATCATTATGATGGAGAACTTATAGCCGTGGTAACAGAATTACCGATTTAAAAAAATAAAGAAAACAAATTTAAAATTATTTGATTGATCAAGCATTAAATATGCACAGTTGTTTTCTTGGTTATATTGTCATGGTATATTTAGAGTACTCATCATTAATAAAATAGTGTCATTATTAAAGAGAATCTATTATTCATAACGGAATGAAACTTAGTATAGGAGATTAATCATATGGAATACATAACATTGGTTGAAAGTACTACCGAGAAAATCAAAGCATTAATAGAAGAACAAAATTTACAAGTTGGAGACAGACTCCCAAACGAATTTGAACTTGCTCAGCAATTAAAAGTCAGTAGAAACACCATTCGTGAATCAATCAAAATGCTCAAATCTCTCAATATACTCGAAGTTAAGCAAGGTTCAGGTACGTTTATTAGTGCAAAAAAAGGATTAATGGATGATCCTTTAGGGTTTTCGACACTAGAGGATAAAATTAAACTAACAAAGGATTTATTTGATATTCGATTTATTTTAGAACCCTATGTAGCTTCACTAGCAGCTCAAAATGCAACTGAGTCGGACTTAGCGGAAATTGATCATATCAGAATCGAGCTAGAAGAAGAAATAAAGAAAGAGGGTACCAGACATTTAGAACTTGATCAGAAGTTGCATGCTAGAATCGCACAAGCATCAGGAAATACGGCCTTGTATCATCTTATCCCTCTGATAAGCGATTCTATAAACCTCTACAATGATCACTTTACAAACGAAAAGATGAAAACTGAAACAATAGCCTCTCACAGAGATATTGTTGAATATATCAAAAAGAGAGATAGTTTTGGAGCACAACAAGCAATGTTGATTCATATCAGTCATAATAGAATATCACTAGAAAGCAACTAAAGGTAGGACGTATATCTATAATACGTTCTTTTTTTATCTTTTATTTGACAAAACGTCCTACGTATTTTAGAATACAAGCATAGATAACGCATGAATTGAGCTTAGGTCTATTGAATGCTATTCAAAACGTAGGAGGACTAAGATTGGAAAAATTATCAAAAAAGTTACCAAAAGATTTTTTATGGGGAAATTCAGTTTCTAGTATGCAAACAGAAGGTGGATGGAATGAGGGAGGAAAAGGTCTCTCGGTTTATGATATTAGAGAAGCAACTGAAACACTCTCCGACTGGAAAGTAGCAAACGATAATTATCATGAATACGATACTGACTTAACGATGATGAAAGATATTGGAATGAATTGTTATCGCTTTCAGATATCTTGGAGTAGAGTAAATCCAAATGGAGATGGTGCTTTCAATGAAGAAGGCATTCAGTATTACAGTGACTTTATAGATGCTTTAATTTATAAAGGGGTTGAACCAATGATTTGCTTATATCATTTTGACATGCCATTGCATCTTGCGAAAACATATAATGGGTTTTTAAGCAAAGAAGTAATGAAAGCGTTTGTTGATTTTGGAGTTGAAATGGTCAAACGATTTGGAGACCGAGTTAAGTACTGGATCACATTCAACGAACAGAATCTATTTCACGTCCCGGAAGTCTTCAATATTAGTGGGTACATGAAAGGCGAAAAAACGATTGAAGAGCTCTATCAAATTAGTCATAACGTTATGATGGGACATGTAGGAGTTGCGAACTATATCCATGAACAGACGGATTGTCTAATTGGGGGGATGTTGGCTTATTCTGAAAGTTATCCGGCAACAAGCAAACCAGAAGATATCTTACTGGCTAGAAAGTGGGATGAATTTATAAACTATCATTTATTAGATGCTTTTGTTCATGGGCGGTATAGCAAAGAAGTTCTAACTTTTTTAAAAAACAATGATATCAATATGCGCGCCACATCAGAAGAATTGAGCGAGCTAGGTAAATTAAAAAGTGATTTTATTTCGTTCAGTTACTATGCAAGTTCAACATTAAATTCCAATTTAGTTGATTCAAAGACACCAATCAATTTTGCTATGCAAAAAGGAAAACAGCCAAATCCACATTTGAAAAGCACAGAGTGGGGATGGCAAATAGACCCTTTAGGATTTAGAGATATATTTAATAAGCTGTATCAAAGATACCATATACCAGTTTTTCCTATTGAAAATGGTATAGGCGTTAGAGAAAACTGGGATGGTGTCAATCCGATTCAGGATGACTATAGAATCGACTATCATAGAGAACATCTCCAAGCTATGAAGGATGCAATGTTCGAAGATGGTGTTGAAGTTATAGGATACTTAGGTTGGGGATTAATCGATATTCTAAGTTCTAAAGGAGATATGAATAAGAGATACGGTTTGGTTTATGTAAATAGAGACAATCATGATTTGAAAGATATGAAACGAGTACCTAAAAAAAGTTATAACTGGTTCAAAAAAGTTATTCAATCCAATGGTGAAGAACTAGAATAGGAGAATAAAAATGAATGAAAATAATTCGTTTGTTGATCGTTTTACAATGTTCGCAGTGAAATTGGGTAATCAAGTACATCTTAGATCTTTAAGGGATGCTTTTGCAGTGATTATTCCGTTTTTTATACTGGCAGGTCTTGCTGTATTAATGAATAATGTCGTCTTTCCATGGATTTTTACTGGAGAAAGTTTAGACAGTATTAAAGTCTGGGGTACGGTTATTACCAATGGAACGTTAAATCTTGCTAGTTTATTGATTGCTCCTATGATTGCATATAGTTTGTCTAAAAATAAAGGATTTCAAAATCCTCTAGCATCAGCTGCGATAGCAATCGGAACACTCATTATTATGATGCCAACAACGGTTTCTATGAATGTTGTTGAAACTGGCGAAGCAGCACTAGTATCGGGTGGTTTAACGTTCAATAACTTAGGAACCACCGGAATGTTCTCTGGGATTATTGTTGGGCTATTAGCAACTGAGATTTTTATGAAAATTTCAAGCTTGAAAAAATTGCAAATCAATTTAGGAGAGGGCGTTCCACCTGCAGTTAGTAGGTCTTTTACAGTCATGTTACCTACATTGATAACATTAAGCATCTTTGGAATAGTCTCTGCACTTTTAATCAGTGTATTTGATACAAATCTGATTGAACTGATAACGAATGTAATTCAAGAACCTCTACGTAAAATCAATACTAGTTTAATTGGAACTGTGATCATTTATAGTTTTTCAAATTTTTTATTTACTATAGGAATTCACGCAACAGTAGTCAATGGAGCAATACTTGATCCTTTGACACTACAAAATATGAATGAAAACATGCTTGCATTTGGAGCAGGAGAAGAAGCACCCAACATTATCACTAATTCATTTTTATCAACTTTCGGGATGATTGGAGGAACCGGATCAACAGTTGCGCTGATGATCTCTATATTGATTTTTGGTAAATTGAAATCGTCAAGAGAGGTCACAAGTATTTCTTTAGCACCCGGGATATTTAATATAAATGAGCCAATGATTTTTGGATTTCCAATTGTCTTCAACCTTCCGATGATGATTCCTTTCGTATTATTACCTGCAATTGGTATTATAGTGGCTTACTTTGCTACTGCCCTTGGCTTCATAGGGAAATCAGTGATAATGGTCCCTTGGACGACACCTCCTTTAATGAATGCTTACTTGACTACAGCGGGTGATTGGAGAGCCGTTCTTGTTCAACTAGCTATTATAGTATTTGGAATATTCCTATATATGCCTTTCATTAAAATTAGCGAGCGTGTGACAAGAGCACAAGCTGAAATGAGTAATGATTAGCTAGAACGAACGGTTGAAAAAATAAAAAATTTAGATCAATGGAGGGACTATGAAACTAGGGTTTAGATGGTATGGACAAAGCGATAAAGTTAAACTAGATTACATTAGACAAATTCCTAATATGAAAGGTATTATTAGTGCTTTATACTCGGTCCCTGTAGGAGATGTATGGCCGAAAAAAGATATTCAAGAGTTAAGGAATGAAATAGAAAATAAGCATTTAAGGCTAGAAGTAATAGAAAGTGTACCCATTCATGAAGATATCAAACTAGGTTTGGAAACAAAAGATGAGTGGATAAAAAATTATCAGCAGACTATAAGGAATTTAGCTGAAGAAGGCGTTAAAGTAATTTGCTATAACTTCATGCCTATTTTTGATTGGACGAGAACGACTTTGGACTTTCTAAACAAAGATGGATCCAGTTCACTTGCGCTAGATGAAAAAGAGTTAGAGAAACTAGATCCCTTAAATCAGTCGCTTTCTCTTCCAGGCTGGGATGAGTCTTACGAATATGAAGCTCTAAAAGAATTGATGAATCAATATGAATCTGTAGATGAGGAAAAACTCTGGGAAAACCTAACCTATTTTTTACAGAAAATCTTGCCTGTTGCAGAAGAGGTAGGAATCAAAATGGCGATTCACCCAGACGATCCTCCTTACAGTATTTTTGGATTACCAAGAATTATCAAAAATAAAAAATCTTATAAACGATTATTTAAAATATCCACAAGCCCATCTAATGGCATCACGTTTTGTACAGGTTCACTTGGAGTAGGTAAGGAAAATAACATCTATGAGATGTTGGATGAATACTTAAGTATGGGAAAAGTCCACTTTATGCATGTACGGAATATTCAAGTGCATAAAAATACGAGCTTCGAAGAGACGGCACATGCTTCAAATTATGGTTCAATCGATATGATTAAAATTATGAGTTTACTGAAAAAATACCATTATAGCGGGTATATGAGACCAGATCACGGACGTATGATCTTTGGAGAGAAAGGAAGACCAGGTTACGGGTTATATGATCGCTCATTAGGTACGAGTTATCTGTATGGTATATGGGAAACATTGAATTATCCTGATGTAATAAACTGAAAATAGAGGAAGCCAGATATTATGGCTCTGTGTCAAATAGTGTTGGTAACATTAGTTACCCTTAAGAAGATTTATCGATTTCATTCGATAAGTCTTCTTTTTTTGGGCTTCATTTTTAGTGAG
>NZ_JBHSUL010000015.1:0-45716 GCF_042660675.1 Marinilactibacillus sp. GCM10026970
AATCGAGTATCGACGAACTCATACAAACGAGTGTAAAATAGCATAAAAAAACAGAGCAGAATATCTGCTCTGAAAAAAGTCTAACTTTTTGGGGTCACTATATCCGATGTACTTGGGACTTCGCTTTTTTTGTGTAATTTAAGGAATTGAAACAATTTCTGTAATATCTAATAAAACAAGATACGTCTCTTTTACTGGTTTCTTCAAGATTGCTTCCAATGCTTGTCGGTAAAGTCGAAGTTGACCACTATATTTCTCTAACATAATTTGTTTGGGGTCTTCAAATCTTTGGATCTGGTCTGTTTTGTAATCAAATAGGATCAATCCATCTTCTTCCTCAATATACCCATCAACGATACCATGAATGAGAATTTGGTCTGTCTCCTCTTCCATATCCATAAAGAGCTCGTTTGCTTCAAGAATCAGCGAAAAAGGTACTTCTCTGTTTACGTTCTTTGACAGACTAACAATTTTCTGACCGAAACTTGTTTCAAAGAAACGGACAAGTTGTTCAACTCGAACAAGGGGGGCCATTTCTTCTGATAACACTTCTTTTTCAACAAGAGTCTGAATATGTTCTTCAAGAAATTCTTTTGTTGGTAGGCTATCTATTTTTAAAGATTGTAAGACTAAATGCGTTGCCTGCCCTATTTCTGCAGGACTCGGTTGAAGAACTTCTGATATAAAAGCTGGACGTTCTAATTTTTCTTCAACATATCTGTAAGAACTCCTAGGATTCGTGACATCGATTTTCATCATTTGCCCATCATTTGGTTCCTCAAATAACCGTTTAATTTCAGAAACCGATTGGTAACTTGTGGTCAATGTTGCTGTCTGATGTGTATAATTAGATTCAATTAAATGAATGGCTTCATCTACTGCCTTGCTGGTTTCTTTCTTTTCTTCCCATTTAAGTTCTTTGTTTTTAAACGACGTAAACCAATTCGATTTTTCATCCGTTTGAAGATTTTTTAGCTGGGTTTCCAGATCATACTGATTTTGAAAAGAAACCTTAAATTCAACGGGATGACCAACAATTTCTTTGTTTGTAGAAGGTAACCAGTTTTCATAATCAATACTACCATGCCTTGCTAGACTCATACCTATCCAGTGCATGTAACTAGAAGCTTGTAAGCGGGCGTCTGCTGGTAGTACAGTCGCCTGGTGTGCACTGACTGTCCCCCACTCTTTCATAGCTGCGTCTTTATCTTTATAAGAACCGACTAAGAATAACTTTTGTTCAGCTCTGGTTAAGGCAACATAAAGAACGCGCATTTCTTCAGAAAGTAATTTATTTTTTTTGTGATTTTTTAAAACACGCTCTGGCAATGTTGTGAATCGACCATTAGGAAAAAGAGCGTCCTCTTGTACTTCTTTGTATTCCGCACCAACACCGAATTTTTC
Source organism: Marinilactibacillus sp. GCM10026970 (assembly GCF_042660675.1). Lineage (NCBI taxonomy): Bacteria > Bacillati > Bacillota > Bacilli > Lactobacillales > Carnobacteriaceae > Marinilactibacillus > Marinilactibacillus sp. GCM10026970. The sequence goes on from NZ_JBHSUL010000015.1 coordinate 1,405, forward strand.
ATCAAAGACATAAGGTTTTTTAAGATCCGTCTGATTGAATCTTTTTGACATATCCAGTACAAATACGACTGGGAACTCAAGACCTTTACTGGCATGAATGGTCATCACTCTAACGGCGTCTTCCCCGTCACTAACCACAGAAGGCTCAGCTAGATCTTTGTCTTTTTTCTGCATTTTTTCAATAAAGCGTATAAACTGAAATAGTCCCTTGAAACTTGTCTTCTCGTAAGCAGCTGCACGCTCGTAAAGTGCGTGTAAGTTGGCTTTTCTTTGCTTACCTGAACTCATGCCTCCAACGTAATGTAGAAAGCCCGTATCTTCGTATATCGTCCATATTAGTTTAACGATTGGCTGTCTTCTAGATAATTCCCTCCAGCGTTCTAAATTTTCCATAAATTCAATTAATTTAAGTTGTAGGTGTCGGTTACTTGGTTCTTTTTCTTCCTGACTAATAAAATCGAGTAAGGATTCAAAATAAGGTGAGGTCGTATTCATCAACCGAATTTTTGTAAGATCAATTTCATTCAAACCCACTATAGGAGATCTTAAAACCGCAGCCAGAGGAATATCTTGCCATGGGTTATCAATAATATTAAGCAAAGACATCATAATACTGATTTCAGTTGTTCTGAAATAGTTTTGTGTATCTTTGATGGCTGTAGGTATACCTAATTGTTTATTGAAAATATCTTGGATCACGAGGTTATTTTTTTTAGTTGGTGTTAGTAAGACAATATCTTTGTATGTTAGCTGCCTATTTTGCTTAGTTTTTTTATCATAGATCTGAAAACCTGACTGCATAAGGTCTAATATTTTCTCTCCAACCATTAATAATTCGCCTTCAGCTTTGGAATCAATCTGGAAAGTTTCAGAAACATCCTCAAAGTCCGTTATTTCTTCACTTTGATTCTCACTGTCATCTGTATTCTTTTCATAGATAAGCACTTCTGTCTCACACTGAAGATCCTTTGGAAAAGCATGGAAGCCTTGTTTCAAACGAGCGGATTCGTCGTATGCTAAATTCCCTACTTCTTTATCCATTAACTGTGTGAAAATGTAATTTGTGAAGTCCAGTACGTGATGATTTGAGCGGAAATTCTCCGCTAGAATAATACGCTCTCCTTCTTCTTTGGATTCATAGCGTTCATATTTTTCGATAAATAGATCAGGATCAGCTAAACGAAAGGCATAGATAGATTGCTTAACATCACCTACCATGAATTGGTTGCCTTGGGTTTTAGAATCGTTGGTTAACCATTTCAGAATACTTTCTTGAAGAAAGTTAATGTCTTGATATTCATCTACCATAACTTCCTTGAAACAATTTCTGTAGTAAGCAGAAGCTTCAGAAGGTCCGATTGTTCCATCATCCGTTTTCTTGGTTAATATCTGGAATGTGAGATGCTCTAGATCATTGAAATCCAGTAGTCGACGGTCATATTTGTGGTTCTGGAAAGCATCTGCAAAAAGTCCAGTAACTCTTGCCATTTCCCCTACGAGTGTGTTGACGGAACCCATTAATTCAATTTGTTTTGAGATAGGAACGCTGAAAAATTCTTCTTTTAATCGATTATAAACCGATTTATACTGATCTCTGAAAGCTTTCATCTCACTGGCTGCTTCTTTAACTTCGTCTGGAGTTGTTTTTTTTCTAGGAGCAGACCATGTCTTAAATTTAAACGTTTCTAATAACTGATAGGTCTCTTCCAAATGACCGTTTATAATGTTTTGTTGCACTTCTTTGAAATGATTTTTCTCTGTTTCTAGTGTGGTGATGACTTTGGATAGTTCTTCATCTCCGTTACTGATCATCAAGGCGTTTTCATTTAGTTCAATAAACAAATCGACCATTTGAAGCATTTGAGGCCTAGCTAATTTTTCAAAGAGCGGACTTTTTTCTAATTTACCCTCTTCGATTGTATAAAGTTGTGTAAGTTCTTCTAGCCATTTTTTCGGATCTGGATTTGATCTTGAAAAATTATATAGAGAAAAAATGAGCTCTGTTAAGCCATCATCCGAACGATCATTGGAATAAGTAGCTGCTAGTGTCTTGAACAGCGTTCCTTCTTCGCCGTAGAGTTCTTCCCTTAAATCATCCCACACATCTTCTTTCATTAAAATATTTTCAGTATCATCTGTCAACATTCTAAATACAGGGTCCAAATCGATTAAATAATAAAACCTTCTAATTACTTTCAGACAGAAAGCGTGTAAGGTAGAGATATTTGCTTGGTTCAGTAAAGGTAGCTGACGAACTAGGTGCTGCTGAAGTTTCGTATCTTTTGTGTCACTGATTTCTTTTTGAATAGCAACTTGAATACGTTCCTTCATTTCTTTTGCAGCAGCGTTGGTGTACGTCACGACAAGCAACTCATCAACACTGACTCCGTTCTTTATTTTTTCAATCACTCTTTGTACAAGAACAGTCGTTTTTCCAGAACCAGCTGAGGCTGAGATCAATAGATTTTTCCCTTCATCTTGGATAGATCGCCACTGACTGTCCGTAAACAAGCTAGACTCAGGTTTTTTCGGTAAGATCTTCATTAAATAGACTCCTCTCCTGGAATAATCAATTTATTAGAAATTCGGTGAATCAATTCTTTCTTATCTGGAATATCTTCAAAATGACGATAATTATTTTCTTCGAGTAAAACGTCAAACTGTGAAATAGCTTTATAAGGGCCACTTACAGAAGGTGTAAATTGTCGTTTTTCAATAAAAGGCATCAACATATTTTTACCGGTGAGAATCTGGTTCCCTGCGTCAACAATCAATTTTCGATTATGCTGCATTAGAAGATCCAATTCTTCAGTTGTAATAAGCCCTCTTCCTTTAAGAGTTCCATTTTTTAACTGGTTGATTGGATAGACAAGAGAATGACTACCAGCTTCAAGTGTTAAATCTAGGTTACTTAAAATTTCTTCATCGTTAATCGCAAGTCCATTCAATTTGAATTCTTTTAATAAAGCACTCATCCACTCTTCTTCATTTGCTTCTTTAGATTTAAGATAAGGGTTCTTTACTTGCGCATAGAAAGCACCAGCGGGCTTGGCTTGTTGGCCTAATAATACTGGAGAAAATTCAACAGCTGTATCCAGATAAGTAATCATCTGCATCATTAAACCATAGAAAAGTTCATCATATTTGAAAGAATGCTGACTAGATTTATAATCCACTATGCTCAAATATAATTTATGGTCTACTTCCATCGTATCAAGGCGATCGATCTTACCACGTACATGGATTTGCCCACCGTTATTCAAAGGGAAAGCCAACCCTGGGATGCCACTAGTATTACCGATTCGACCGAATAGAATTTCAGATTTTTTAAGAGTTGAATGACTACGTTTATTTTGTTTACTAATTGCCCACATCATTCTCTTTACCGTTTTACCTAATTGATCTCTTATGAACTGCATTCTATTAGACATCGAAAGTAATCGGAACTGATTCTTTTCGTAAAGTTCGTTTAGAGTTTCATCTGTTAGTCTAGCAAGTGTTTGTTCATCAAGATCCTTAACGCTTAGATCTCGGGATACAATTAGTTTAAAGATAGAATCCAACGCATCATGGAAGAAATTACCGGTTTCAGTCGGTGTCAGTTCTTGAATAGAACGCTCTTTTAATCGAAGACCATATTGTAAGAAATGACTATATGGATCAAGATAGAAACTTTCTAACTGCGAGACAGAAAGATAAAGGTCTTTCCCGTAAAGCTGTTCAGCCAAGTCATTGGTCAATGGTACCGGAATGTTTTTATGGTCTAAACTATTAAATACTCTGTTTTCAAAGAAGCTTTCTTTATCTCGAAGTTTTTCATATAAGCTGAGCCAAAATACATTAGGTAATGTATCCTGATCGATACCTTCTCTTAAAATAGTATTTAATTGACCAATTGTTTGTTTTCTAGAACCTATAAAGGGCATAATTTTATCGAAATTTTGATCATAGATCAGATGACTGTCAGCAAGTTTTGCTTGAATAGGTACAGATAGATAATCGGCTATTCTCTGAATATAAGGACTAATGCGATTGTCAGTACCACTTTCTTGTTTAACTGGGAAGCTAAAAATCAGCTTATCTGAGGCGTTCATAAATGCTCTGTAGGCTGCTAACGGTTCAGAAGCTATCATCGATTGAGTTGTTGGAGAAAGGAAACGATCCATTGGTAATACTGCCTGAATTTTTTCACGATCTTCATCGGTCAAAATTGAGTCATTTTCACGATTCATTGGTAGCACTTGATCAGTCATCCCCAGAATGAAGACCACTTTTTTTGTATGAACACGTTCTTTGTCGAAATTGGTCAGCATAACTTGGTCGATGCTCGGTGGGACAATACTATATGTCGCTTGTTCAAATCCTGTTTCTAATATCGTCAGAAAAGAATCAATCGACCATTCTTCATCTCCTAGCACATCAACAAATTCATCTAGCATGTCCATGAATGTGCCCCAAACTTGTTCATGTTTCCGGGCTTCTACAAGGTCTCCGCTTTCCAACGACTGATCGCGCCAGAACAAAATTTGATCATCTATACCGTTATTGACTAGAAATTGATAAAGAAGTCTTGCGGCATCTCGGTTGGTTTTAGCTTTTTGGACTCGTTTAAAGAAAGGAAGTAAGGTTTCTCTTACAATCACTCTCACTTTATTAGCAATTGCTTGAGTCTGTTTGTCGGAATCCAACTGTTCTTCCATATCTTCAATCTGAAAGCGAGCATAGATCCATTCTTGATCTCTAGTCCATGCTGACCCTTCGTAACCGTAAGCGAGCATAACATTTTCTGTCAGATCCACTTCTCTTCGCCAATCTGAATGAGCTTGCTTCATGTAAGGGATTCGAAGCTCTACATCCTTTGGTATAATTGTATCTTTTAAATGTGGTACAAATAATTCCGTTCTTAAAAAGCGCATCACATCTTCATATCTCCAATTTCTCTTGAAGATCAATAAGAGACTCTGTATGAGCTCAACAAGTGGATGCCCGGACATTGTATCTGCTTCATCAATAAAAAGTGAGATATCATTTTCCTGAAACGTCGGTTCAATGACTGTCTTGTAAGACTCAATGTTTCGACTCGTAATCATAATATCTTTATATCGGTAGCCTTCTTGCAAAACCATTTTTCTAATTCTATTGGCTACATGCAGTATTTCAGCTTGCTTTGTTTCTGCACCCCAAATCTCAATACACTCATCCATTTCAATCCTATGATCAGGAATTCTGATAGCTGAGCCAATGGAACTTTTAACCCAAAAATCTTCTAGATGATTGATTTCTTCACATCTTTGATCACTCACCTCTGTTATCAGGCGATCATTCAAAACGGGTAAACCTTCCTGCAAAGCATGCTGATAGAGTCGGTAGTAAGTCATGCCAGTTTCATAGAATAAGTGTGTCAGTTCTGGGGGTTCAACTGCATACTTCTGATCAAGAACGAGAGAAATAACAACATTTTTGCAAGACCGAATCAATTCTATCAGAAGCTCTTGTTCTTGGGCTGAAAAATTTTGGTAGTGATTAATATATATTGTCGTATTAGACATATCTCGCTTTTTAATTTCTTCAATCAAGGCTTTAATGATATCTTCTTTTTCAATATATTGGTTTATCAGCTGCTCGTTGAATGATTGAAATAATAACTGAATATCTGCAATCTTTTGTTTGAAGTCATTACCGCTAGTAGCATCTGATTCTTCAGCGCCAGATAATTTTTCTAAATCTTCTATATTGATTCGTCCATTTCTCATTTCCATAAAAAGCGAAGTCAGCTTTTCAATAAATCCTTGCTGTGTACTTTCGCCTCTGAATATACTGAGAGAGGTCTCATGATCTTTAACAAGTTTTCTTACAAGCATAGAAAGTCCGGTTTCTGTTAATTGAGTCTGATTGTATACCGCACTATCCTGTAAAAAATACCAGGCTAATCGACTAATACTAAACACTTGAAGATTGATCATACCTGTGTAGTCTTTTGGATTTTCTTGAAGGCTTTTTAAGTATTGAAGTACGGTGATTTCCGTCTCGAACTTGATATGATCGGGTACGAGATAAAATACTTGGGCAGTAGAATCTTGATCCATAATCTCTTTCATCTCGCTGATCAAAGCCGTTTCTTTTTCAGTATGTGCTCTTCCAATAACAAATTGAAGACTCATGCAATACCCCTTTCTAATCTTTGAATGGTAAAAAGAAAGACAGATACCTTTTTGACAAGATACCTATCTCTTTTGTTAACCTTATTTCGTATGAGTCAATTTAATAATTTCAATAATGACGTCCATTGCTTTTTCCATACTTTCTACCGCAACAAATTCGTAACGACCGTGGAAGTTTTCTCCCCCAGCGAACAAGTTTGGAGTTGGAAGGCCCATAAATGAAATTTTAGAACCGTCTGTTCCACCTCTAATTGGTTTAACGTCTGGTTCAATATCTAAGTTTCGCATAGCTTCATCAGCGATTTCGACTGAACGCATGTCTTTTTCAATGATTTCTCTCATATTATAATACTGATCTTTTAGCGTTAATGTAATTCTTTTTTGGTCAAAACGTTTATTCAGCTCTTCAACGATAGAAGTCAGTTTCTGTTTCTTTTCCTCAAATAATTCACGACTATGGTCACGGATAATATAACCCATCTTAGCTTCTTCGACAGTACCTTCGATTCCTAGAAGATGATAAAACCCATCTCTGCCGTCTGTTTTTTCAGGTACTTCTTCTTGTGGAAGCATAGTATCTAATTCAACAGCCAATTTTAATGCATTGACCATCGTGTCTTTAGCTGTACCAGGATGAACGTTCTTACCTTGGATAAACAAATCAGCAGAAGCTGCATTAAAACTTTCATATTCAAGTTCACCAACAGGTCCACCGTCTACAGTATAAGCGAAGTCAGCTGCAAAGTGATCCGTATCGAACAAGTCAGCTCCAGTGCCGATTTCTTCATCTGGACCAAAAGCGATTCTGACTTTACCATGTTCGATTTCAGGGTGATTCAATAAGTATTCTACAGCACCGATAATTTCTACGATACCTGATTTGTCGTCAGAACCGAGTAATGTATTTCCATCAGTTGTAATTAACGTCTGTCCCACATAGTTTTTCATATTTGGAAAATCTTCTGGTGATAAGACAATAGACTTCTCTTCATTTAAAACGATTTTTTGTCCATCATAGTTTTCATGGAATTGAGGCTGGATATTTTCAGCATTAAAATCAGCGGTATCAATATGTGCAATAAATCCAACAGTTGGCACGTCTTTATCCGTATTCGCTTCTAAAGAAGCAGTTACAAAGCCGTTTTTCTCATTGAATTCAATTTCACTTAGACCGATTTCTTTTAAGTCTTCCATGAGCATTTTTGAAAAATCAATTTGAGACTGTGTAGATGGAACAGTCGTACTTGATTCATCGGAGCGCGTATTGATTTTTACATATTTGATAAAACGATCAACTAATTGACTAGACATTTTTTCATTCCTCCAGATTGATTATAAGATTTATTTTACACTATTTCGAGTTTAAATACTTTCAATTATTTAAAATCAAATACATCTTTTTGAGAAGAAGCTTCAATAATTTCAAGATCCCACTCTAATGAATCTTTCCATGTATTTAATACTTCAGACATTTTTGAGATAAAAATCGATTCAATAAAATGCCCGGGGTCAATGACGTCCATTCCATCTCTTAACATATCTTGCGCACCATGGTAAGAGACGTCCCCAGTAATGAATAAAGTGACGCCTTTTCTCTGAGCATCTTTATAGTAGTCTTCTCCAGAACCGCCGAATATAGCGACTTTTTTATGTTTTCTTAAGAGGTCATAGCTACTATATCTTAAATGATCAATATCAAAAGCAGATTTCACTGATGAAATCATCTCGTCAGTCGTCTGATTCATTGTTCCAATCCTACCGTATCCAAATGATTGTTTTTGGTTTTCAATCGTATACAAATCGAAAACAGGTTCTTCATAAGGATGTGCTTGGACAAGAGACTTTAAGATAGCTGACGTTTTATCTTCTGGAAACATCATTTCAATCCTGACTTCATCAACTGACTTCTGCTGATTGATCTCGCCTCTATTTGGTTCTGCTCCTTCTTGAGGTGTGAAGTGACCTGTTCCAGAAATATCATACGAAACATCTTTATAATCCCCCACTTCGCCTGCACCTGCATCATGCATAGCTTGTCGAACCGTTTCAGATGAATCCTTAGGTACGAAGACTGCAATCTTCTTATAAGGTGCCTGATAGACTTCAGACACAATCTCTCTCTCTTTAGGAAAGTTCAAAGCATCCGCAAGCCATTCATTCATTCCATATTCAGCGGCATCTATATTCGTATGAGCAGAGTAAACTGCAATATCAGACTGGATTAATTGAATAAATTCTCTTCGTCGACTATCCGCATCGTTCAAAGTTTTCAAAGATTTAAAGATAGCAGGATGATGAGTTAAAATAAGATCAGCTTCATGATTTTTAGCTTCTTTAATGGTATGTGCATCTACGTCTAGCGCAATAAGCACTTTCTTGACAATCGTTTCTTTTGAACCAAACGATAGTCCGATAGGATCCCAGTTTTCTGCTAAGTGAGGCGGTGCAAATCGTTCCATCTCCTGTATGATATCTTGGACTTGAACCTCTTTCACTGAATCGTCTCCTTTATCATCGTAATTTCTTTGTTGATTTTAGATTGTTTGTCTGCATCTGGTTGCGCAGATTTGTTTAATTGAGCAAGAATATAATGAAGCTTATCTAACTCTTGAAGCCACTTTTTCTTAAACACAGCAGTTTTATGTGATAACAGAAAAGGACCAAAAGTTAATTCATGGTCGGTGTACTTGACACTTTCGAAGCTTGGTTCAGCAACAATAATCTCGTAAATTTTATCATTCTCTTCTACGATTTCTTCAGCTACAATTTTATAGTTTTGAGTCATTAAAAATGTGCGTAAGGTTTTTTCACCGACATTCGGTTGTAGAACTAAAATTTCTGTTCTACTAAGTTTTTTCTGAGACAGACCTCTATCTAATATATCTCTGATTAAAGCACCGCCCATTCCACAGATAGAAATGGCTGTAATTTGATCATCTAATTGAATAACTTCTACTCCATCTCCAAATCTAACTTCAATATGATCTTCAAGATTTCTTAGTTTCACTTCATTCAATGCTTTTTCAAAAGGCCCTTTAACAACCTCTCCAGCTACGGCAAATGAGATTGCTTCACGCTGCACTAATGCACATGGAAGATAGGCATGATCAGAACCTATATCTGCTAATCTCGCATTTTCTGGTATATAAGACGCTACACGTTCTAGTCGTTTTGATAATTGTACAGATTCCATCGGGCACCTCTTCTAATTTCTTATACTATAAAGTACAGTCATTTATGTAAGTTTTAAGATCAATTTTAAAAAAGAAAACCCGCGAGGGTCAATTGACCACTCACAGGTTATCCAGAGTCTTTTTTCAGAAAATTATTCAGAATCTTCTTTAGATTCACCGATAACTTCTGGTTCAGGCATTTCGTCTGAAGTTTCAGTAGTTTCTTCTTCAACTGCATCTGGAGCTGAGATAGATACAACTGTTGAGTCAGCGTCAGTTAATAATGTTGTTTCAGCATCTAACTCGATATCGCCAGCAGAAATGCTGTCTCCGATTGTCATTTTAGAAACATCTACAGTGTATTCTGAAGGTGCACTAGCAGGAGCTACGTCAACTTCTAATTCAGAGATTGATTGAGAAACATATCCCTCAGCAATTTCTTCTTCACCAGTGATGTAAACTGGAATTGACATTGTAACTTTTTGTCCTTTAGTGAACGCAAGTAAGTCAACGTGGAACAAGATTGGCTTGATTGCTGCAGATTTTTGTTCTTTAACGAATACTTGGTAAGTTTCGCCTTCGACGTCTACTTCAAAAACACCATTAGATCCTACTTGACGAAGCGTATCTTGTAATTCTTTTTGGTTAAGCAATACAGAAACTGTATCTACGTCTTTACCGTAAATCGCTGCTGGTACTTTACCTTCACTTCTTGCTTTCTTTGATGCTGATGTACCTGTTTCAGTACGTTTAGTAGCTGTAATTTTCATTATATTTCACCTTCCAAATTATATTATAAGTAATTAACTTATGATATTTCTATGCATTAACATAAGTATTATACCAAATTCCGCAACGTAATACAAAAACAAAAGTCTTTTTAACGTGAAATGCATGAAAAAAAGACAGAAACCGCTCAAACAGCAGCTCCTGTCTCATCAAATTTTCAGATTATTCTAAAAAGTCTTTCAATTGTTTCGAACGACTCGGGTGGCGCAATTTTCTCAAAGCCTTAGCTTCGATCTGTCTGATACGTTCTCTAGTTACACCAAATACTTTGCCAACATCTTCAAGCGTTCTTTGACGACCATCATCTAGACCAAATCTTAATCGCAATACGTTTTCTTCACGATCAGTTAATGTATCTAGTACATCTTCCAATTCACTTTTCAGCAATTCATATGCAGCGTTATCTGAAGGACTTGTAGCTTCATTATCTTCAATAAAATCACCTAGGTGAGAATCATCTTCTTCACCAATTGGCGTTTCAAGAGATACTGGTTCTTGAGAAATTTTAAGGATATCTCGTACTTTTTCAGTAGGAAGATCCATCTCTGCTCCAATTTCCTCAGGAGTCGGTTCACGCCCAAGATCCTGAAGTAGCTGACGCTGGATACGAACAAGTTTGTTAATAGTTTCTACCATATGAACAGGAATTCGAATCGTTCTAGCTTGATCGGCAATCGCACGGGTTATAGCTTGACGAATCCACCATGTAGCATAAGTTGAGAATTTAAATCCTTTTTCGTAATCAAATTTTTCTACAGCTTTCATTAGCCCCATGTTACCTTCTTGAATCAAATCAAGGAAACTCATCCCTCTACCGACGTAACGTTTCGCAATAGATACAACTAAACGCAAGTTGGCTTCTGCTAACTCTTGCTTAGCGATAATATCACCTGTTTCGATTCGTTTAGCTAGAGCAATCTCTTCTTTAGCACTTAAAAGATCCACTCTACCGATTTCTTTAAGGTACATTCTAACCGGGTCGTTGATTTTAACACCCGGTGGCGCAATCATTTCTTCTTTTTTAGCTTCTTCAACAATCTCTTCTTCTTTATCTAATTGTTTAGCTAAAGGATTTCCGTCTTCGTCGACGACGCCAATACCTTCGTCTTCAATTTTTTGAATCAATTCGTCCATTTGATTTTTCTCAAGTTCAAATGGTTCTGCTAGTTTGTCAGTCAATTCAACATAAGAAATAGTTTGATCCATTTTTTTCTTTGTTTCTTTGATAACAGCTTTGACAGCTGCTTCGTAAGTTTTGTTTGATTCGTCTTTAAGTTCTTCCTTATTTTTGGCCATAGAATGGTGTGCCTCCTGATTTACGCTTCTTTTGCAGTTTTTAGCTGACGATTGATATTGATAATTTCTATTGTTAAAGAGGTCTGTTTTTGCTTGTCACCAATACGCTCAGCTTCTTTTAACTCTTCTCGCTTTAATTGAAGCTTTGTGACTAGGGGTGATCGATTGGATAAAACGTCTATATAGTCCTCGATTTCTCCTGGAACAAGTTCTTCCCCAAGGTCCATCCAAAAAATTTCAGTGGCTTTCTTTTTGTGTTCTGAATCTTTTATGAAATCCAGAAAGGCTTCTACATTGTGCTCACCCTTCTCCTTGAAATAAGACTCGTATAAGAGATAGAGGATTTGGTAATGCTCATCCGGAAATGAAAATTCATAAGAAAGACCCTGTAATGTATACCATACCTCATCATGATAAAAAAGTCTATTTAACAGCATCTTTTCTGCTTGTTCAACCGTCGTTTTCTTTACCTTGTTCTGTCGTGTAACTTGAAGCGAACTCGGTTCACTTTTTCGCTCCGCTTGTTGTTTTTTAAGTTCTTTTGTTCTGGATTTTTGTGTTTCCATCAAATATTGCTGGAATTGTTCTTTTAACGTATCTTGAGATACTTTGAATTCTTGAGATAACTGATTGAAATAGAGTTCTCTTTCAACCGGCGAGTTAACTACAGTCATTTCTTTTAAAACTTTTTCAATATAAGATAATCGTTCGCTTTCGTTTTTTAGATTGATACCTGAGCGAAAGTACTTCATCAGGAAACTCATAAACGTATCTCGCCCGTGTAGTAAAAACTCTTTGTAAGCTTCTTTTCCTCGGGAGCTAATGTAATCATCAGGATCCAGTTTCTCAGGAAAACTTGCAATATCTATATCAAAATGTGTCTGTTCCAGAAAATACTCAGTAGCTCTTTTCGTAGCATCCAAGCCTGCTAGATCACCATCGTAGGCGATGACCACTTTATCCGTCACTCGATCCATTAACTGAATCTGTTCGTTTGTCAAACTCGTTCCCATAGAAGCTATTCCATTTTTTACTCCTGCCTGCCAGGAAGAAATAACGTCCATAAAACCTTCAAAAAGATACACTTCACTTTCTCGCCTTATACTCGCTCTCGCTTTATCGTAGTTGAATAAAACGCGTCTCTTATTAAAGATTTCCGTTTCAGGGCTGTTAACATACTTAGCTGAATGAAAAGGTTTCTCAGAAGTGTTCTGCTTGGTAGGATCTTCAAATATCCTACCTGAAAAAGCAACGGTGTTTCCTTTGTCATCTCTGATTGGAAACAGAATTCTGCCAGAAAACCGATCTAAGAGCTGACCATCATCTCGGTCAGAGAACAAACCTGTTTGCGGGAAAAGAGCCTGCTCCAAGTCTTCTTGATTGTCTAGATATAACTTTAAAGCATTTCTTTGAGGGGGAGAAAACCCTAGTTTGAATTCTTCTATGGTTTCCTTTTTCATCCCTCGATCAATCAAGTAATTGTAAGCTGCTTCCCCAACTTGAGTATTCATAAGAATATGGTGATAAAATTCCTGAGTCTTTTCGTAAATTGTAAGGAGTTTGCTATAGCGACTATCTCCACTTGGTCTAGACTGATGTGCCTGTTCTATAATTTGCTCATCAATATGGACTTCAGCAATCTCTGCAGATTTTATGACGGCTTCAGGAAAAGACACACCTTCTATTTCTTGTATGAAAGAAAAGACATTTCCACCTCTGCCACAACTGAAGCAGTGAAAGATTTGTTTCTTTTCGTTTACTGAAAACGAGGGCGTCTTATCATCATGGAAGGGACAATGGGCAAAATGATTCTGCCCGGATTTCTTTAATTGAACATACTGTGAAACAACATCGACGATATCAGACTCTTCTCTAATCTGAGTGATCGTTTCCTCTGGAATACGGACCATAAACGGTGACCTCCCTTCACAAGTTATTCAAAATCACGCACATTTTATTCAACGTGCTGAACACATTTAGCCTATTTTAATCAACCAATAGTATATCACAGATGACTAAAAAAGCAAATTCCTTCTATATAGAAAAGAATTTGCTCAGTAGCTAATATCTATTAAATTATTAACTGATTACTGTTTTTTTAACTAATTTTGTATTTTTTTAGATATGTTCAGTACTCGGTCACCCATTGATTTCCAAATAAATTGAGCCAATAAAAAATCAACCATACTATGAACAATTGTCCCAACGCCTACTAATAAAAATACGACGTAGAAAAACCCTTCGGTGTAAGCTGTACCTGGAAGAATCCCGAAAAAGAATAACGAAACAATCAACATCTCGGCCCCACCATGTAAAACCCCTATTCCAATAGAGAATACCGTACTCTTAGCGGGAGAACTTAAAATCTCTTCTCTACGGTTATATAAAATCTTAGCTCCGATATAGGCAAAAACGACATGACTCAATGCTCTTAAAACAATTACAATCGGAAAACTAGCTAATAAAAAGCCGACAGCAGAACCAATGGATACGGCGACAGCAATCCCTGGAGAGAAAAACATAGCTAAGAATATGGGTACATGACTAGCCAGTGTGAATGAAGCTGGTTCAAGCACGACTCTAACAGGCATGACCATTGGAATGACAATTGCAATTGCCGTCAATAGTGCACTAATGGTCAATCTTAATGTATTTGTCTTTTTAATTTGAAACACTCCTTTTTTACACCAAAACTTTACAGGTGTCTTTACACCTATCAAGTATAATGTATTCAGGAGAAATTACAATAGTTTATTTGTAAAGTAAGTTTTTCTCACCTAAAGTTGCGGATATTTTATCAAGCGTTTCTTCATCTTTCGCCGAAATCGTGTGAGTATGAAGACCGTCAGTTAATTCTGCTAATAGTGAAGTATGATTTTTCTCAATCGCCTTTAAAAAATCATCCACATCCATCCTACTGGATATATTAAGCCCGCCTATGATTTCACCATATAAAGGATGTTCTACGATAACGTCCAGTACTTGTCCTCCATGATCAACAATGGTATACAATTCTTCCTGCGTGTGCTGGTATTGGTGCTGACAGACAATTCTTCTTTTATGAATATGTGTTTCAACTCTTCTTATATAGCCTTTGGGTGTTGAGATAATCTCCTGACCTTCAGCTCTTAAAAGTGCAATATCTCCAACAATGACTTGTCTGCTGACTCCGAATCTTTCAGCCAACACTCTTGCTACAACTGGATGATTTGATTCAGAAAGTGTAGATAGAATCTGCTCTCTCCTTGTTTCTGCTTCCATCTAATCCTCCTTTTATTGAACGTATTCCAAATAAATTCACAAGTATAGTTTATACAAAAAAAAGCACTCATAACAAGTGCTTTTTCATTTATAAATCATAATCTTTTTAATTAATTAGCAAACTGAGCATCATAAAGACGTTTATAAGCTCCATCTAATGCCATAAGTTGCTCGTGAGATCCTTCTTCTTCAATGCCATTCGTTGTAACGACTACGATGCGGTCTGCATTTTTGATTGTTGCCAGTCTGTGGGCAATAATCAATGTAGTACGTCCTTCTGAAAGAGAGTCGAGCGCTTCTTGTATCGCTTGTTCAGTCTCGGTATCAAGTGCCGAAGTCGCTTCATCTAAGATAAGAATCGGTGGATTTTTAAGAAACATTCTAGCAATCGACAGACGCTGTTTCTGACCGCCAGAAAGTTTGACGCCTCGCTCACCAATAATGGTATTTAAGCCGTTTGGAAGGGATTGAACAACCTCTTCTAAATTAGCTAATTGTACAGCTTTTCTAACTTGTTCGTCGTTTGCAGTTAAATCTCCATAAAGAATATTGTCTTTGATTGAGCCTGGGAATAAAAAGACATCTTGCTGAACAACACCAATTTGTTCTCTAAGAGATTGGACGGTTAAATCATGAATGTTATGACCATCTACTTCGATACTTCCAGAATCAATTTCGTAGAATCTGGGAAGTAAATTACAGATTGTTGTCTTCCCTGCTCCACTTGGACCAACGAACGCGATCGTTTCACCTGCTTTTATGGATAGATTAACTTTATCAAGAATCGGACTATTTTCTTCATATCCAAAAGACACATTCGTATAATCGATATTTCCAATTAAAGAATCTACTGCGACTGCGTTAGGAGAATTTTGGATTTCAGGTTCTCTAGCCAGTTCATCTTGAAGTCTTTTAAATCCAGCAATTCCTTTGGGATAACTTTCAATCATGATGTTGACTCTTTCAATTGGACGCACAAGCACATTGGCGAACAATATAAATGCGACAAAGTCTCCATAGGATAGTTCTCCTTGTATTGTATAGTAAGCCCCAAAGAACATCGCGAACAAGGTGATTAAGCGCATAAAGAGATAATTATAAGAACTACTAAGTCCCATCATTTTATAAAAAAGATATTTTGATTTTTTATACGTTGTATTCAAAACTTTGAATCGCTCATCTTCGAACTCTTCATTTGCGAAAGCTTGTACAACTCTAATCCCACCGACTGAAGCTGAGATACCTGCACTAAAGCCAGCTAAATCATCATAGATGCGATTGTTTACACTAGTCATTTTTTTATTAAAGAATATGACAGCCAAGGCGATGAGCGGAACCAGCAAAAACGTCATGATGGCTAAGCGTACATGTACGGTTAACATAAGTCCAAAAGCACCCAGTAAGGTGAAAATCGTGATGAAAATATCTTCAGGTCCATGATGCGCAAGCTCAGCAATTTCAAATAAATCAGAAGTCAATCTAGTAATCAACTTCCCAGTTTCTCTGTTATCAAAATATTTAAAAGATTGCTTTTGAATATGCTTGTACAAATCCTGACGCATATCGGTTTCAATATTGGTTCCCAGTCTATGACCATAATACGTAACGATAAATTGTAATATCGTGTTGATTACATAAATGGATAGCAATCCTATAGAGACCCAGACAATTGTTGGCCATTCTTCTGTTGGCAAAATCGTATCGATTACTCTTTGAACAATAATTGGAAAAGCCAATTCCAACATAGCAACGATAATCGCTGAAGAAAAGTCTAATGTAAATAACCATTTGTACGGTTTATAATAGCTGAAAAATTTTTTTAACACTAAATAAATGCCCCCAGTATTCTTCTATATTCCCTTTGATGCTGACATTAGGCAGAACAAGTTTTTCATTCAACCTGTTCTACCCTGTCAGATTCTACTTATTTGATGAGTAATTGTGTAGTGTCTGCAAAAGTGATCGATAAATCATTAATCATTTTCAATAAAGACAATCGATTTTGCTTAACGGCTTCATTATCAGCCATGACCATGTTTTCTTCGAAAAAGGCATCGATAAATGTACTCAAAGACTTGAGTTCTTCGTATCGCTCATCTGCTTGTTTGGATTCCATGAATCGATCTACAGTTGATGTGGCTTTTTCAAATAATGCTTTTTCAGAAGCTGTATCTAGCAATGCTTGATCAACAAGTCCGTTTGGATTCGCTTTTTGTGCGAGATTAGAAACACGGTTAAGGGATTCTATGATTGATTTATAATCTGAGTCATCTTTTTTAAGATTCAATACAGAAGCCGTATCCATCAATAGTACAATATCTGCTTGATCAGCATTTAAAACAGCTTGTCTGATGTCATAGGCAATGACAGATTGATCACTGCTATCCGATTGCATTAACTGATCCAGACGGTCTTTAAGGAACTGAAGTAAAATCGTTTGATTTTGTGCAATCCCAGCTTTTAACTCTACATTAAGGGGTAATTGTTCTTCAATTTTAGTCATCACTTCTGCGATTGAGAAATGACGTGAAGATTGTTCAATCATTTTAACAATGCCCATTGCTTGTCTTCTCAAGGCAAATGGATCATTTGATCCTGATGGAACTTGACCAATTGCGAAAAACATCATCAAAGTGTCCAGTTTATCCGCTAAAGAAAGAACGGTGCCTACTTTTGTAGCTGGAACATTTCCTGTAGCCGAAGTTGGAAGATACTGTTCAGCAATGGCTGCACAAACGAATTCATCTTCTCCTTTTTCTCTAGCTAAAATCGCACCGATTTCACCTTGAAGCTTTGTGAATTCGACTACTGTACTGGAGACTAGATCAAATTTGAAAAATGTTCCTGCTTTTTCTAAAGCTGATTTTTCGTCAGAAGACAATTCAAATTGTTCTGAAAGGATTTGTGCAATCAGTGAAACGCGTTTTTGTTTATCGTACATAGACCCCAGTTTTTCGTGGAAGGAAACACGCTTTAGTTTGTCTACAAATTCTCCGATTGAAACTTTCTGATCTTCTTCATAGAAGAATTTAGCATCGGCCAGCCTTGCATCAAGTACTTTTTCATTTCCTTTGATGACAGTTTCGATGTCATCAGCTGATCCGTTACGAATTCCAATGAAGTTTGGCAAAAAGGCTTGTGAGGCATCATCTTTGCGAACTGGGAAATATCTTTGATGATCAGCCATCGAAACTTCTAAAGCAACTTCAGGGACTTTTAGATAGTCTTTGTTAAAAGAGCCAGAAAAGGCTGTTGGATATTCTACTAGGTCAGTAACCTCATCTAATAGTTCTTTGTTATCTAAAGGTACTTTCCAGCCATTTTCAGCACATAAATCTTTAATTTGAGTTTCAATCATCTCTTGACGTTTTTGTCTGTCCGCAATCACGAATTGGTTTTCTAAAGCCGTTTCATAAGCGTCAGCACTTTCAATTGTAATGGCTTCCCCTAAGAAACGATGTCCTTTAGTGTTCTGACTAGCTTCAATACCGAAAACAGTGATTGGTAAAACTTCTTGATCAAGTAAAGCGACTAGCCAGTGTAGTGGACGAATAAATTTATAAGTGTAGGTACTCCATTTCATACTTACTGGGAAAGTTAAGGAAGTTATGATATTTGGTAAGTCTGCCAAAATTTCAGCAGCCGTTTTTCCTTTTGTAAATTTCTCTACATAAATGTATTCAACACCTTTTACTTCTTTGAATACAATATCATCCGTTGAAGCACCTTGACCGCGAGTAAAGCCAATTGCTGCTTTGGACCAGTTTCCTTCAGCATCTTGAGCAATTTTTTTAGCAGGTCCTTTAACCAGTTGCTTGTCATCGGGCTGCATTTCCGCTAACTCTTCGATCATGATAGCCAGTCTTCTTGGAGTAGAATAGGTCTTAATTTCTTTGAAATCCAAGTTTGCTTCTTCAAGGTAAGCCTGAACTTTATCTTTCAATTGTTCAACAGCAGGTTTAATTGCCTTCGCTGGCATTTCTTCTAAACCGAGTTCAAGTAAAAATGTATGTGGCATATTAGTTTGCCTCCTTTTCAGTATAACGCTCTACCCAAGCAGGGCTTTCAGTTTCATCTAATAAAGGAAATCCCAGATTAGCTCGTTCTGAAACAAATGCACGAGCAATGCTATGCGCCATTCTACGGATACGTCTAAGGAAATCTGGACGCTCTGTTGCAGATACTGCGCCTCTAGCGTCCAATAAGTTGAACGTGTGACTACATTTTAGTACGCAGTCATATGCTGGGTGTGCTAGTCCCTTTTCAATTAGTGCATGAGCTTCCGTTTCATACTCTTTGAAATGATTGAACAGCATTTCTTGATTGCTATAGTCAAAGGCATAAGCAGACTGCTCATATTCTGGTTGTTTGAAGATTTCGCCATACTTAACGCCAGGTGCCCATTCAATATCATAAACACTTTCGACGTCTTGAATATAAGAAGCTAAACGCTCAAGTCCATAAGTTAATTCACTTGTTACAGCATCAACTTCGAGTCCGCCAACTTGTTGGAAGTAAGTGAATTGAGTCACTTCCATACCATCAAGCCAAACTTCCCAGCCAAGACCTGCACAACCAAGAGATGGATTCTCCCAGTTATCTTCAACAAAACGAATATCATGCTCTAAAGGATTGATACCTAAAAGTTCAAGACTTTTAAGATACAATTCTTGAATATTGTCTGGTGAAGGTTTCATAACCACTTGGAACTGGTGATGTTGATAAAGACGGTTAGGATTTTCTCCATACCTTCCATCCGCTGGTCGTCTCGAAGGTTCAACGTAAGCTGCGTTCCATGGTTCAGGACCAATCGCTCTCAAGAACGTATAGGGACTCATCGTACCTGCCCCTTTTTCTGTATCGTATGCTTGCATCAACATACAACCTTGGTCAGACCAGTATTTCTGTAAAGTTAAAATGATTTCTTGAAACGTCAGTGCTTTTTTCATATAATCGTACTCCTTTTTAGTACTGTATTGGTATAAAATTTGAGCATATAAAAAACTCGTCCCTATACTGACAGTTTTACAATCAGTATAGGGACGAGTTCTCTCGCGGTTCCACCCTACTTCTAGCATGAAATCATACTAGCGCTTTATTTATGCACTCCAGATGCCTTTCAAAATGTGATCTAGACTTGGCTTACACTATCCCAAGCTCGCTTCTTAGACGCTACATTTCTACTTCTTCTGTCTTTGTACTGTTTAATTGTTAATTTCTATCTTACACGAACATGCTATAATGTCAATCTTGAATTGTTCGATTAAAGGACATATGCAAAAAGATGATGTTTTTCAACAAGCTCAATTGTAGCTAGCTGATCTTTGTTGTCTAGATATAATTCTACGCCGCTCCTTATTCTGTAATGAATTTTAACTACTAAAGTAGAAAGTTGATTCAAATTACCAAAGTAATTTACCGGTTTATGATGGTTGGAAAAATATTGTAGTGATCTAATTGTTCCATAACCTTTGATTTTTTGTCGATTGGAAGTGACAAATAACGTAAAGTTGGATGCGGACTATCGACAGTAAAACGAATCTTGAGTGAATGTTTTTTCTCTTTAATTAACCAGTCCTTGGTGTCCTCAAAGCTAATTTCATCACTTAGTAAGCCTTTAGGGTGATAATTACCTTCAATCAATGCAATCACACCAGTTTCCGTAAAGCCTAGTACAAGTTTCTCAAAAATTAAAATAGCAAATACGACAATCGCTAAACTATAATTTATTAAAGTGGGTTCCACATATGTAATAAAAGTGAAAACAGCTATTATTAAAATAACCGCTAAGACCTTTTCAAAAAGAAATCTATACTGATGAATCACGACCCGTCTTGACTGATATACCATAGGCAAAAAATAGAAACTCAATAATAATAGTAAACCAGATTTAATTAACATTATCACTTCAAAAACCCTTTCAATATTAATAAAGACCAGAAACTCATTTTAATCTTCTGGTCTTTTCAAAACCCCATCCCATTCATGCATATGGTCAATAAATCGTTTGCTTTTCAATTTTAACCCCACTAATTCTTCATAGAGTTTATCAATGACGTAGCGGATTTCTTTCTTTGTTTGTTCGGACATGGAAATCGTTCCAATTTTATCGAATGAAATCACTGAGAATAAGCGGATAAAGTGAATGGCTTTTGGACTTGCATGATATCTTCGTTCATCTTCAAAGTAATGATTCGGACACAAAAGTCCGTTGTACTTACTGGAGTAATCAAATGCACCTTCTGTTTTACCGCAAATAACGCACCCTCTCAATTCGGGCATAACCCCGAAATATCTAAGGAACCTAATTTCAAAAATATTTAAAATGATTTCTGGTTCTTCAAGTTCATCCATCAGAGTTAAGCCATCTTTTAATTGACTAAACAAATCAAAGTCTGGAACTCTGTCTTCTAGTGCTGCATCAGCTAATCCGCAAGCATAAGTTGCATAAGCGTTTTTAAAGATATCAAGCTGAACTTGAGAATAAGGCGCAATATCCTTGGCATCTCTAAGAAAGCTCAACCCCTGGTCTCTTATATCTGCAATATATGTTCCATGAGAAAAAGGCTGAATCGCACGTTTCAATTTGTTGTTTGGATTTTTAGTTCCTCTCACAAAAAACATCATTTTACCGTAACGGTCAGTGAACAACTTAACCAGATAATCTCTTTCCCGGTGCTTTCTAACAGATATGACAATACCCTCTACTTCTTCTAAATGTGCCATTTTACACCTCTGAATAAAGCAATAGACGTTTTCTCTATAAAAGAAAACGTCCAGCTGATTTTTATTGATTAATAATCTTCGTTCTTGTAGCCATAATCCGAAAGATAGGTTTGCTTGTCGCGCCAGTCACTTTGAACTTTTACCCAAGTTTCAAGATAGATTTTATCTCCTAGTAGTCGTTCAATATCTTTTCTAGCACGCGTACCGATTTCTTTCAGCATTTTACCGCCTTTTCCGATTATGATGCCTTTTTGACTTTTACGTTCTACGATAATGGTTGCATCTACTTTAACTTTATCGTATTCATCACGCACCATTCTTTCAACAACAACAGCTACTGAATGGGGAACTTCTTCTCTCGTTAATTCAAGGACTTTCTCACGAATCAATTCTGATACGATAAAGTACTCAGGGTGATCGGAAACTTGATCTTCAGGATAATATTGAGGGCCTTCATCAAGATATTTAATAACAACATCTAGCATACGGTCCACGTTATTTCCATCAATTGCAGAAATTGGAATGATCTCATCGAAGTCATATTGTTCTTGATAATCTTCAATAATCGGAAGAAGTTCATCCGGGTGAACTTGGTCAATTTTATTTAAAATCAAAAAGACTGGTGTAGAGATATGTTGCAATTTTTCAATAATAAAGTTATCTCCAGGTCCACGCTTTTCTGCTACGTTCACAAGGAATAAGACAACGTCTACTTCGTTGAATGTACTTAACGCTGAATCTACCATGAAATCGCCTAATCTGTGCTTAGGTTTATGAATACCTGGTGTATCGATAAAGACAACTTGTTCGTTATCTGTTGTATAGATACCTTGTATTTTATTTCTAGTTGTTTGGGCTTTGTCACTCATGATAGCAATTTTTTGACCGATCATTCGATTCAATAATGTTGATTTACCGACGTTTGGTCTCCCAATAAGCGAGACGAATCCAGATTTGTGTACTCTTTCTTCTGACATTTTATACCATATCCTTTGATTGAAAGGCTCCAGGAAGCAAGTCTTTTACGGTTGTTTCCTGTTCCATTCCTTTTTTATTTGTAAGTAACACTTTCGTTTCGGGTGCAAAGAACTCACTCATGACTTGTCTGCATGCACCACAAGGTGAAATTGGGCCATCGGTATCTCCAGTTACGACAATATATTCAAAGTTTCTTTCTCCCTCAGAGACTGCCTTAAAAATAGCCGTTCTTTCAGCGCAATTTGTTAACCCAAATGATGCATTCTCTATATTACATCCGGAATAAACTTTTCCTTCTTTAGTCATCAGTGCAGCACCAACTGGAAAATGTGAATACGGTACGTAAGCTCTGTCTAACATTTTATCTGCTTGTTGAATAAGAGATTTGATTTGATCGTTGTTCATACTGTAAAAATCCTCTCGTTAAAAAAACAGGTCTAGCAACTTTGGTGCGAAAATCAGTAGCCCAGTTACAACCGAAAAAACCGTTGTACTCAACACTGCCGCTGCGGCCATGTCTTTTACTTTTTTAGCTAATGGGTGATACTCTTGCGTAACGAGATCCACAAGGTTTTCAATAACCGTGTTTAGAATCTCCATGACAAAAACGAGAAAAGAAGCCAACAAGATCCATAACCATTCCGTTACAGACAACGAAAGAAAGACTCCAAGAATCAATGCAATGGCACCTGCCATAACATGGGTACGCATATTGCGTTCTTCTTGAAAAGTCGTTTTGACGCCTTCAAATGCATAGCGGAAGGAATCGCTGTATCTTCTGTTTTTTTGCGGCAGCTGTTTTTTATCGTTCAAGTCCATACTCCTTTAAAATTTCTTCTTGCAGAGAGAACATTTCTTTTTCATCTGTTTCATTCATATGATCATAGCCATTCAAATGAAGCAAGCCGTGAACAACAAGAAACCCTAATTCTCTTTTAAATGAGTGTCCGTATTCCTCTGCCTGTTCGCTTGTTTTCTCGATTGAAATAAATAGGTCCCCAAGCACTCTTGGTAAGTCAAACGAGTCATCATCTGGCATAACCCATTCATCTTCCTGTTCGTCTTCCATAGCAAAGCTGATCACGTCTGTAGCATAATCCTTGTTTCTATAGGTTTTATTGATCTCTTGAATCCGTTGATTATCTACAATAGTTACAGAAACTTCTGCAGTTTCTTCAATTGAAAGCTTTTCAGCTGAGAAATCCAAAATATCTGTTATTAGTTGTTCTTCTTCGGGTTGTAATCGATTTGTTTCATCGTATAATATGATTTCCATTATTTTTTCAGATCCATTTCTTTTTCATAGGCTTTGATGACTTTAGCAACTAGAGGATGTCTGATGACGTCTTCGGCTTCAAAATGAATATGACCGATACCCGTGACGCCACTTAATACACGCTCAGCATGAATTAAACCACTTGTCGTACCAGAAGGTAAATCAATTTGAGTTTTATCTCCATTAATAATCATTTTTGAGCCAAAACCTAGACGAGTCAAAAACATTTTCATTTGTGGAACAGTTGTATTTTGAGCTTCGTCAAGGATAACAAATGCATCATCTAGTGTACGTCCACGCATATAAGCTAAAGGCGCAACTTCGATAATTTCTCTGTCCATTAAACGGTTTGTATGCTCTGTTCCATATATATTGTAAAGAGCATCATACAGAGGTCGTAAATAAGGATCGACTTTTTCTTTTAAATCACCTGGTAGAAATCCTAATTTTTCCCCTGCTTCAACAGCAGGACGTGTTAAAATGATTCGTTTAACTTCTCCTCTGCGCATTGCCGCTACTGCCATTGCGACAGCGACATAAGTTTTACCAGTACCGGCTGGACCGATACCTAAAACGATGTCATTATTTTTTACAGAATGAACATAATTTCTCTGACCCACATTTTTAATGCGAATTGGACGTCCATCGCGATCTTTACCAATTTCTTCTTCATACATTTTTATGAATTGAGATAGTTTGCCTTGTTGAGCCATTCTTACTGCGGATAAGATATCTGTACGCTTGATTCTATTTCCTCTTTCAGAAAGCAGCTCTACTTCGTTTAATACACTGTCTGCTAACTCGACAGCTTCTTTATCGCCACTAATCTCAACTTGATTACCTCGGTTGTTTATCGTGACAGCCAATTCATCTTCCAATAACTTGAGATGAATGTTCTGTGCTCCAAATATTTGAATCGCTATTTCTGAATCATCAAAGATTCGGACTTTTTTATGTGCATTGTCAGTCAAACAAATGCCAACTCCTTTGAATTGTTTAATTAATAATCGCTTCTATCAAATGATAGCATAAATGTAATTTAATCTCTATATTTAGAAGTATAATAGCATTTTCTTATTCAATTAGAAGTTTATCGCCGCTGTTCAAAGAAAAAAGTCGAAAAAAAAGAGGAGTCAAGATGAATATCTCAACTCCCTTTCTTTATTTGCTTAGTTCTTTTTTGACTAGTGAGCTAACCAGACTTCCGTCAGCTTTACCCTTAACTTTAGGTAAAATGGCACCCATTACTTTCCCCATATCTTTCATGGAGTCCGCTCCAGTCTGAACGACTGCATCTTGAACAATTTGAGAAATCTCTTCCTCACTTAATTGTTCTGGAAGATAACGATCGACAATGGATAATTCTTTTTCAAGTTTTTCCACTAAATCCTTGCGGTCAGCTTCTTGAAACTCGTGTAAAGATTCCAATCTCTGCTTTTTCTCGCGAGCAAGAACAGTTAGTTCTTCATCATCTGTCAACTCTTCACCTTTGTTGATCTGCTCGTTTTGCAAGGCAGATTTAAGCATACGAATTGTTGTTAGACTCTCGCGATCTTTAGCTTTCATCGCTACTTTCATATCTTGATTTAGTTCTTCTAGTTTGGCCAAACGATTCACCCTCTTAAAAAAGTGGTGGTACATTAAGATCCATCGAGGCAACGAAACAGTAAATTAAAATTTACCAGGTTTACGTTTTCTTGCTTCCTCAGATTTCTTTTTACGTTTTACACTTGGCTTTTCATAGTATTCACGTTTACGGGCTTCTTTTAATGTGCCTGTTTTAGAAACGGAACGTTTGAAGCGACGAAGAGCATCATCAAGACTCTCACCGTTCTTGATATCTGTTTTAGTCATCGTTCTTCCCCTCCCCTCGTACGTTCAGGGCATTCCATTGTTTAATGAGTTCATTAATCACAATCGGTCTTCCCTATCAATAAATGATGTAACTGATTTCATATACATTGAAAATGCATAAAAACAGTTCTTGCTCATTATATACAACAAGATATTTTACGTCAATACATTGTTGTAAAATAATTAAAGTTTTTATCTTTAGTTACATTTGAACAGTTAACCTATTTGGATTAACTTGCAACACAGTCATCGCATAATCCAAACAATTCAAATCTATGAGAAACCACTTTACAGCCTGGTAGCTGGTCTGCAAACATGTCTAGCGGGCAATCTTTTAAGCCAATTGTCTTCCCACAATTCGTACAAATAAAGTGATGATGGTGGTGACCATGCATGTCACAATTGAATCGGAAAAGTTTTTCACCATTTAATTCAGTTTCTTCCACTACAGATAATTCCACGAAAGTATTTAAATTACGGTAGATTGTATCTGGACTAATTCCTGGAAAAAGTTCTTTCAAATGATCTTGAACTTCTTTTGCTGACATATACTTGTCTTGATTGTATAAAAGTTCTAAAAGCTTTTGTCGTTTGCCGGTTGTTTTATAGCCATTTTTCTTTAAAGTTGTTACAGCTTTTTCAAAAGCAGTCAAGCGATCGCTTCCTTTTAATTAGTTTAGTTTATAATAGCGAATATGTTAAAGAATATCAAGATGGTGGTGAGACTTTAACAATATATACGTGTCCTGTATACTAAGTCATATTGAAACGAGAGAGGAAGAATCTTATGGGAGACCATCAACCATTAGCTATATTTGTATTGTCAGATTCTGTCGGAGGAACGGCTAGCAACATTAGTAACGCAGCACTTTCACAGTTTCCTAGTCTACACTGTGACTTTAAAATATTTTCATTTATTAGAGAAAAGAAACAATTATTGAGTATTTTAGAAAAAGCAGAGGCGGTCAATGCTCTGATTCTGCATACTTTTGTTGATAGCGTATTAATTGACACCATTCATAATTACTGCGGTGAACACGATTTGACTTGTATTGATATTCTGAATCCGATTATCAGAGAAATTAGTCAACGAACAAATTTAGAGCCTCAAGGCAAACCTGGTGCTATGCATAAACTGGATGAGAATTACTTTGATCGTATAGGCGCAATGGAATTTGCAGTAACTTATGATGATGGTAAAGATCCTAAAGGATTTCTTGAAGCGGATATCGTTATATTAGGAATTTCGAGAACTTCAAAAACACCGCTGAGTATTTACCTTGCAAATCAGAATTATAAAGTTGCCAACTTACCGCTTATGCCTGAATCTGAAATACCAAAAGAATTATGGCAAGTAGATTCCAGAAAAATTGTTGGACTGACAAATGATGAAAGTATTTTATCTAATATTCGTAGAGAAAGAATGATCTCTTACGGAATGAATCCAGATACGCCCTATTCAAGCACTGCACGCATCCAAAAAGAGATTCGTTACGCTGAAGACTTGTATAAAAAATTAGACTGTCAAATCATCAATGTCGCCAATAAATCTATCGAAGAAACGGCCGCAATCATTGTAAATTCTTTTCAAGCACAATAAGAAAAAGCAGCTGACCAAAAGGTCTAGCTGCTTTTTTGCATAAAACACTAAGCTTTCTTACGTTTGATTTTACCATCCCAATCAGCGTAACCGCCTTTTAAGATGTATAGATTAGAGTAACCTTGTTTCTTAAGCATAATGGCTGCTCGTGCGCTCATCATTTTTTTCTCATCGTACAAATAGATTGGCTGATCTTTGCGTAATTCGTTTGCTCTTTGCTTCATCTGCATATAAGGGACGTTACGAGCGCCAAGAATATGGCCCGCATCGAATTCGTCTTTGCCTCTTACATCTACGATCTGAGCTCTACGCATATTTTCTTTGAAAACTTCTTTAGTCACAACTTCAGCAGCATTTTTTCTTCTGAAATATTGAACCAGTTCCCAAACTCCCCACGCAAGTAGCCCAATCCAAAGAATTATAGTAAAAATTGTCATTCCATCCAATTTCAAACTTCCTCTCTATCACTTCTCACCTTTATATATTACATTAGAAAAGCGTTTTTTTCTAGTGTATATTTCAAGAAGGATCAGAAATAAGAGAAATCAATTCTTCCGTACCATCTAATTCTATAATATTTTCAAACTGCCATCCGTAAAGAACATATTGTTCATTGGGAGATAACGCTATTGGAGCGTTGTCTGGAAGCTCTAAAAGATTTTCATACTCATTGTTCTCAAAATCTAGTAAACATAAATTAAAATCTCCTAATGACAGATTCAAATCTATTGCCTCATTTGCTATGACTCCTAAAACGGCTCCATTTCGAGTGCTCTGAGATAAGAAAGGTTTTATAGGGATTTCCCCTCTCGATACTTTAGGAATGGTCAGAGCACCTTGATTTACCAAGAAAGGGTGGTCTTTCATTAAGTGAACCTCTTTATCATTTATATCCGATGCCTCCATAGAGATAAAGGTATCTTGATAAAGGTGATAGTCGATGGTTTTGTTGTTGATCATCTGATCTCTTTCAGTAGACCTAGTATCTCCAATATATAAGTAACCATCTGCTTCGTTCACGTATAGATACAAATGTGCAGAATACCAACTTGGTTCAATAGCATCTATGTGGAAATCAACTAATTCATTGGTCTCTAAATTCCAGATCATGACTTTCGAAGATTCTACAGATGTTTCCTGGTCATATTGATAGTGAGACAAAAATAGGAGGGTTTCATCGACTGCATTCCAGTCAACTGAAATATAGCCAGAATAACCAAGGTCTATTCTACGTAACTCTTCCCCTTCTGTGGTCATTGTAAGCAATTCAACAATTGAATCAGAGCCCTCCTGAATAAGAATTTTATCCAGAGATGTATTGATCTCCACTGTTAAAATATGGTGATTTGTAGTATAAATGTTTTGCTCTTCGCCAGTATGAATATTTAATCGAATCAATTCTTGCTCTTCTTGATCTCCTAAGTGGACGAGTATGTCTGTATCATCTAACCAACCAACAATTTTTTGCACAGTATGCTTTGATTGATCAATTTGAACAAAGGTTTCCAGTTCTTCATCCGTTTCTTCTGTTTCTGTGGTACCAAGAGAGCTACATCCAAAAAGAAAGAGAGTGATCAAAAGCGTAGGAATAAAACAGATCATGTAACGACCGTTTGTTCTCAGCATTTTAATCACCCTCTTTACTCTTGTATTAGTATATTTTTAATACTAGCACAATAAAGGTAGAATTTTCACGTATTAAACCTCAGCTGTAGATTGGTTGAGTACCAGAGAACTTGCTCCGATTACACCAGCATCATTACCTAATTCAGCAATTTTGATTTTAGTATGGTCATAAATTGGTGGAAAAGCGTATCTTTTAAATTTTTCTGCGATTTTATTTAACAAGAAATCTCCAGCCCTAGAGACACCGCCGCCGATAACGATTGTTGAAGGATTTAACATATTAGCGATATTACCACAAGCTAATGCGAGATAATTGCACACTTCGTCTACAACAAGGTTTGCAAAAGTATCGTTATCTTTAGCTGCATCAAAAACCGTTTTCGCATCTACACTGTCTCCATTATCGATACTTTCTTTTAACATAGATTCTCCTGCAAAAGATTCAGCCATCGTTCTTGCTAGTCTGACGACTCCAGTTGCACTAGCGACGGTTTCTAGACAGCCTTTATTGCCACATGTGCAATCAAAGCCATGAGGCTCAACAACGATATGACCGATTTCACCAGCAGCTCCGGTAGCGCCACGTGTCAATTCATTATTCAAGATAATGCCTCCGCCTACACCAGTGCCTAAAGTCATAAACACAACGTTAGGTTCATTATTACCAGCACCCATCCATTGTTCACCTAAAGCAGCAACATTAGCGTCGTTATCAATAACGAACGGTATACCTGTTCCTGCTTCTATTGCGGCTTTAATGTTTTGAGTCGTGCGCCAATTTAAGTTATAGGCACCAATTACGGTTCCTTCTTTATGATTCACACTTCCTGGTGAACCCATACCGATTCCTAAAAATTCTTCTTTTTGCATTCCGTACAACTCTATGTGATGTAAGATAGATTCAATGATTGAAGGAACGATTTTAGTACCTAGATCAGAACTATCTGTTTCTATACTCCATTTAGTTTGTACTTGACCATCTGTTGTTAAGATAGCGAACTTAACAGTTGTACCACCAAGATCGATTCCAATTAATTTTTTCTTAAGCATCTTGAATTCCTCCGAATATTAAAAATATAGTGAACTGGTTGTTTGCCAGCCAATGACAAGTAAAACAATTAAAGCAATTATATATATTGCAGCATACTTGCCCTGTACTTTCAAACCACTGACCCAAGCATTAGGAGCAGATAATGCATATGTCAGTAAATACCCGCCTGCAATTCCTCCTATGTGACCAGCCATATCAATACCGCTACTAAAAATTCCAAATAATAGATTTATGATAATTAAAGCCATAAATCTTTTCGACATTTCTTTAATACTGTAATTATTTGGAAAAAGTTTGGGTAAAGCTAAAGTAGCTCCGAATAGTCCAAAAAGAGCTGTGCTGGCTCCAGCAGAAATAGATTGATTAAAAGCAAAGCTAGCAGCGTTTCCAGCAAGTGCGCTTAACATGTACAATAAAAAGTATCGCCAATGCCCAAAAATGTCTTCGACTTGAATCCCTAAAAAGTAGATGAGTACGCCATTAAATAAAATATGTTCAAAACCAATATGAAGAAATACAGGCGTAATGAGTCGCCACCACTCACCAAAAATAATTAACTGATTGACCTTAGCTCCAAACTGTACTAAAACGAGTGGATTTTCACTTCCGCCACTTATCGTTTGAAGAAAGAACATAAAAATTGTTACCACTATTAGTCCATATGTAACATAAGGTTTTCTTTGCCATCTCCTAAGAGACATTTTCATTTGAGGGTTCATATTTTGATCTTCCTTTTCAGCTATTTAATAAACAGTATAGCACACATATATAGGTTTTGAGAGATAAATAAAACGGTGTCAAACGAAAAAAAGCTACCAAAGATCTGTAGGACCTTTGGTAGCTGAAAAGTTTGTTTACTCCATATTGCCTTCTAAATCTTTTTTGAAGGCTTGGGCAGCTTTGAGATTCTGATCTGCCTTTTCATGTTTATCTTTTTGTGTAAGATGTGAATTTTCAACTTCAACATGATCCGTATCAAACGAATCTGTTAAGCTAGTTGTTTCACCAGTACTTTCAATCGAAACAATATGTGCAGCATGTAGATAAATCGTTTCTCCAGATTTTAATTGAAATTCCTGGAAATCCGAATCTGATTTAACAAAAGCCGTTGTAATCTCTTGGGGTGTTAATTGAATCATGTAAAGTTCACCATTTGTCATACTGACTTTAGACATTTTACTCATTCTAATCAACCTTTCTTAAATTCATAATACTCTAATCATATAGGAACTTTGAAAGTTATAGAAATCATACGCCTATTTTTCGAGAAAGAATTATCGCCCCATTAAGGCTTGTGCAATTTCTTCGTAAGACATGTCACTTCTGATTTCGTAGCTACCAGGTCTGACAAGAGGAGCGTAATTGTTATCTTCCAAGAAGCGGTCAAAATCAAAACGATCTTCAATAATATTTTGATCTAGCAACTGGCTCGCTGCAACACTACTTGGTTGCCCATCACCAATTGTAACGGTTGTCGTAACAACAGGATCTTCTTCAACTTCTTCTTCCTGATTTTCTTCTTCAGCTGCTTCTTCTGTTTCTTCGATGTCAGTATTTTCTGTTTGTTCTTCGTTGTTTTCTTCCGTTTCTTCCTCTGGTTGCTCTTCAGAAGCTTCTAATTGTGCTTCAGCAACAGGTTCTTCAACTTGAGCTACTTCCATTTCGGCTATTTTGTTCTGTAAGTATGATACTTCTGATCTCAACTCTTCTACTTCATCAGTCTGACTACTTGCAGAAGATGGTGTGGGAAAGACAACGTAAAATAGTGCAAGTAGAAGTCCAGAAATAAAAAATCCAAGTGCTAGTATACGTATATTTTTCTTAGACATTGAATAGTTCCTTTCGTTATCAAGATTTTTGTTAATTGATTCCATCCGCTATATAAGCATCAATCGTGTGTTGAACTGAAGCCTCAGAAACATGCAAATGTTCTGATATTTCTTTTGCAGACAGGCCTTGTGTAAATAACGTCAATATGTGTGTTTGCGTCATATTCGTTACACGATCAGGAAAAGTCTGTTCAGGATTTTCTATTTTAAGTTCTTTTTCAAGAGTTTTAACTCTTTTATTCAAACCATAAATAATTTGTACCAAATTCAATGAAACATCTTCTAGTTCTTTATACGTTCGATCTTTCTCTTCTTTTTTCAGAAATGAAACGACTAATAAAATAGCCGATATTCCAAAAAGTATTCCAATAATGATCCATAACTCCATGTTTTTTCCTCCTAAAGATTTATCGCCTTACAAATTCTACCATAATCCTAATTAAACAGGAAGAACTCGATGAACCTATAAACAAATTGTAATCTGTTTGCAAAGCAGTTTTTCTTTAAAACATAACAATTAACGTGTAAAATAGGATTTCAAGTCCAAAAAAGATAGCATTTTTTTTGGAAACATGGTATTCTAGTCAAGGCGAAAGACTAGACACCATGTTAGTCTTTAATTCAGGTAAGATTGGGAGGGACCATAATGCGAGTAAACGTAACTTTAGAATGTACAGACTGCAAAGAACGCAACTATCTAACTTCTAAGAACAAACGTAACAATGCGGAACGTTTAGAAGTTAATAAATATTGCCCGAGAGAGCAAAAAGTAACATTGCACCGTGAAACTAAATAATTCAAGCAAAAAAGCCGAAAGATCATCTCTCGGCTTTTTGTTTACAAAAATAGATCATCAGAGACTGTATTCTAATCTCTGATGGTCTATTTTCTTTGTTATACTCTTTTATTATTCTGCGTTATTTTGTGCTTCATTCGCAGCAGATTGAATATCTTCTACCGTTTCTTCGACTCCAGAATTATCTTCCTCAAATTCTCCCACTTTGAAATACGCATCCATAACTCGTCTTGCGGCTCTTGTATTTTCATGATTATTTCTTTCTGAGTCTCGCTCGGGCAAATAAGGAACAACTACAGCAACGGCAATTTCTGGATTTTCAAAAGGCGCATAACCAACATAAGTTAAGTTAATAACTCT
This sequence comes from Marinilactibacillus sp. GCM10026970, assembly GCF_042660675.1. NCBI lineage: Bacteria > Bacillati > Bacillota > Bacilli > Lactobacillales > Carnobacteriaceae > Marinilactibacillus > Marinilactibacillus sp. GCM10026970. The sequence goes on from NZ_JBHSUL010000015.1 coordinate 34,181, forward strand.
TCCATCATTTCTTCCCAACTCTTCATCGTAATAGAACGCTTGAGCTGTTCCTGTTTTACCGGCAGACTCATAAGGTGTACCTGTGAAATAAGAACGAGCTGAACCTTGTGATCCATTAACTGCTTGATAAAATCCTTGTTGAACTCTGCTGAGTGCTTCTTCTTCAACAGGAACTTTGTTTAACACTTTAGGTTCGATTTCAGTTTTTAAAGCACCTACACCACCGGTTTCCGGATCAGTATCTCTTATCTCAGATACTAATCTAGGTGCAATTCTTATTCCGTCATTGGCTATAGTTGAAACATACTGTAGAAGCTGTAAGGTCGTATATGTATCATATTGACCGAAAGCTTCAAACAATGCCTCACCCGGTTGAGTGGGAGTACCCTTAAGACCAGTTTCTTCACTAGGTAAATCTATACCAGTATTTACCCCCAGTCCGAACATAGCATAATACTCTCGTTGTTTTTTAATGAGTTCATTATAGTTTAATGGTAAAGTTTGATCTCTAGTATAGTCCCAAATTCCGCCCATTCTCATAGCTAAACGAGCCATATAAACGTTTGAAGATCGTTCTAAAGCAGTAATATCATCCATTGATATAGAGCCACTTCTGTTGAACACAGAAGAAATGTCGTTAGATCCTCTAAACTTTAAGGGTGTATCTAGGATTACATTGTTACTAGAATCTAAAACCCCATCCATATATGCAGATAACACAGTTGCACCTTTTATAGAAGACCCCATATTGTAAGAAGAGGTGAATACGCCTAACGCATCATCTACTACCTCACCATCTTGAATTCGTTGTCCAGTCATCCCTAAAATATCTCCCGTTTTAGGATTCATAGCTGCAATATATATTCTGTCATTCTTACCTTCTCTTTTACCTAGAGAATCCTTTGCAATCTGCTCAAGAGTCCTCTGGAAATCAATATCAGAAGTTAAAATTAAGTTGTCTCCTTTACTACCTGAATATTTTTCAATCTGGTTAATGACTTCTCCTGAAGTATTTGTCTCTGTTTCTATGCTTGATTTTGTCCCTCTTAAAACTGATTCATATTGCGATTCTAAATAAGTTCTTCCTACCCGGTCATTTCTAGAATAGCCCATTGCAAGGTATTTACTGACTTTATCACTTGGAATACCTTGAGCTTCTGTGGTTACGCCACCTAGAACACTTCTAAGCATGTTCTCTTCCGGATATACACGTACCCAATCCGTACCCGTTCCAATACCAGGTAATTGACCTAAACTCTCGCTAACTCGAGCAATTTCCTCTTGAGACACATCTTCATTTTTAATATTAACTGTACTTAGTGCATACGAAGCATTCATCTTCTTAAATATAGCCGTAGCTATTTTTTCTTTATCACTAAAGTCAGATACATCTTCTTCTGAGACTTTATCCAAAAGCGCCTGATAAGATTTAGAGCCACTGAGCTTTTTCTCTTCATCTGACAAAGACTTATTTAATTCTTTTAAGTTGGTAGAGATATAATAATCCTGCATATCTCTTAAAGTGATGTCTCTTCCTTCATCACTATCAAATGGTGAAACATGAGGCATAGAGATATAATCTGCTAGTTTGAGTGAAAGTTCTGCCATATCGGTACTGTTGGTGTTTTTACCGCGTGTATAAGTGATCGTGTTTCTAGCTTCGTTTCCGACTAGTTTTTTTAGATTAGCATCAAAAATCTCTCCACGAGGAACACTACCCGTAATCGTAGTATTCTCTGTACGTTCTACTTCTGCACGATACTCATCTGCTCTAACAATTTGCAGATACCCAAGTCTTAAAATTAAAGCTGTAAATAACAGAAAAACGATAAAAAACAATAAATTCAGTCTAAAAGGAATATGGGATTTTTTTCTTTCGTTTACTTTTTTTGCTGGTTTAATCAAATAAAATACCTCCACTAATTTTGCGTAAATAAATAGATTCACTGTTTAAGGAATTAAGATTTTAAATATATTGTCTATATGCTCAAACTAGTTTACCAAACAGGAGGTCTTTTTTCTATAAGTTAAAAAGGAAATTTCTGTGAATTTGACTAAATTTATGTAAATCTTATCAATATCATTAATAGATCGGTATAATAAAACTATCTTTTTTATAGGAGGGAATCTATGGGTATTTATTTAGTAAGGCATGGTAAAGACGAAGATGGATTTCGTGGTGGCTGGAGTCAAAAAGGACTCACAAAAGAAGGAATTGAACAGTCGAAAAAATTAGGTCAATACTTAAAAATGAATCAAGAGGAGTTTTGTTTAAGTAAAATTATTACTAGTGATTTGGCAAGAGCATTCGAAACAGCTATACATATTGCAGATGCTCTTCAATTGCCTATTGAAAAATCTGAAGATTGGCGTGAAACCAATAACGGTTACTTAGCAGGACTGCCTAATGATGAAGCAGATCAAAAGTATCCTGGATTGTACTTTAATAGTCTACGAATGGATGAAAGTTACCCAGGTGGAGAAAGTCCAGACGACAATTTCAAGCGAATACAAAAAATACTGGATGAAGTACTCACAAATCCGACTGATAGAAAGTATAATGGAAACTTGTTAATTGTAACGCACGGAGGAGTAATTAACATCATTTATCATATTTTAAAAGGACTAAAATGGACAAATAAAAATAAACCCTATCTTACATCGCATACGAGTATGCATAAGATCGAATTCGTTAAGAATAAATGGGAAATTACTCAAGAAAATTTAGTCCAACATTTGATTTAACATTGACTGCTACCCATTACTGCATTTTCCAAAAAAAAAAGAAGAATCAGGAAGTACCAAGGTACTTTCCCAATTCTTCTTTTTTGAGCAATACTATTTGTCTGTCTCACTTTTCTTCTTAACATAAATACCCACTAGGTTTAAATGGGGATTCACAGTGTTATCATTAGAAGAAGTTAAGAACTTAAAGACCTAATTATTTTGCTGCTTCGTAACGTTTAGAAACTTCATCCCAGTTTACAACATTCCAAAATGCAGAAATGTAGTCAGGACGTTTGTTTTGGTAGTTCAAGTAATAAGCATGTTCCCATACATCAAGACCTAAGATAGGTGTTTTACCTAAAGATAATGGAGAATCTTGATTTAATGTGTCAATGACTTCCAATTTGCCATCAGTAACCACTAACCATGCCCAACCTGAACCAAAGCGGTTTGCACCAGTTGCGCTGAATTTTTCTTTGAAAGCTTCAAAACTTTCGAATGTTTCATTGATCGCTTCTGCTAAAGCTCCTGAAGGTTGTCCTCCACCATTTGGTGATAGAATTTCCCAGAATAAAGAGTGGTTTGCGTGTCCCCCACCGTTATTTTGAACAGCTGATTTGATATCAGATGGAACAGAATCAAGTTTCTGCATCAATTCTTCAATACTCAGTTCAGCCAACTCTGGGTGGTTTTCTAGAGCAGCATTTACTTTAGTTACATATGCAGCATGGTGCTTGTCATGATGGATGACCATTGTCTCCTCATCGATATGTGGTGCTAAAGCATCGTACGCATACGGTAATTCAGGTAAAGTATAAGCCATAATAAACATTCCTCCTGTTAATATTGTTTTTACTAAATTCATTCTAACATTAGAGATCATTTTATTAAAGAGGATAAGCTGGAATCTATTCAAATATTCGACACATATTCTGTTAATGACTCTTATATCAACTGAATATCAGGCAGAGAATAAAAGCTAACGTTGTTTTTTAATCTATTGGGATGTAAAATGATTAAAGTCTTTAAATTTGTTTATTATATAAAAAGGAAGGTCGCTATTGATTAATTACTTGAAATATTCTATTTTTAATCCTAAAAAGATTCACTATGCAAAAAATATGAGAAAAAGACAGATCGCTCAGTTGGTTGCAATAATCACCCTCTTTATCACAGTGATTAGTATTGTGAGAGTTGTACCGATATTACAGTCAATTCAAAAAGACGGACAGGAGATTGCTAGTGAACTTCCTGAATTTGATATCACTGATGGAGAATTAATAACTTCGGAAACGAATGCTTCTATTCATCAAACAAATTCTTTTCTTTTATTCTTTGATCCTAACGATCAAATTAGTTCCGAAGAGATAGATCAAAACTTAACACGTCTGAATGTCCCCGTAGGTATAGGATTACTGAAAGATACATTCTATCTAAGTTTTTTAGGTTATGGTGTTGATACATCGTATAATCAGTTAGAATCACTTGATAGTGCATCCATCAAAGTGCTTTTGAATGGCTTAGGTTCTTTTTCTTTATTGACTTATGCCTTCACTTTCGTAATTAGTTATATAGGTATCGGACTTATTGAGGTGTTTGAATTGCTCTTTATTCTCTTATTTGCAAATCTTTTTTCCAAACTCCTGCGCTCTGGCTTGATGTTCAAACAGAACTTGAGAATGGCTATAATGGCATCTGTTCTTCCAACAATAGCTTTAGAACTATCTTCTTTGTTCAATTTAGTTACGGTATATGCGTTTGAATTGAAAATTGGTTTATCCTTGTTTATTTTCTATCTGGCGGTAAAAGATATGAAAAAGACAACGACTCCTAAAAAAGAAGCTAAGACATAATAAAAAACACAATCTTACTAGTATCTTAAGTAGATACCAGTGAAGATTGTGTTTTTTTTTAAACTTACTTGCGATTTTTACGGTTGTTTTGTGTTAATTTTCTAGCTTTCTTTCTTTTCTCTTCTTTTTTACGCTCGATCTTTCTCTTATATCCAGGTTTAACATTTTTCTTAGCTTTTTTACGCATACCATGAATTTCCGAGTCAAAAGAGTCTTTATTGTTTTGATCTTTTCTCTGTTCTCTTCTATTACGGTCATGCGTATTTAGTACTTCATCATTTTTTATTTCTTTAGGTTGGAAAGTAATACCCATATTCTCTAATGTTTCAATTTCTTTTTCTTCACCTGGAGAATAAAGGGTAACGGCTATCCCGTCCATACCATTACGGCCAGTTCTACCGACACGGTGAACAAAGAAATCTAATTCATGAGGAATCTCGGCATTAATAACATGAGAAACACCTTTGATGTCTATTCCTCTAGCCGCAAGATCTGAGGCAACAACATATTGATAATCGAGATTCTGAATTTGTCTCATGACTCTTCTTCTTTCACGAGAAGAAATGCCACCGTGGACAACAGCCACATCAAGACCTTTATCTCTAAGACCTTTTGCAATCTCATCTACTCTATCTTTAGTGTTTGCAAATACTAAAGCCAAATAAGGTTGACCAATCGTTAACAATTCGTGAATCACATTAACTCGTTGTTTACCTTTCGTTGAAATCAACCAGTTTTCCACGGTATCAGAGATAATCTGCTGATTTTCGACTTTAATTTCAATAGGACTCTTCATATATTTTTTAAGGAATGGCTGAAGTGATTGCGGAATTGTAGCCGAAAATACGAGCATCTGCCCTTTTTCAGGAAGACGCGCAGCGATTTGATCGACTTCTTCCAAAAATCCCATATCCAGTGTCATATCAGCTTCATCGACAACCATGTAATTTGCTGTATGCGTTAATAGAACATTCTGGTTGATTAGATCAAACAGTCGTCCAGGTGTCCCAATCACAACATGGGGTTGTTTTTGAGCAAGCTTATCGATTTGTCTTTGTTTATCCGTTCCACCGATGAATTGTTGTACAATGATTTCTTGTTCCGAGTGTTCTGCTAATTGACTAGCTGCTTGGAATAACTGATCAGATAGCTCTCTACTTGGAGCCGTAATCACAACTTGTACTTGTTCATGTTCAGGAACGATTTTATTGAATAATGGCAGGAGGAAGGCATGTGTTTTACCTGAACCTGTTTGTGACTGACCAATAATGTCTCTCCCTTTTTTTACTTCTGGGATGACTTTTTTCTGAATTTCGGTTGGTTCATTAAAACCAATCTCTTTAATCGCTTCTATCAAGAAATTTTTCATATTATACTGTTCAAATGGGTGTGTCATTTTCTCGCCTCTTTCTTTAAGTCTTTGATATTGTACCAAACGTCTTTAATGCAATCTAGATTTATGCCATCATTCTCATTATTTTTCCTTATATTTGGCACATTTCCGATGAATTTAAAGACGATTTATTAGTTTAATGAAAATGTTTTAATCTTTTATCACCAACTAGTTTTAAAAACTTGCTCTTATAACATAATCCTTTATTTTTATTTTTGTATTTAACTTATTTTACTCGAACTGCTACAATACAGTTGCTAGAATTAGGAACAAAAAGTAAAATAGAATACAGTAACCTTTATACATGAATGTATAAGTAGAAAAGAGGGAAAGTATGTCTCAAGCAAATAAAGCACTCTTCATTATTTTTGGAGGTACTGGGGATCTTGCCCAGCGTAAATTATATCCTTCACTATATCGATTATATACTAAAGGATTTTTAGAAGAAAACTTTGCAGTTATCGGTACTGCTAGACGTGACTGGTCGGATGAACACTACCAGGAAATCGTTAGAGATTCAGTGAAAAATATCGGTGGATCTGAAGAACAAATAAAGACATTTTCTCAACATTTTTACTATCAGTCTCATAACGTTAAAGATACGGAACACTATGACACTTTGAGAGAATTATCCAATAAATTAGATGAAAAATACGAGATTGGTGGAAATAGAATTTTCTACTTATCAATGTCTCCAGATTTCTTTGGAACGATTACGAATCATCTAAAAAGTCAGAATCTGGTAAACGACAATGGATTTAACAGGGTCATTATCGAGAAACCTTTTGGTACAGACTATGAGAGCTCTGAAGCGTTGAATGACGAAATATTAGAAGCTTTCGAACCAGAGGATCTATATAGAATTGATCATTATCTTGGCAAAGAAATGGTACAAAATATATTAGCTTTTCGATTTGCTAACCCAATAATCGAACAAGTATGGAATAATCAATTCATTTCAAATATTCAAATTACGTTAAGCGAAGAATTAGGCGTCGAAGAACGCGCTGGCTATTATGATAAAAGTGGTGCTTTAAGAGATATGGTACAAAATCATATTATGCAGATTTTCAGTCTGTTGACTATGGAAGCACCCCTTTCTTTTAATTCCGATGAAATCAGAGAGAAAAAGATGGATGTTTTAGAATCACTTAAAGCTTTATCTCCTCAAGATGTTAAGGATAACTTTGTACGTGCTCAATATACTCAATCTGATAAAAAGTCTCTACAAGGCTATTTAGAAGAAGAAAATGTTTCTGAAGAGTCAACAACTGAAACGTATGTAGCCGGTAAAATGGAAATTGAAAATGATCGCTGGTCAGGTGTGCCAATCTATATAAGAACTGGAAAAAGAATGACTAAAAAAGAAGCTCAAATCAATGTAGTTTTCAAAAAAACTGAGACCCCTCTTTATAATGACATGTCTACTGATGCAAATGTCATTACCCTGTATCTTGGACCGAGTGAAGGGTTTTCCATTCAGTTAAATGAGAAAAAAATTGGAATGAGTATGGATACGACAATGATGCAATTTGATCACCTTAGAACTGAGGGGACAATTCAAGAAAGCCCTGAAGCTTATGAAAAGCTAATTTTAGATGGCTTGAATGGTGATAGAACGCATTTTGCTCACTGGGAAGAAGTTTCAAACTCTTGGAAATACGTCGACTCTATTCGTGAAGCATGGGATAAGGATTCTGAAAATCCTGCTAAATATGAAGCAGGAACAATGGGGCCAGAAGAAGCAGACAAGCTTTTGGAAAAACTAGGACATCAATGGGTTTGGAATCCAGAAAAATAAAAACGAAGAAGGTCAGAGAGTAGGCATTTATCCTTATACTCTCTGACCTTTTTTATGATTATTTTTTTTTGATTATTCCATGAGCCAGTAAAGCCATGCTTCCTAATATTACTGTTGAAAGAACAGGATGTTTAGAGGCTTTTACATAAAGACTTGATTTTCTTCTCCAGCCTTCACTTGTTCCTCTTTCGTGCAGACCAAATCCTGCTTCATGTAAAGCACTATCATCTTTAGGTCTTGAAGGTTTGCTAATGTGTTGAGTTGGATATGCATAATATTCTTCTATTTTATCCATTATTCTAGGAAAGCCTTTACCCAAAATACTCAATAGTTTTGCTTGTCCCCCGACAAACATATCTCTTTTAGGATGTTCAGCAGCAAAAAGAATGGCTTCCGCTACAGCTTCTGGAGGATAAATCATCCCTCTATGACCGGGTTGCTTTTCTAAATAGCTTTGAGCATGTTCATTATAGGGTGTATCGATTCGTCCTGGATGAATCAATGTGACAGATACAGGTATTCGATCTTTTTCAGCTTCCATTCTAAGATTTTCAGTCCAGCCATGGACAGCAAATTTTGCAGCAGAATAAGTTGATTGTACAGTAGTCCCTCTATCTCCAAAAAGACTTCCCACGTTAATTAATGCACCCGGTTCTTCTCGATTTTTGAAATGATTTACAGCTTCTCTAGAGCCATAAACGACTCCCCAATATACAGTATCAAATACTTTTTTCATATCTGGTATCGTTACATCGATGGCATGACCGAAAATAGAGACACCGGCATTATTGACCCATGTATCGAAGCGGCCAAACTCTGCTATGGCAGCTTCAGCAACCCTTTTTACATCCTCTTCAATACCAACGTCTGCTTTTACGTAAATTGCTTTCTGACCTTTTTCCTCAAATTCTTCGACGAGAGTTTTTAAAGCTTCTTCATTTCGTGAAACAAGAACTAAGTGAGCACCGTTATCTGCTGCCATTCTAGCAGTAGCTAATCCTATCCCACTTGATGCACCAGTGATCACAATGACCTGTTCTGCTAATTTCTTTAACTTTAATTTCATCATATTATGAGCAATTTTCAAATCTTTTTCTTCCATAATCTTATATCCTCCTCTATAGAATGAGTGCTTATACTCACTCATTCTATAAGGATATACAGATAATACAAATAATAGCGCTTGTTATTTTAGATTTGTTCATATATGAAGATGAATCCTCTATCTATTAAGTAAATTCGCTCTTTTTGAAAGATATTGATACATATTTGTCGCATGTTCTTCATCTTTTGAAATGATCATAATCGTATCATTACCTGCAACCGTACCCACAACTTCGGAAAAGTCAATATCATCCATCAAAGCACCCACTACATGCGCATTACCTGGAATAGTCTTGACTACATTCATGAATTGTACTCGGGTAATCGATTCAACAACTTCTTTTAAAGTAGAAGAAAGTTTATCTTCTATTGTGAGTTGATTGTTTTGATAAATTGTATATTTAGTTCCACCTCTAGAGCTGGGTGTTTTAACTAAATTCAATTCCTTTATATCTCGAGAAATCGTTGCTTGAGTTGCTTCAAGACCTTTATCTTTGAGTCTAATCAATAAATCGTCTTGTGTTCCGATCTCTTCGTTTAGTACCATTTGTTTAATCATCATTTGTCGTTCAGATTTTTTCATAAAGTCACTCCCACTAGTACATTTTTAAGATACTTCGTTATTATCTACTATAACTGATTACGTATAGAAATTCACTATATTTGTATTAAAACGCTTTCTGATCAACTCTGTACCGAATACTGTTGCTAGAGGTATCTAGCTTTGCTATAATACAAATGCTTATGCATAAACGTAAAAATAGATATTTACTACTAAAATTCATTTGAATTAAGTGAATAGTTAATGATTATACGTTGAACCATTAAATAGGACAATATAAATTAGGAGGATTTTTTTGGATTATAAACTGCTTGTAGCCCAGTCGCTACACGACGTCTTAAAAGATCAATTAGAATTAAACGAAATCAATCAACTTTTAGAAAAACCAAAAATGGTTGAACATGGAGATTTAGCCTTCCCTACTTTCCAACTTGCTAAACTCTTCCGTAAAAATCCAGCACAAATCGCTGCTGAACTACAAGATCAAGTGTCTTCACCAATCATTGAAAAGGTTCAAACAGTCGGACCTTACTTGAACTTCTTTTTGAAAAAAGATCAAGTCAGTCAGCTTGTTCTAAAAGAAATACTTGAACAGAAGGAACACTACGGTGCAGTCAATATCGGTAACGGGCAAAATGTTCCTATCGATATGTCTTCTCCTAATATTGCCAAACCGATGTCAATGGGTCACTTAAGATCTACTGTTATCGGTAATGCTTTATCTAATATTTTGTCTAGAGTTGGGTATAACCCTGTACGCATCAATTACCTCGGTGACTGGGGAACTCAATTCGGTAAATTGATCTCTGCATACAAAAAATGGGGTGCTGAAGAAGACGTTCGAGCAAATCCAATCAAAGAACTCTTAAGACTATATGTGTTATTCCATGAAGAAGCTGAAAAACATCCTGAACTTGAAGATGAAGGCCGTGCTTGGTTTAAAAAGCTAGAAGACGGTAACGAAGAAGCGATTGCCCTTTGGACATGGTTTAGAGAAGAATCATTAGCTGAATTTCAAAAAGTTTATGATCGTTTGAATATTCAGTTTGATTCTTATAAAGGTGAAGCTTTTTACAATGATAAAATGGATTCGGTTGTTTCGTTGTTAGGTAAGAAAAATCTATTAACGTTGAATCAAGGGGCACATATTGTTGATCTTGAAAAATATAATTTAAACCCTGCCCTTATTAAAAAATCTGATGGTGCAACGCTATATATGACTAGAGACTTAGCAGCTGCACTTTACCGTAAGGAAAACTATGATTTCTCTCAAGCCCTTTATGTCGTTGGCCAAGAACAATCCAATCACTTCAAACAATTAAAAGGCGTTCTTACAGAGATGGGTTATGACTGGGCTGAAAATATCCACCATATTCCATTTGGTCTAATTACTAAAGATGGTAAAAAGTTATCTACGAGAAAAGGTAAAGTCGTTCTTCTAGAAGAAGTTTTAAATGAAGCTTCGAGTTTAGCACTTCAACAAATCGAAGACAAAAATCCTTCTCTTGAAAACAAAGAAGTTGTTGCCGAGCAAGTTGGCGTTGGTGCAGTTGTCTTCCATGACCTTAAAAATGACCGTTTAAATAATTTTGACTTCACAATTGAAGAAGTTGTTCAATTTGAAGGGGAAACAGGACCTTATGTGCAATATACTCGTGCCCGTGGTTTAAGTATTCTTAAAAAAGCAGAAAAAGAATCATTCTCTACTTCTGAACAATATAGCTTGAATGACTCTTATAGCTGGGAAGTTGTTAAACTGATTCAAGAGTTCCCTGAGACTTTGATTCGTGCTTACAAACAATATGAGCCTTCTATTATTGCGAAACATTCGATTCATCTTTCACAAGCGTTTAATAAGTTTTATGCTAACGTACGTGTGTTGGATGAACATCCAGAAAAAGAATCGAGACTTGCGCTTGTCTATGCTGTTACAGAACTATTAAAACAAGACCTTACAATATTAGGTGTCGAAACTCCTGATAAAATGTAATGAAAAGAGGCTGGGACAAAAGTCCCAGTTAAATAATAAGATCCACCGGGAAATCTACTTGAGATTTTCCAGTGGATCTTATTTGTTTATGTAAGCAAAAGGAGCA
>NZ_JBHSUL010000016.1:0-15252 GCF_042660675.1 Marinilactibacillus sp. GCM10026970
GTATTGCTCCATCAGGTTTTCACCCATTGTGGAAGATTCCCTACTGCTGCCTCCCGTAGGAGTCTGGGCCGTGTCTCAGTCCCAGTGTGGCCGATCACCCTCTCGGGTCGGCTACGTATCAAAGCCTTGGTAAGCCATTACCTTACCAACTAGCTAATACGCCGCGGGTCCATCCATAAGTGGCAGCCGAAGCCACCTTTCATCTAAGAGACAGGCGTCTCAAAGACCTATGCGGTATTAGCATCCGTTTCCGGATGTTATCCCCCTCTTATGGGCAGGTTACCCACGTGTTACTCACCCGTTCGCCACTAATCCATTCTCTGCAAGCAGAGAATTTCATCGTTCGACTTGCATGTATTAGGCATACCGCCAGCGTTCGTCCTGAGCCAGGATCAAACTCTCGTTTTAAGTGTTTGACTTGCTCATTGATTAAAAATTGTGAATGAACCTTGTTCATTCGTTTAGTTGTCTTGATTCATAAATGAATCGAAGACCCCTGCACATTTGGTTGTTTTTACTTTGTTCAGTTTTCAAAGATCTACTCTTTATTGCTTCGTGTTATGTCGTTGTCGCTTTAACAGCAACTCATATATCATACCACGTTGTCATTTCGCTGTCAACAACTTTTTTAAAATTGTTTTTCCGTTAACCCTTGATAACATTACGTTGGAAGCGTTAACTCGCTCGACTTATAGTAGTATATCATCTTGTGATATTCGGTGTCAAGAACAAATTAGAATTTGTTTTTTTGACTCAATCGTCTCTCACAAGCGACAAGATATACTTTATCATGATATGGAATTCTGGTCAATAGAAAAGTATCATAAACTTCATTTTTTATTTTTGATAGTGTTCCTTTTCGCTTAATAAGCTTTATTTAAAAGGTTTTTTCATATAAATTAAATTTCGAATGACTATTAGAACTAACTTTCTTGTCAGTTTCAACTAACGTAAACCCTGCATCTTTATAGAATTGATTCAAATAGTGGTTGTCTGCTACACAATCAAGTCTAATCATTCGATTCCCATTCCTAATAGCTCTATTCATTGCTATTCTCATTAGTAATTTTCCATTTCCACTTCCATGAGCTTCCTTTGCTAAAGCTACTCTATGCAAGTAAGTTACACGACCTTCAGAATCTTCTCCCCATAACTCGGCGTCCCAAGAACTTTGAGTTTCCAGTAATATAAAAATACCTAAGTAAATATCTTTTGAATAAGCCATATAAACGTTTTGGTTAAGAATAGCTCTATCTGTTCTATGAACATCATTTCCTAAGAGCAGATCTCCCCATTGGTTTGACCCTTTTTTATTCAGCCATTTTGCAGTATCCAATAATGTGTTGAACACTTTTTCATAATCTGAACTAGTTGCTATTACACTTTTCAAGTGTTTCTCCATATCCGTTCTCCTCCAGTATATTTATTTGAATAGATAAAAACCCCCTGCAGATATAGATCCGCAGGAGATTTTCGTAGTGATTTTATGAATCACTTTTATAAACGATTATTCAATTCATTCGCTAAATCTTCAAAGCCTGGCTTGCCTAAGAGAGCAAACATATTTTTCTTATAAGCTTCTACACCTGGCTGATCAAATGGGTTGACACTATTTAGATAGCCCGAAATCGCAACAGCTATTTCAAAGTAATAGAATAAATATCCCAAAGTATACGCACTATTGTCCGGAATGGTTACTACAAAATTTGGTACATCTCCATCTGTATGTGCTAATAGTGTACCTTGGAAAGCTTTGGTGTTAACAAAGTCAACATCTTTTCCTTCTAGGTATCCTAATCCGTCAAGGTCTTCTGACTCTGATGGAATATCAATTGTTTTAGCTGGATTGTCCACTTTGATAACTGTTTCAAATAAATTACGTCTACCTTCTTGAATATACTGCCCAAGAGAATGCAAGTCAGTTGAGAAGTTTGCGCTTGAAGGATAAATACCACGTTGGTCTTTACCTTCAGATTCTCCAAATAACTGTTTCCACCACTCTGAGAAGTACTGTAAGTTTGGCTCGTAATTAATCAACAGTTCTGTAGAGTATCCTTTGCGGTAAAGAACATTTCTTAATGCAGCGTATTGGTAAGCTTCATTATTGGATAAGTCTGTATCTGTATACAAACTTGCAGCATCTGCAGCACCTTTCATCAGCTCATCTAAGTTACCGCCACTTACAGCAATAGGTAATAGACCCACAGCAGTCAATACTGAGAATCGTCCCCCAACATCATCAGGAATAACGAAAGTTTCATAGCCTTCGGTATCCGCAAGTGATTTAAGTGCACCTTTTTCTTTATCCGTTGTTGCAAAAATACGAGATTTAGCTTCTTCCTTACCGTATTTTTCGATAAGTAAATTCTTGAATACTCTAAACGCTAATGCAGGTTCAGTTGTTGTTCCTGATTTAGAGATAACATTAACCGAAAAGTCTTTATCTCCGATTAATTCAATTAAGTCAGAAAGATACGTAGAACTAATACTATTCCCAGCGAAAAAGATTTGTGGTGTATCTCTTTTATCAGCACTTAATTCGTTGTAGAAAGAGTGACTTAAGAAATCAATCGCAGCTTTCGCTCCTAAATATGAGCCGCCGATTCCAATTACAATCAATATCTCTGAATTAGACTTGATTTTTTCGGCTGCTTTTTTAATACGAGCAAATTCGTCTTTGTCATATTCAGTAGGTAAATTAACCCAGCCTAGAAAGTCGCTTCCTGCTCCTGTACCGTTTCTTACTGTATCGTGAGCAGTTGTTACTTGTGCTTGCATATTATCTAGTTCTTCCTTACCTATAAAACGATTTAATACTTTTGAATAATCAAATGAAATGTGACCCATTCGAGTTCTAACCTCCATGTTTTTGATATCGTTCAGTTTATATTTTAAAGGATTTACCCTACAAAAAACAAGAGGAACGTGAAAGAACCTCTTGTTGGTTTAGTCTGATCAAATCAGTAGAAATTGTGGAACACCTGAAATTTCCCAGTCTTCGAGTGTCTTCGTTATTTTCTCTGAATGTTCCCAGGTTAATTCATTATCGTCTATTAGTAGTTCTAGCGGACTCTTCACTGATTCATCTTCATACGTGAATACGAATAAAGGTACACGGTTATCTTGAACGACTGCATTTGTCAACTCGTTCAATTCTAATTTTTCTACATCAATAGAAAGCACTTCTTTCATTCTTTCTATAATACAAGCGAGTGCCGTTTTCTTAGGTTTGACTTCTGTTGCTGGAAACGAAAAACCTTTTGATTCCTTTTTAACCAAGAATACATACCTATCATCTTCATCTTTAACCAAAACCGTACATGCTACATAATGATTTTTTGCTATCAAATTTTACACCTCACGTGATCTGACCAGATATTCTGGTTCAATTTCTTATAACCGATTCACTCAACCACTTAACTCCATTGATACAATTCATCTACTTAAATTAGTCTAGGTGTTCGCCTTCTTCAATTTCTCGAAGTGCTTCATCAATCCAGTTGGGGAATTTTCTTCGAATAGACTCAAACTCTGTCCCTGATCGCCGCCCATATCTTGGGTTCTTTTTTTTATTGGAAAAAGGATGATATTTTGGTGTATTCAGTCCTCGCATGGATAAACTTATTTTTTTACTGTATTCATCAATGTCCATTACGACAACATCTACAGTATCTCCGATAGTTACGATATCTTCGATTTCTTTTATAAAACCATGCTTAAGTTCGGAAATATGCACGAGTCCTTGTGTTTCATCATCTAATGCAACAAATACTCCATACGGTTGTATACCTGTGACATTCCCTCGCACACGGTCTCCAATTTTGTATCCCATGAATTCACCTCTCAATCTTTCATGGAGTATTTTCTAATTTATCTTAAATAGTATATCATGAATGAATTCGTTAGGGAAACTATGGTGTTACCTGTTCTCCCATTACTTTTAAGGGACAGTATCAATCGTCAGTAGAATTCAATACTGAACCACGTTATACTATAAAAAAGGCGTAAAGGATGATTAAAATGGAAAACGATTTTGACAAAATAATCAACAGAGAAGGAACTAACAGTGTGAAATGGGATGCTCGCAAAGCACTATTTGGATCAGCAACAGCTTTACCGATGTGGGTGGCGGATATGGACTTTGATCATCCTGATTCAATCAA
The DNA here is from genome assembly GCF_042660675.1 of Marinilactibacillus sp. GCM10026970. Classification (NCBI taxonomy): domain Bacteria; kingdom Bacillati; phylum Bacillota; class Bacilli; order Lactobacillales; family Carnobacteriaceae; genus Marinilactibacillus; species Marinilactibacillus sp. GCM10026970. The sequence continues at coordinate 4,164 of NZ_JBHSUL010000016.1, forward strand.
GCAAGCTTTGCATGAACTCATTGATCACTCAATATTAGGTTATGCACTTCCTTCTGATCAGTTAATAAAATCAATTGCTGAGTGGCAGAAAAGTAGACATCAGATGACGATTTCAGAGGAAAACCTATTGTTTGCTCCAGGAGTTGTCGGTGCTTTAGGGGTTTGCGTTCAAGCTTTGACTTTACCTAAAGAAGGTGTGATGATCCATGATCCTGTTTATACGCCTTTTTCATCTATCGTCGAACATAATGGTAGAACACTCTATCGTTCTCCTCTTTTCATTGAAAATGGACAATACAAAATGGATTTACAACATATAGAAGAAATGTTCAAAACACACTCTATAAAATTATTTTTACTAAGCAATCCTCATAACCCTGGAGGTAGAGTTTGGTCAAGAGAAGAACTTCTTGAATTAACGGCGTTATGCGTAACATATCAAGTAGTGTTGGTTAGTGACGAGATACACAGTGATTTGGTGTATTCTGATTCAACCATTTATTCCCCTGTCACCTTGGATGATCAGTACAAAGAGTGGGTCGTTACGCTTCACTCTGCTACAAAGACATTTAACCTTGCCGGTACTAAATTAGCTTTTTATATTGTATATAATGAAGAAATAAAAAACAAATTACAATTTGTTCAGTCTCAAACAGAGCAAGGTGGCGTTTCTACGTTTGGTATGACAGCTACAGAAGCTGCATTTTCAAAAAGTGAGGGCTGGCAAAAAGCTCTACTAACTTATCTTGAAGAAAATCGACAAATCGTGATGGACTTTTTTGATAAAGAACTTCCAGATGTATTTTATATGAAACCCGAATCTACTTATTTGTTCTGGTTTGATGCTTCTATTTTAAATATTGATAGCAAGCAGCTCAAACAAACTTTTGTAGACGTTGGAGATATTGCTTTAAATGATGGACAGTCTTACGGAGAATCTAGCGGACAATTTATGCGTCTCAATTTTGCTTGTCCAAAATCCGTTCTTTTGGATGGACTGAACAGGATTAAATCAGTTTTTGAATCGGTTCGTTAATTTTAGATTTTTTCAAAAAAAGTGCCGCTGATCGTATGTATTATACATACGATCAGCGGCACTTTCATCGAGATGGTTTTCTTATTTTTCTAGTTCCTTAAGCGCTAATAGTAGACTTCCTGTTATCCCGGCATCATCACCTAATTCTGGAGGGATAATGTACGTATCTAAGTCAGGCGTTTCAACATATCCATTTAGTAGTGTCTTGAATTCATTTCGAATAAGAGGGAATAGCTGTTTCTGCTTCATAACCCCTCCACCTAAAATGATTTTTTCAGGACTCAAAATTAATGTGTAATTCATAAGTGCTTGAGCAAGATAAAATGCTTCGATTTCCCAAACCTCTTTACGGTCTGTTAACTCTTGCGCTTTTTTGCCATAGCGCTTTTCAATAGCTGGTCCAGCTGCTAATCCTTCAAGACAGTTCTTATGATACGGGCACACCCCTTCAAATATATCATTGGGATGCATTTTAACCAGTACGTGGCCCATTTCTGGATGACCAAATCCTTCTAGAGGTTTACCATCCACTACAGCTCCTCCGCCAATGCCTGTACCCACCGTTAAGTAAATACAAGAGGACTTTCCTTTTGCTGCTCCTCTTTCTAGCTCACCTAATGCCGCAGCATTAACGTCTGTCGTCCATCCCACTGGGATAGTATAGCGTTCTTTAACTTTTCCCAAAAAATCTGTATGTTTCCAGGCCGTTTTTGGGGTCGTTGTAACATAACCGTATGACTCAGAATCTTTGTTTACACCAATAGGACCAAAAGAACCAATCCCCATCGAGTCTAATTCGAATTGATCAAAAAACTCAAAAACTTTCCCCAATGTTTCCTCTGGTGTAGTTGTCGGAATCGTTATACGTTCTTTAATCACCAATGATTCATCGCTGATAGCGCATACAAATTTAGTTCCCCCAGCTTCGATAGCTCCTAACATTTCTAACACTCCCATGCTTTAATATGTAAAATCAGAGGTAAAGCACTCTGGCTCTACCTCCCATTTTTCACCTATTTATTATCTATTGATTTCGATAGATTGAATTGTTACATCTTGATTAGGTTTATCCATAGCATTACGATCTACATTTTGAATCTCTTCTGCTACATCTAACCCTTTAACAACATGGCCAAAAACAGTATGTTTTTGGTCAAGCCACGGTGTACCACCATTTTCTTTGTAAGCTTCAATCACTTCTTCGGGGAAGCCAGCTTGCTCAAGTTGAGGTATCATTTGCTCTGGTAAATCAGACATGGTTACAATAAAGAATTGACTTGAATTTGTTCCAGGTCCAGCATTTGCCATAGACAAAGCGCCTTTAAGGTTAAAGAGATCCGATGAAAACTCATCTTCAAAATTACCGCCCCATAGACTTTCTCCGCCCATACCGCTTCCAGTTGGGTCTCCACCTTGAATCATGAAATTCGGGATAACTCTGTGGAAAATAACACCGTCGTAATATCCTTTTTCAGCTAATCCAGTAAAGTTTTCTACTGTTTTAGGTGCATGCTCAGGAAATAATTGTACAACAATGTCTCCTTTATTCGTTTTCAAAGTTGCTGTTAGCGCATCTTCTTTAACTTCTGATAATTGTGGATATTGGCTCATGTTTAAATTCCTCCTTCATAAGATCATTATTAGTTTACAATAGATCAAAGAGTTTTCCAATACCTTTTACCTTATTACGCTTTTTCGAAGTCAGATATCTTTAAAAACTTCGGTTTCTTTTAATGATCTGAAAGAGTTGAATCAGGAATCCCATATACAGTTAACACGTCTTTTCTCTTAGTAACCCTACTTTTCAAAAGACAAACTTTTCTACAAATAAACACACTATTCATGTTATGATAAATACTAGATTTGTATCTATAGTAAAGGAAGATTTCTTATGACACTGTTTGACAACTATCCATTGATTGCTGCTCTATGTGCAATCTTTATTACTCAAATTATTAAAATTCCAGTAGCTTTTTTACTAAGACGTCCTACATCTTTTGCACTAGCAACGTCTACAGGAGGTATGCCTAGTTCCCATTCAGCCGGAGTTACCGCATTGATTACAGGATTAATCATTGAACAGGGTTATGGATCTCGATTAGTTGCGATTGCTGCCACTTTTGGTGTAATCGTTATTTTTGATTCGATGGGCGTTCGTAGACAAAGTGGAGAACATGGCATATTAATCAACGAATTGATTGCTGACTTTGAGAATCTTAGAAAGACAATTGTTGCCATCAGTCAAGATGGAACTAAGAGCGTCAAGGAAATGATCGACGAAAATAGACAGTCAAAAGAATTTTTAGGACATAAACCAATTGAAGTGTTTTTTGGTATTCTGTCTGGTATTCTTATTGCAATACTCATCAACTTTCTTTATTAATTGTTTAGTTTATTGGAGGATTTTAAGTGGCAAGTGAAAATGAATTATATGATATCACAATCATAGGTGGTGGTCCCATCGGAATGTTTTCAGCATTTTATGCTGGAATGAGAAACGTGAAAACAAAAATCATTGAGACATTACCAGTACTCGGAGGACAAGTTTCCTTACTCTACCCCGACAAAACAATTTACGATATTGGCGGTTACGCAGCTGTTACAGGTAAAGAACTCATCAAGCAACTAACCGCTCAAATGCAGTTATTTGACCAAGCATTATGTATGGAAGAACAAGTACAAACCATTCAAAAAAACGATGAAGGCGTGTTTGAGCTTACGACAAATAAAGGCGTTCATTACTCTCGAACCATTATTATCACGACTGGACAAGGTGCTTTTAAACCTCGAAAGTTGATGCTTGAACATGCAGAGAGCTTTGAAGACAAATCACTACACTATATTGTTAATCATCTTGAGCAGTATAAAGATAAAACTGTCGCGATATGTGGTGGTGGTGATTCCGCAGTAGACTGGGCACTGACATTGGAACCCATAGCTAAGAAAGTTTACCTTGTTCACAGGAGAAACAAGTTTAGAGCACATGAAGCAACTGTAGAACAAGTGAAACAATCTTCAATAGAACTATTAACGCCCTATGTTCCGCATGAATTAATTGGACAAGACGGAAACCTTTCATCTGTTGTTTTCAAAGAGGCTAAGGGCGAAGGATTAACCAAGATTGATTTAGATTATTTCGTGGTCAATTATGGATTTAGCTCTTCTATTGGTCCTTTGAAAAACTGGAATATAGCCTTAGATAAAAATGAAATTATCGTGAACCCGAAAATGGAAACTTCTATCGAAGGCATTTATGCTGCGGGCGATATCAGCACATATGACGGTAAAATCAAATTAATCGCTACAGGTTTTGGAGAAGCACCTACTGCAGTAAACCACGCTGTCCACTATCTTCATCCAAAAGAACATGCTCAACCTTATCAAAGTACAAACTTATCATTTGACGAATAACTATTTTACTCATTCTGAGGAGGATTCTTATTATGGTACAACCCAGTTCAAAATTACACAAAGTAGCATTACAGCGTTTAGAAGAACGAGGGGTTACATTAGAGGAAATTGCTGAACTCGTTTACGACTTACAAAAGCCTTACATCTCAGATATTTCAATGGAATTATGTGTGGAGAATGTAAGCTCTGTCGTCAAGAAACGAGAAGTCCAAAATACTATTCTAACTGGAATCGAATTAGATGTTTTATGTGAGCAAGGTAAATTATCTAGTCCTCTTCAAGAAATCATTCAAGAAGATGAAGGACTTTACGGAATTGATGAGATTCTAGCTCTTTCTATCGTCAATGTCTATGGGTCGATTGGTTTCACCAACTATGGTTATTTAGATAAAACAAAACCCAAACTAATCGGTAAATTAGATAATCATGAAAATTCAGGAGAAACACATACTTTCTTAGACGATATTGTTGGAGCGATCGCTGCAGCGGCAGCTAGTCGTTTAGCACATGCAAACCCTGGAATTTCAGATATCATGAAATAAGCAAAACCCCGTTGACTATTGTCAGCGGGGTCTTTTTAATCTTTGAACGCTTTTCTTTTACTTATTTGATAGCCTATAATGAAGGATCCTTCAATCAAAACGAAAAATAAAATAAAACAATACATAAAAAACGATTCAGGTAAAGCGTTGATAATCGGATCCGTTGCCGGGTTAAACAACCAAGCATCATTATCAAAAAAAAGTTGATGAAATAGTACAAACATCTGATCAAATGCAACCGCTAAAAACATCAACAATACTGGTGGTACTAAACTTGCTATAAAAAATGGTTTAATCAATACCCAGTAACGTTTCGTCTTTCTTAAGAATCGAACGTAAAAATAGGTTCCAATTCCTGAAATGAATAGAACGCCGTAATTGATATAAAACAATCGTTTGACCTCGTAAAAATGGAATAATCCATCCTCTGAACTAATAAAATCTGGAAAGTTCAATTCAGTGATCCAAGGAAAATGCAAGTATCTCAACAATATATAATAGTTATTCATCAACTGGTCATAACTTATTCCTAAACGTTCCGGCAAATCATAGTTATAAATGGCAAGCTGATATAATGGAATAAACCATATTGTGATCGCAATGGCCGTTGATACAATCAGCAATATCAAACTCACTATGCCTATACTCTCTTTTAATCGACTCATTTAGTAAAGACCCATTCATCAAGCGTCTGAATAGTATATGTTGGCTGCTCTTTCACATTTATTAAATCTGCTTCTTTTGTAAAACCTGTATAAACTAGTAGTGTGTCTATATCATTATTGATACCTGCTAAGATATCTGTTTCATAATTATCTCCTATCATAAGCACTTCACTTTTCGTTAAACCGATTCTTTTCAGTGCTTCATCCATGATAATTGACTGAGGTTTACCGACAAATGTAGGGGTTACTCTAGTCGCTTTTTCAATCAAAGCTACAAGTGAACCAGCTCCTGGAACCATCCCTCTTTCAGTAGGAAGGTTTGTATCTTTATTTGTAGCTACGAAATTTGCGCCTTTTTGAATCGCTAGTGTTGCTTTCTCACATTTCTCATAAGTCAACGTTCGATCTAATCCAACAACGACATGATCAGGCTTTTCTTCATCTACAACAAATCCCGCTTGCTCCAGTGCTTGTTGCAATCCTTTTTCACCGATTACATACACTGAGTATCCTCCAAGAGTCTTCAAGTAATCAGCTGTTGCGAGAGAACTTGTATAAATTTCATTTTCGTGCGCCTCTATATCAAATTGATTCTTAAGCTTGATTGCTACGTCTTCAGGGCTACTTGTAGAATTATTCGTTACAAAAAGAAATTTTTTCCCAGCTGATCTTAGACGTTCGATAAACGCAGGGGCTTCAGTAATTGGTTCATCCCCTTTATACATGGTGCCATCTAAATCAATTAGATAACCTTTATAATCTTTAACAGTTTTATCCATAATATAAACGTACCTCATTTTTTAAATTTTCGTATATTGAATACTACTGAGTATCTGTTTTATTCTTTTGACGTATTTTAAATTTTGTTTCGCCTTTTTGATTTTTAACTGTTTTTACTTTATTTTCTTCCGTTTTCGGTTGTGCATTTGCTGTATTATTCGTTTGTTGTCTTTCCTTTTTAGTAAAAGCTTTTTTATTCTGATCTTTTTTAAATGACTCTCGTTTTTTTGGATTTGCTTTTCCTTCTTGTTTTTTAGCTTGATCAACTTTTTTAAGGTGTGTCTGTTTAGTACTCTGGTTAATTTTTTTACTTGTGTTAGGTTTACCTTTACGTTTAGGTTGAGATTTTTGTTTCCTTTTCGGTTCCATTCTTTCAAGAACAAAGTACGCACAACCAAAGTTACAATACTCTGTTAAGTAGTCCTTTAAACTAGAAATTCTCATATCAATTGGAACTTTCTTGTTCTTGGAATAATAAAATCCTCTCAATCTGAGTTTTTCATAAGAAATATCACCGACGATATAGTCGTATTTTTCTAAAAAATCACTATATCTCGCTTCTAACATTTCAAGATCTAGACCTTCTCGGTAATTCTCTATAATTTTATAAGCATCTCCATTAAGTGATAATGTCTCGTGATCAACTTTCTTCACAAGTTTATCGTCTTCTTTTAGGTAGAGCTCTACGCTATTTTCAGCTACAGGTTGTTCTTCAATTACATCTTGGGTCTCTTTTTCATTGCTTATCGTATCTTTCATATGATCCCTTCTTGTTCTCTGTTTATCGGATAACGTTTTTTCAAATAATTTCCTATTATTTTACGTAGAAAGTGCGGGAAAAGTACTTCGTATTCTGATTCTTTGGAAATTTCCGGAAAAAAAGGAACAAATAAATAATGATCAACGGACGCTACTGTATAAATAGTTTCATCATCTAACTCTTTTCCGTTGACTAGGATCTTAGATCCTTCGATTATATCAATTCCTTTGTAGCATAGTTGTCCGAAAACTTCTCCTCTGAAACCGAGTCCTTTGATTGGAAGCGTCTGTAATCTCTCTTTTTTACTTTCCATAGATAAGAGAAGCTTTTTGAATACTTTCCCATTCATGCTGTATTTTAGCACACGCATAGGGTGTGGCAAGGCACGATGTAAATCATCATTGGTAACACTACCTTCAATGAGTGGTTGCAAGAATAGACCCGCATTTAATATTGCGCTATCTGTCTCAGCATAATCACTAATTGCATCCATTCCTATTTTCACAAAATTTGTACAAGATTTCCAGTCTACCAAAAGATTTTCCGGAATGTTTGCAATTTTCTGTTCCTGTAATAGTTCATGACCGAATTGAATATATTCTTTAACTAAGCCCTTTTCGTTTTTGATCGGTTCTATATCAGTCAGAAGATTGATAACCTTTGCCTCTGCCAGTTTAACGGTATGATGTTCAAAGTACAAATCTATTTGGCCGATGTGTTCTCCAAACTTCCCTGCTCCGGTCAACAGAGTTTCATTGACCCGTTCTCCATTTGGTAATAAATGATGGGTATGCGCTCCTATTATAACATCTAATGCAGGAAATGTTTCTGCAATTTTTCGGTCGTAATCTATCCCCAAATGACTGAGCAAAATCCAATTATCGATTATATCATCATACTGAGTCAACTTTTCTTTGATACTATCAAATGGGTCTTCTACATCCCATCCAAGTGGCCCATAACTGACACTTAACGGAATCGTACAGGCGATTACACCGATGCGTGTCTGTTCCTTTGTACGATAAATTTTAATTGGCTTTGCCCATTCTGGCGTTTTTCCAGTTACTTTGTCTTTCAAGTTCGATAATAAGACTTGAAAATTAGCTTGATCATATAAATGATCTAATTGATCTTTCGTACTGCCAATCCCTTCGTTGTTTCCGATTGTAACGGCATCATATTCAGCTTCATTTAATAATCTAGTCATGGAACGGCCCTCTGTTGCTTCAGTTAACGGGTGAACTCTGTCACAGGCATCTCCAATATCAAAGATAAAGCAATCTTCAGAGCGACTTTTATGCAAAGAACGCTGACTTCTAAGAAAATTTGCAGTTCTTGGCCACGTATCTAAATGAGAGTGTATATCATTCGTATGGTATATCGTGATCTTTTCCAAGTTCGTACCCTCCATCAATCCTATAGATCCGTTAAAAACATTAATGATGTTTTTAACATTGATCGACTTTTCACTCTATTTTAAAAGTAGAATAGATTCATTTTATCTACTATCACTATTTTAAAGAAATCACATGAGCGGAGCAAATAATCTTAAAGCTCTTTGAGCAAGTTTTGTCGATAAAGATTGAGAAAGGTCACTCAGTAAGATTTTTTCGCTGAACGTTAATGTTTGTTCAAAGTCTTTTAGCATGGCATCAATTTCTGGAACACCGTATAAAACCACAGCGTTTTCGAAGTGCAGGTAGAGACTTCTATAGTCAAAATTGATTGTTCCAATAACTGCCGCTTCATCATCTACAATAATAGACTTGGCATGCATAAAGCCTTTTGTATATTCGTAAACCTCTACCCCCGCTTCTATCAGATCTTTGTAATAAGAACGACTCGTCATGTGAACCAAGTACTTATCCCACTTTTTAGGCATGATGATTTGGACTTTTAGACCGCTTTGGGCAGCTAATGTTAGAGCCGTTTCCAAGTTCTCATCTAAAATGAGATAGGGTGTATAGATCAAGATGCTTTTTTTAGCTTGGTGAATCATCTTAACGAAAACATGCTCTCCCACGTTGTGTGTGTCCGTTGGACTATCTGCGTAGGGTTGTACGAATCCTAGCTTTGGAAAAGTTGCAGTAGCATCAAATTCTGGTAGAATTTGCTTCATATCTTTTGCGGATAACTCCTGATCCATCGTCTGCCAAAGCTGTAGGAAAATCAGCGTCTGACCCCACGCTGCTGGCCCAGTCATTTTAATTCCTGTATCTTTCCAATGTCCAAATCTCTCAACTTCATTAATATATTCATCCGCAATATTCACTCCACCAGTAAAAGCAATTATTCCGTCTATCGAGAGAATTTTCCTATGATCTCTATTATTTTGTGCTGAGGTGATCACAGGGTGAAAAGGGTTATACACTCTACACTGAATCCCGTAGTTTTCAAGTTCTACTTTAGTATCTTTTGGTAAAGTAACAAAGCTACCAATATCATCAAACATCACTCTAACTTTAACACCCTCTGCAGCTTTATGAATCAGAATTTCCTTTATCTCTGTCCACATTTTCCCTTCAGAGACGATAAAAAACTCAAAGAAAATATACTTTTTTGCTTCTGAAAGAGTTTCGAGTATAGACTTAAAATAGTCTTCCCCAATAGAATAGTACTCAACATTTGTCTGACTATACACAGGGAATCCCATCGTCTCTTGTAGATAATACATTTGAGCCGCATATTCGGGGTATGTTTCTGAGGCTTGAGCTAAATCATCTGGTTCGGTCAATAAGTAAGGTCTATGAAATTGATACACTTGTTTGAGTTTGTTTTGAAGTTTTTTTGTTTTTGTCTGTCGATTGAACATAAGGTAAAAAAGTGCTCCAAATACAGGAAAAATCAACACTTGTAAAATCCAAGTGATTTTATATGCTTCTTTTCCTTTTTTTCCAACTACATGTAAGGCAATAATAATAGATAAAAATGTAAACAAAGACTCTATGACAATGGAATAGGCAATTGATTGATTCACCATATAGGCAAATATACTAAACTGTACAACAATTAAAATCGCTAGTAGAACTCTTCTTCTAAAAATTTGAACCATCCACTTATGTATCATATCTGTCATTCCTTTATGTAATCTTTACTTATCAGTATGCTCTTTTCAAGCTCTTTTGTCACGAATGTTTTTAAACGCTATTATTCGATGAATCATTATGAACATGGTAGAATATTAGCGTAGTCATCCGAAGACGTATAGAAAGGAGGGTAACGTTGAATCTTAAAAATCGGTCTTTCGTTTTAAAAGCTGGATTTATGCTGTTTAGCCTTTTGTTGTTAACAGGTTTATATGTGGATATTCTTCCAGAGTACTTAAATCATAATCAATCTATGATTATAGGAACGTTTGCTTATATTAGTATGGTGGCGCTCGCTTGTTCCACTAATGAATCATCTGAATTCACTTCAAAGTTTTTCACTTTAGCGATCTCTATTTTCGCCCTTTACCACATTGTTGTAGAATTTCAATTCATGACTTCAATAGCGCTTTTATCTATGACGAGTGTTTTGGGTTATATTGCTTTATTTACGTTTGGCCTGCTATTTTCTTTGAAACTGATCAGCAAATTCAAGCATAAACCACTACCTACGATCATTTTCAATGGGTCAATGACCTTAGGAACTGTACTCGTTTATTGGCATGTTGCTTCAATCGATGTTGTAAGAGAATCCGTTTTATTCTTTGTACCTTTTTCTCTTCTATGTTTAGTAACGATTGGTCAATTCTTGTTCCGTTTCGTAACATTCAAGCAATTGAGGTCAGACCATTATGCGTAAAAGATTTAAAAAAGAGGCTGGGACAAAAGTCCCTTAAAATATTCAAATACAAATAAACCCTGTAAGAATTGTGCTTTTTTACAATCCTTATAGGGTTTATTCTTGTTTA
>NZ_JBHSUL010000017.1:0-107761 GCF_042660675.1 Marinilactibacillus sp. GCM10026970
ATACGCCTTTACGATCTTATGTTTAAATTCAAAACTATATTTTGCCATTAAAAAAGACCCCCAGAAGTTAGATTTTAGGTCTAACTTCTGGGGGTCGGCGCACGGAACTTCGCTTTTTTATTGTGTAAATTTATTCGAAGTTGTATTGAGCTCCTTCGGAATAATTATTACCTGCATTCCATAATAGGAATTCATTTACACCATGTTCATTTAAAGCACGAATTTGATCTTCTACTTCGCGTGCGCCGTAATTTTTATAGAATCCTGAACCAAGATATGAAGCAGTGAAATCCTGAAGCCATGGTCTAGAAACTGGAGCATCTTCTCCAAGAGCACCTAACACTTCATTTTCATATTCCATATAGTTAGATACAAGTTGGTAAGGTTCTAAATCTGGTCTAGAGATACCCAGTGATCCACCCCCCCAGTGACTTGGATAGATCATTGAAGAAATCACATCTACGTTTGCTGAAATTCTAGAGAAATTCTGACCGATACCAGGTGTTTCTTCTTGAGTTGCTGCGTATCCAAAGATATCTACTGAAACATCTACATCATAACCTTGAAGTTCTTTTTTAGCGTAAGCCACAAATTCGGTAACAGCGTCTACACGTTGCTTCACGTTATCAAGATCACTTTCAGCATAATCACCACGAGAGTAAGTCAACTCTTCATCGCGGTTCTCAAAGCCTTCAGGGAAACGGACATAATCAAATTGAATATCCTTAAACCCTAGTTTAGCTGCTTGTTTAGCAACTTCAACGTTGTACTCCCAAACTTCACGTTCATAAGGGTTTACAAAACTTTCGCCACGTCCATTTTTCCATACTTCACCATTACTGTCTAAGAAAGAAAGATCAGGTCGATTTGTAGCCAGTTGCGTATCTTTGAAAACTACAATCCGAGCTATAGGATAAATTTCATTTTCTTCCATCGTTTCCATTAATTGAGTTGGATCTACTACATTTTGTGTAGATTCAGTTATCAAATCGTTGTCTGAATCTAGCTCCATCATCATACTACCGTGATCATCTTTGACATCTACAACCATTGCATTTAAAGCAGTATTGTTCAACATATCCACTAAACTATTCATTTTTTCACCAGCAGCAGAATAGCCTGTTACAAAAATCCCTTTAACACCATCTGCAGGATATTCAATATTTACTCCGCTATCATATTTGAATTGGCTTGGAAATTCCGTTGGTACTGTCAAAAGAGGATCCATTGTTACGTTCAAGTAGGTCGTTTCAATTGTTTCCGTTTCAGCAGTAATATCGTTTACATCATCTGCACCATCAGCTAATACGGTTTTTGCTGTAAGACTTAAAGTCATTAAACTAGCAGCACCTAAAGTTAATTTCTTTTTCCAGTTCATTATTCTACATCCTCACTTTCGTTTTCAACGGATTTAATGAGGGCAGGGTCTACGATTTCGTAATCCTTTTCTCTTAATCCTTCAATAATTGACGGTGTAGCTTCTAAAGTCCATTCACGGTCGTGCATCAATAAATTTGCTCCAGGAACAAGTAGGTTCGTATTGACCATAATATCTGATAATGCATCTGCATTCATATAATCCGATTCCCAATCATATCCATATGTCCAGTTCATCAACGCCATGCCTTGCTCGCGGGCAAGGTCAGCAGAGTATTCTGTATTCTGTCCAAAAGGCGCTCTGAAAAATCTTGGTCTTTCTCCAGTGATTTCTTCGACCATATCACTAGTCGTAACGATTTCTTCATACTGTTTTTCTTCACTGATGCTTGGGAGACTAGCGTGGGTTTGAGTATGATTTCCGATTTCAAATCCCATATCGTGAATCTCTTTTAGCATCTCTTTTCCTTCATCGTTTTCAAGATACATGCCGTTGACAAAAAAGATTGCATGCGCATCATGCTCTACTAAAGTTTTCGCAATATCTAGTGCATATTTATCAGGAGCATCGTCATACGTTAGTAAAGCGACTTGACTATCAGCTTCTGATCCTTCAATCGGTTGAATTGTATAAATACCGGAATTCACTTCGTATTCAAAGGTAACCGCTTCTTCTTCGGGTTCTTCCTCAACAACTTCTTCATCTTCGGATTCGGTATCAGACTCTTCCTCAACTTGTTCGTTTGTTGAGTCTGCCACATCAGTTACTTCAGTAGAAGCATTCTGGTCTTCAACTTCTGTCGCTTCGTTTTGATCTCCACAAGAGGCTAATAGGAGGGCAGAAGCTAGTAAAAAGGTATATTTAGAATTTTTCATCATTAATTTACTCCTTATTCGTTTTCAGTCATTGTGGACTGAATCATTTCTTGGACCTGTGTAATATGATCTTTTACTTCTACTAATGAATGATCCAGTTGAACTAATTCTTCTTTATTAGCTGCAGTTTGTTCATTTAATTCCGTAATGCCACTTGAGAAGGTATCATACGTTGCATCTTCGCTTCCAATAGAAGTAAAATAGTCTTCTTGAGCAGTCAGAGAAGTTTCGTAATTAGATGTAAAGCTTTCTAATTGTCCAGAAAATTCGTCAATTTTAGCGTTTAATCCACTCAGTTCTTCTTCAGAAAGACTGTCTCCGTCATAATCTGCTATAATTTCTTCTTGAGACTCGAAGTCTTCTCTTAAAGTATTAATTGTTTCGATGCGATCTCTTCTTGAAGAAATATTTTCAAAAACAGGCGCTGAACCATCGGCAAAGGTAGACATTTGATCATCTGAAGCTAATGCTTCATCAAATGTTGTTTGAAGATTCATTTCTTCTTCGCTCAAGCCATTCATCTCATCTACAATATTTCCATGTATTTGATCCATTTCACCTACAGCTGACTGTATTTCCTCAACGTTATCTCCACTACAACTTGCTAGTAGTAGTGTGGTCAGTCCTAGACCGGCTAAAGCATATGTTTTCTTAGTCATTTCATGAATCTCCTTTAAGTATATTCGTTCTTTAACCCACTAAAAAAGCGGGGCACTAAACGAGTATAACAAAAATAATCAATTCTTAAAAAGAAAATGTCATATAGATTAAGGAAGAATATCCATCACACTATGCAAACAACCCATAAAAGGTTTCATTTCGAGTGTTTTTTATGTCGTAAATAAGGTACAATTATAAAGTATTATTTATTAGAAAAGAGGTCGACATGATTATTTATTACGTGATAGCAGCGATCATAGTAGGAATAGATCAGCTGGTAAAATATCTAACCGTACAAAACATATCCTTGTATGAAACAGTAACCGCCATACCAAATATTCTTTCTTTTACCTACCACCAGAATTCGGGGGCAGCATGGAGTATCTTAGAAGGTCAAATGTGGTTCTTTATCATCGTCACGCTCATTGTGATTGGTGTGATTGGTTATTACTTACACACACAGGGACGTCAAAGCAGATTGTTTTCTTCAGCTCTAACACTATTGCTGGCAGGAGCCATTGGAAATTTGATAGATAGGGTCTTGAATCAGTATGTTGTGGATATGTTCAGACTTGAATTTGTTCAATTTCCAATTTTCAATGTAGCAGATATGTCCTTAACGTTTGGTGTTGGACTTATGATTTTATACTTGATACTAGACGAAATTAAAACCTTCAAACAAAAGAAAGCAGTTGATAAATAATGGAAGAACAGTACTCATTTACAGGTGGTCAATCTAATGACCGTCTAGACAAATATCTGGCCGAGAAATTACCTGAAGCCTCTCGGTCTCAGATTCAAGGATTAATCAAAGAAGGTAGCATAACGGTCAATGATCAACCATCAAAGGCAAATTATAAGATTCAGCCAGGAGACGAAATCGAAGTCTTTATCCCGGCTCCAGTTGAAATTAATGCTCAGCCTGAAAACATCGATATTGAGATCGTTTATGAAGATCAAGATGTTGTTGTTGTAAATAAACCTCAAGGAATGGTGGTTCATCCTTCAATAGGCCACAGTTCTGGTACATTAGTGAATGCACTTTTATACCATGTAAAAGACTTGTCTGGAATCAATGGAAAAATTCGTCCTGGAATTGTTCACCGTATTGATAAAGATACATCAGGACTATTAATGGTCGCAAAAAATGACCAAGCTCACGAGAAACTATCTGCGCAACTTAAGGACAAGAAAGCTCAAAGAGAGTATGTTGCACTTGTACATGGTACGATTCATCACGAAAAAGGGACCATTGATGCCCCTATCGGGCGTGACACAAGTAACCGTAAAAGATATGCGGTAGTTGACAATGGCAAACCATCAGTAACACACTTTGAGGTCATTGAACGTTTTGAAAAGTTTACCTTGGTAAGATTAATTCTTGAAACTGGTAGAACACACCAAATTAGAGTTCACATGCATTATATCGAACACCCTATGGCAGGTGACCCACTTTATGGTCCTCGTAAGACACTTAAAGGAAATGGACAGTTCCTTCATGCAGAAACATTAGGTTTCACACACCCGACCACAGGAAAAGAAATGCATTTCTCTACTCCAATACCTGAAATCTTTGAAGAGAATCTCGATATTTTAAGAAAACAATAAATACGTAATTTTAATGAAGGGATGATAGGATGTCTAAAACGATCACGATATTAGATGAAATGGCTATGCAGCGTGCACTCACTCGAATCTCCTATGAAATCATCGAAATGAATAAGGGGACAGAAAATCTGATTTTAGCTGGAATCAAGACAAGAGGGATTCATATTGCAAATCGAATCGCTGAAAGAATTGAACAGATTGAAGAAAAGTCGATATCCGTAGAAGAACTAGATATTACACTTTATAGAGATGACAGACATTTTCCTGATGAGGTCGGCGATCCAGAAGTGAAAGGTCAGCACTTTTCGGTATCTGTGAAAGACCAAGTCGTCGTTCTTGTAGATGATGTAATTTTTACCGGGCGTACAATCAGAGCAGCGATGGATGCTGTAATGGATCTTGGAAGACCTAAAAAAATTCTTGTGGCTTCTCTTATTGATAGAGGACATAGAGAAATTCCAATCAAAGCAGACTTCATTGGAAAAAATATTCCTACTTCTCTTAAAGAACAAGTCAAAGTTTCTGTAGAAGAAGTCGATCATAAAAATGCCGTAGAGATTATTAAACCTTAAACAAAAACATGCCTGACTTGAATTCTGGTTTATTAACCAGCATATACAAGTCAAGCATGTTTTTATTTTCTTAAAGCTTTGATAAAGTCATCAGTCGGAGTAACGTAATAAGTGGTCTGGCCTTCATAAATGACGAAGCCAGGTTTTGCACCATTCGGTTTTTTGACATGTTTAACTTGAACCGCGTCTACCGGTACAGAAGCAGATAGACGGTACTTACTGAAATAGGCTGCAATTGTTGCCGCTTCTTCCAATGTTTGTTCAGAAGGTGCATCGCTTCTAATAATTACGTGAGATCCAGGAATATCTTTTGTGTGTAACCACCAGTCTGTTTTACGAGCAATCTTCAGCGTTAACTGATCATTTTGTAGGTTGTTTTTACCAACAAGAATGGTTGTCCCATCAGTGGAAACAAATTGATCCGGTTCAGACGCCGGTTTTTTCTTGCCTTTAAGTGGTTTTCGTTTCTTTTTAATATAGCCACCACTTTGAAGTTCATCCCTGATTTCTTCAATGTCCTTAGGAGAGGCCACTTCCATTTGAGTCAGCACAGACTCTAAATAATGGATTTCTGCTTTTGTTTGAGCAATTTGTCCATTCAAATGAGCAATGGCATTTTTTAATTTTTGATATCTAGAGAAATATGCTTGCGCATTTTTAGACGGAGACTTTCTAGGGTCCAGATCAATCGTAATTTTCTGGTTTTCTTCATAGAAGTTGTCTAATTCAACCGTCTCCATGCCTTGCTGAATTTCATGCAAGTATGCTGTTAAGACTTCTCCTTTAATTCGATACTGATCTGCTTTTTGTGTCTGTTGAAATTCTTTTTCAAGTTTTACCAGTTTTTTGCGGTTCCTGTCGGTTTCCGTTTTAACAATCCCAAACAAATCATTCGCTTGCTGCTGAACTCTGTCGCGCTCTGCTTTGTTTCCAAAGTAACGGTCGGCTAGTTCACTCAACGTAGCATACGACTCTTTTTCACCTGGAAGAGAAGGATATTCTACTGCTGAAAATTGTTCTTTTCTATTATGGATGGTTAAAGTAGGGGACACTTGGTTCATCTTATACGGTGCCATGAATTTTGCGAATACAGCAGTCGGAGCATCATCAGGGTGGGCTTCAACTTGATGAGCAAGCTCTTCTGCGGAATCTTTTCCCATACCTTGAAACTTATCTTGAATCCATTTCACTTTTTCTTTAAAAGACAAAGCTTCAATTGGTAGAGTAGACTCGTAAGTGAAGGGATTCGCTTTGTCTTGTCTTGGCGCTTCAATATAAGTTCCTCCAGGAAGTAGCGAACGATAAGTGTTCTGACTAGAAGAGATATGACGAATCGTTTCATAGATTTTTTCTTCTTGTTTATTTACAAGCAGAATATTACTATGTCTACCCATAATCTCGACAATTAAAACGAGATTTTGTATGTCACCTAATTCATTACGATTACTAAAAGAGAATTCAATAACACGATCATTTTCTAATTGAATGATATCTTCTAAAATCGCACCGTCCAAATACTTTCTCATCACCATACAAAATTGTGGAGGTACAGAGGGATTTTCAAAAGGAATTTCTGTGAGTTGCATCCTAGCATATTGTGGATGAGCAGATAATAAAAGTTGTTTATTTTTTCTTCTTGAGCGAATTTTGAAAAGAATTTCATTTTCGTAGGGCTGCTGTATCTTAGCAACTCGTCCACCTATAAGTTCTTGTTTTAGTTCTTCAACCATAGCATGTGTAAATAGTCCATCAAATGACATGTTAATATGTCTCCTTTCTTCGTGAGACTCTAATCCAGTATAGCATTTATAAAGATTGAGTACCATCGAGTAATAGATAACCCTTTGCCCAAAGTGTGTCTAAATGGTATAGTTGTCTTGTACAAACACTTCGTTTTACAATGAAATCATTATAGGAAGAGAGCGATTATATGCCGCAAGAAGTTGATACAAACGAGTTGTTACTGAAACTCTCAGAATTGCAAACCTTATACAAGTTTATGACTCAGGAACTTTTAAGCGAGCATCAACTTTCTGCTTCCGCTTTGAATTTAATTGATATTTTAGGAGAAGAAAAAGCCACATTAAAATCTATAACTGAAAAAAGTCAGTTGGATAAATCGACCATCAGTAGACAGATGAATAATTTAGTCAAAAAAGAACTCGTCATTAAAACTTCCGGAGAAGATAAACGATATGCCTATTTTGCCTTAGCAGAAGATGCTAAAAGTATTTATTCCACATACAATCAGACTTTTAAAGAGCAGTTTTCAGGAATGCTAGCGGGCTGGACTGAAGAAGAGAAACATCTTTTATCGGTTTTATTAGGTAGATTAAATAGAAGTATGACAAATGGTCTTAAAAATAGTAAGATGATCTAAATGTCTTACTAATAGAAAAGAGGAAAACCAATGCCATTAGGTAGAAAAAAATCTAATCCACATAGAATAGCTATTTTGGGTATCTTGACAGCCATTATACTCATTCAAAATTTTGTGCCTTTTTTAGGAAATATTCCCATCCCCCCCCTAAATCCGACTATTATTCATATTACCGTCATTGTAGCAACGTTAGTGCTCGGAACTAAAGACGGTATGATTATTGGGGGGGGTTGGGGGCTCACTAGAATGCTTCGTGCTTATACAGTCCCTGCAACACCTTTAGATTTATGGTTGTGGACAAATCCAATGATTGCATTACTTCCTCGAATATTGATCGGTCTTTTTACGGGGTTAACGTTTAACCTAATGAAGAAATATATTCCAACTAAAAATAAACTATCTATGTCAATTGCTTCGATTGCGGGAGCGTTCACAAATACTATTTTTGTTTTATTATTCATTTATCTTTTCTACGGTGAGCGTTATGCCGAAGCAACCAGTGTTGATTTCAGTAATCTAGCCAATGTCTTACTCGTTATTGTGGGAACAAGCGGTGTTGCTGAAGCTATTCTAGCTGGGATAGTGGCACCACTTGTAGCAGCACCCTTAAAAAAATTGCGTCATTAATCACCTTTATTCTAACCCCTGTAAGGACTCGTCGAGTCTTTATGGGGGTTTTAACAATACAAGCGTTTTATTATAACTTAAGTTACGAACATGCTAAATTATAGAGGTAATTAACTTTGAAAAAAGGAGAATGCTTAATGCGCGCAGTAACTTATCAAGGTAAAGAAAAAATGACGGTGACAACTGTACCTGATCCAAGAATCCAAGAACCGACGGATGCGATTATTCGTGTAACAGCAACAGCTATATGTGGATCCGATCTACACCTTTATCACAATGGTAATATGATCTTAAACGATGACTATGTGGTTGGACATGAGCCAATGGGTATTGTAGAAGAAGTAGGACCAGATGTAAAAAATTTAAAGGTAGGCGACAGAATCGTTGTTCCATTTAATGTGAGTTGTGGTCATTGTCATTTTTGCGAAAATGACATGGAAAGCCAATGCGATGAATCCAATCGTAATCCTGAAATAGATTATGGCGGTTTATTTGGATTTGGTAAATTAAACGGAGATTATCCAGGTGGGCAAGCAGAGTTTTTACGCGTTCCTTATGCTGATCACTCATCATTCAAAGTACCTGACAATCATATAGCAGATGAAAAAGTTCTATTTCTTTCAGATATTGTACCAACAGCTTTTTGGAGTGTGGAACATGCCGGAGTTAAACCAGGAGATACGGTGATTGTTCTTGGATCAGGTCCGGTTGGATTACTGGCACAACGCTTTGCTAAAATGAAAGGTGCAAAACGAGTGATCGCTGTAGATAGAGTAAAACATCGTTTAGAATATTCAGCTAAAAAAATTGGTGTTGAAACACTTAACTTTGAAGAAGTCGATATACCAGGAATGGCCTTAAAAGATATGACACACGGTGGAGCGGATGTAGTCATTGATTGCGTTGGAATGGATGGAAAACAACGTAAATTAGAAAAAGTCACAAATTTGATTACACCTCAAATGGGAACGACTAGTCCGATCGAGATGGCCAGTATGGCTGTGAAAAAATTTGGAACAATCATGTTGACTGGTGTTTACTTGACACCTGCTGCTAATTTCCCCATTAATCATATTTTCGCTAGAAACGTTACACTGAAATCTGGACAAACGCCAGTTCCGCATCTAATGCCCAAACTGTATGAAATGATTAAGAACAATGAATTTGATCCAAGTGATATCATCACGCATACGATGCCTTTAGAAGATGCAGCAAAAGGTTATGAAATATTTGATAAAAAAGAAGACAATAACATTAAAGTCGTTTTAAAACCTTAATCTTTAATCGCTGTTATAGAAGATACCTTCAAGTAGATCAAACCTTCTTGAAGGTGTCTTTTTGTTGTAAGCTTGTTACGTTATTTACTCAGTTTTGAAATCTCGATATGATAAACTAGTAGTCACAGACGGAATGTACTAAAAGGAGAGACTCAATTATGAAAAATAATCGTTCAAACAAATCAAGAGTTGAAAGAAAGACAAGAACAGACGGAAAAGAGCAACCGAAAAACTCTTATGATAAGTACTACTATATCGTCGTTGCAGTATTACTAGTCATCCTAATTGCTATCATTGCTTATATATTTTTCATTCCTAGAAACGGAGACAGTAACTTAGCGGATCCACCGCAAACAAACCCTGAGCTCGTCTCAGATAACAATGATGAATCCGGAGAAGAAGTAGAAGAACCGACAGACTCAGAAGAAATAGAAGATCCTAATACGGATTCTGAGCAACCAGAACAAGATAGCGAAGAAGTCACAGAAGAAGATTCTGACACAGCAGATGTCGAAGAAGTAGAGTCAGATGATCCTCTCGTAGAAGAAGCTTCTACAGGAAATTGGTCTCCTATAGGTACAAGCCAAACCGGAGAACATACAACTGACTTTAGTACAGGGTCTCAAGACCGTGCGGAAATCAGTGAAGCTGTCAGATCCGTTACAAGTTTATCTGCTGGTAATATGACTGAATGGTGGGTTGGAGGAAACGGTCCAAGCCAAGTAACCGTTACGGCATCTACAAATGATCAATCAGAAGTTTATAGAGTCTTTCTTCAATTTGTTGAAGAAGAAGGATGGCAACCGACTAGAGTAGAAAAATTGACTGCCGTACCTTCAGAATATCAATAGCATTAAAAATTAAACGGTATCTTTAGCTCCGATATGAGCTGAGGATACCGTTCATTTGTATATTGGTTTTAATTCGTTGTCTTTCCGCTTTTTTCAAAGTTCATGTTAAACTATTATGAGAGCACTTATCAGTAGGAGGTAGTGTATGAAGTTACCAAACGATAGAATTAATGTAATACAAGAAATTTTAGATAAGACAGAAAAAGAAATTGAAAATATGAATCCTGTCAATATACTGATTGCAGGTAAAACAGGAGTGGGTAAAAGTACACTTATTAACAATATTTTCAGAGAAAAACTAGCTGATACGGGAATAGGGAAACCTGTAACCAAACATCTTAGAAAAATTTCGAAAAATGGTATCCCGATTGTTTTATACGATACACGTGGCTTAGAACTCGAACAGACCATTCAGCAGCGTGTTAAGAAAGAGATGCTTAATTTAATCAATCAAAATAAACACTCCAAAGAAGCGATTCATGTTGTTTATTATTGTATTCAAGCGACTTCTTCTCGTATTGAAGATATGGAACTGGAATTAATCAAGGACATCTCAGAAAATATTCCGGTTATTCTTGTACTCACTCAAGCTCTAGGGCAGCCAGCTGAAGACTTCAAGCGATATCTTGAAAACATGAATTTACCTGTTGCCGGTATTCAAACCGTTATGTCTGAACCTTATGTGATTTCAGATGACTATACAATTCCAGCATTCGGTTTAAAAGAACTCGTCAGTAAATCACTTGAAGTTATTCCCGAAGATGCACAAAAGGCTTTTACGAACGCCCAGCAAGCAGACATTGAACGTAAAGCAAAAAATGCTAGACGCTGGGCTACTCGATATGTTGCATCTAGTTTTGGAATTGGATTTATTCCTATTCCCTTTTCAGATGCCTCAGTACTTGTGCCAATGCAGATTACTCTATTGGCACATATTACAGCCATTTTTGGGATTTCATTGGATAAGTCTTCTATCGTCTCAATCATTGCTGCAGTTGGTGGAACTGGTTCAGCCACGTTCTTAGGTAAATCAATCGTTGCAAATGCGTTAAAGTTCATTCCAGGAGCGGGTACCGTAATCGGAGGCGTCATTAGCGGAACAACCGCTTCTATCGTTACAAGTGCTTTAGCTGCGAGTTATATTGAAGTTCTGAGTGTAATGGCCTTTAAAGAAATGAATGGCGAAACAGTCAATCTTTCATTTATAGAAAACCTTATGCGTAAGCAATTCAAGAAAAATATTCATATGAAAGGTAAGAAGATCAATAAGAAAGAGCTAGAATTTGATCGTAATACCGATTCTTCTGATTATGAGCATTTACTGAACATCGATGAAGATCAAAAGATTCCTTTTTATAAAAAAGTCGTCCCTACAATAAAAAATACCGTCCAAAGATTTTCTAAAAAAAATAAAAATTAAAGGTATCTGTTTTCAGATGCCTTTTTTTATTAGATCTACTTTGTTTCTAATTGTGATTTCTTCCTTTTAAATGCTACAATCGAATCAGATGAAACCGTTATACACACTTTTAAAGTCAGCAAAGTGAAGGAGGTCTTTAAATTTGAGCAGTAAACTCAAAAAGTCTTTTCAAGAAGTGATTCAAAACAAAGAAATTATTGCCATCCTGACGTTTATATGGGTGATCTTATTTGAGTCTTTTTCTATTCTTACGATAAGTTCAGGCATAATTGTATCTTCTTTCATTATCCTTTTCACTGATCAGTTTCTTTTAAAGGGTAATTATGAATTCGATTATTTGATTGGTTTAGGAACATTGATTCATTTTATATTACAACTCATTCTGGAAATCTTTATAGCAGGCATGCGGGTTATTCCAAACATACTGAAAGGTCAAGGAGAAGCACAGATTATTACCTGTAAGACGATTCTAAAAGAAGAACTACTCATTGATCTTCTTGCTAATGCCATCACCTTGACGCCTGGCACTGTTACGATAGATAAAAAAGACAATGCCTTAAGAATTTTAGTATTGAATCCTCCTAAAAAAGATGAGGATCTAAGAAGCATTATTCCACTTGAAATTGAACAAATACTAATGAAGTATGAAAAAAAAGCTTCTCAAAAGAAAACCAGTTCAAATAACAAGAAAGGAGAATCCAATGACATTTGATACAGTTATTATGCTAATCGTTCTATTATTATCCATTGTAGGACTGATTCGTGTATTGATCGGTCCTACGATTTGGGACAGAATGCTTGGCTTTTCAGTGTTTTCGTCAAAAATCATCATCATGGCTGTACTCATTGGGGTAATCATTCGTCGTACATATATTATAGATGTCGCTATCATCTATGGCGTTTTAGGCTTCATCGGGACAATTATGATTGCGAGGACGATAGAGAGAAGAGGGGATATATAGTGGGTATCGTACTTGAATGGTTTGGGAATACTCTGATGGTCATTGGTGTCATTTTCATGGCTTTAGGAGTATTTGGAATTTATAGATTTAACGATTTCTTTTTAAGAATACTGATTACAGCAAAAGTGGATACGGTTGGTTTCATAACAGTTATGTTTGGTTTGATGGTTAAAAATGGGTTCAGCATCTTTAGTGGAAAAATCCTTGTAGTACTCGTCATGTATTTGATAACGAATCCCTTGGCCACACATGCCGTTACTCGTTCTGCTCATTTGAGTGGTTATAAAACAAAGAAAGAGAGAATGTAAATGATTGAATCTATATTAATGTGCATACTACTAGTTTTAGCTTGTATATCTGTACTCTCAGATAACTTGAGAAGATCCATCGTATTTCTAGGCGCCTTTTCCTTGACGATGGCTTTGACTTATCTCTATTACAATGCACCAGATGTAGCATTGGCAGAGGCGGCCATAGGAGTCGGTTTATCCACCATTATGTACTTGGTAGCCCTCAAGAAAATTGCTGTCTATTCCATTATTTACGTCGACGATCATGCTGACCAAATAAACGACGATCAGATCACAGGGATCTCAAATACTATCATTAAACCTTTAGAACTTTTTCTTGAAAGAACAGAAGAAATCGAACCACAGATTGCTTATTCTAACCATTCTCTTGAGTCCATTATAGAAGAAGATCTCCATGACTTTATTATCTATAAAAAAGATCATCTGACCTATTTTTATGGAAAAACATCAGACCTTATTTTTCAAGATATCATTGCCAATATGGATGAAACCATTGATAACATAGAAGAAATCAGAGTCGTTTTCAGAGACGAGGTGCTCTCAGATGATGCAATCGAATAAAAAACTTCGCATAGTTAGAATTCTTTTTGCTTTAGTCGGTGCTGTGGTCGTTATTTTTACGTTTTCCAGTTACTCCGTGAAGCTCGATACACCGTTAATGGATTATTTAACAGCTGATTTTTATGCTCAAACAGGCGCACAAAATGCTGTCGGAGCAATTTATTTGAATTATAGAGTATTTGATACACTTTTCGAAGCATTGATGCTTGTAGTATCTGTAATCGAAGTCATTAATGTCTCTTGGTCAAACATTCATACAGAGAAATATCAGTATGAAGAAAATAATCTTCAAAAGAAAAATAACTCAGAAATTATTACACGCATGATGGGTATAATTTATCCATTTGTACTATTGATTGGTTTATATACGATTATAAATGGTCATGTTTCTCCAGGTGGAGGATTTCAGGGAGGGGCGATTTTAGCTACTGCGTTAATTACTCGTTATCTAGTGTACCCCAATTTTGATTTGAACTTAGACATACTTGAACGACTAGAGAAGCTTTTGTTCTTTTGTATTCTTTTACTACCTATCTTATACATTTTTATGGAATTAGGGCCATCTGATAGTATCTTGATGGACCAAATTTATCTAATAACATTGAATTTACTAATAGGATTTAAAGTTTTTTCTGGATT
Source organism: Marinilactibacillus sp. GCM10026970 (assembly GCF_042660675.1). NCBI lineage: Bacteria > Bacillati > Bacillota > Bacilli > Lactobacillales > Carnobacteriaceae > Marinilactibacillus > Marinilactibacillus sp. GCM10026970. The sequence goes on from NZ_JBHSUL010000017.1 coordinate 14,122, forward strand.
AAGTATTATATTTTACAGATTTGTTTTTTACGAAAACCAATAATAGCTTGTTTATAGAACAGAATCTTGCTAAAGAAAGAAGTTGAACAATTTGGAGTTTATCAACGGAGAGATTGTCGGTATCTTATTATTTTTTATAGGCTTATATGGACTGATGACAAAAAAATCTATCGCAAAAACCATTATGTCCATGTCGATCATGGAATCAGGTGTCTTTTTGTTTTTCATCACCATTAATTATTCAACCAATAGTGTTCCTCCAATTGGTCAGGCCCAAGAAGCTTCTTTTGCGGATCCTGTTCCTTCAGCACTCATGATAACAGCGATTGTTATTGGTATCGGTGTTACGGCGATCGGCTTAACCATGTTTATGCATTATAAGCAAAAACACGGGATCACGCATTGGACTAGAAAACGAGCGCAGCAAGGAAGTGACCATTGATGTTATATAGTTTAGTATTAGCACCGATTATCTGCGGGTTAATGGCTTATGTAGTCAACAGAAAAATCGCTACAGTATTGTTACTCGTATTTCAGTTCCTTTTTGGGCTTTATACATTCTACGTATTTTTCACAGTGAATAGCTCTGGGGCTTTACTGTGGAACGCTGGTGGCTATCCAGATGGCATAGCACTCAGTCTCTATGCTGATCCAATCTCTAGTGTAATGGTTTTGTTTACAGCTGTTTTTTACTTTGCCTTTCTAGTCTATGCCATCAGACAAACGTATTTTAAACCGTTATTTTATTTTATGTTTATGGTATTAGAGGGCTTAATGATGGGATTGTTCCTTTCCAGTGACTTGTTCAATATTTTTGTATTTTTGGAAGTTTCAACCGTTGTCGTTTCTATACTGATTATGATCAATAAAGAAAAACAGGCAATCTATGATGGTATGATATACTTTTTTGTCAATGTAATCGGAACAGCCTTTTTACTATTTGGCATCGCCATGATTTATAGAACTTTTGGTATGCTAGATATTCGAATGATCCAAGAAGCGATGAGTCAAATCGAAGATCCTAAATCAATCATTTTACCTTACGCTTTTATGATGACGACGGTATCGCTAAAGACAGCCGTGACCCCATTATTCAGCTGGCTTCCAAAAGCGCACGGGACACCGAGTGCGCCACCTGTTGTTTCAGCTATTCTATCTGGTCTTTACATAAAAAGCGGCGTCTATTTGTTTATTCGCTTTTCAAATATGTATGCTTCAGCTATCGATATGCATGAATTCTTTTTCTGGATCGGTTTTATTACGTCAACGGTCGGATTTGTGATGGCACTAGGGCAACATGATATTAAATTAATTCTCGCTTATCACACGGTTTCTCAAGTTGGATTGATTATGATGGGTCTGAACATGGCTTCCGAGATCGCATTTTGGGGAGCGGTTTATCATATCTTCAATCATGCTATATTTAAATCGACCTTATTTTTAACTGCTGGGTTGATTTATGATGAATACGATACCCGAGATGTCTATCAGATCAGAGGGTTGTTCAAACGAATGCCTCTGGTCGCTATCGCTACGGCTTTAGCCATGTTAGGTATTACTGGAGCCCCATTTTTTAATGGTAGTATTTCAAAATATATGATTGCTCACGGTACGTATGATTACTCGACAACGATTCTACTGAATATTGTCAATCTAGGAACGACCATGTCTTTTATTAAGTATGCTACGATGCTGTTCGGTAAAAACCCTAAAGAGGGGCGTGCAAAAATCGATATTTTTGCTTTATCCGCCTCTTTATTTATGGGTGTTGCATCATTAATAACAGGCATATTCGGAGAACGTCTGTCTGAATTCCTCTTTAATTTTGAAGTCCATGTCAATCCTGAAGAGTACATTCAAAAAGGAATTGTTTATGTTTTAATGATCATTGCCGGTATCGGATTTTATAATGGAATTATCAAGCACGGAGGTATCCTAACGAGAATTGGTCATCTTGAATTGACCTTTAATGCGACGATAACCGCTATGGTCGGTTATTTCATCTTACTCGTTGCATACTTAAACTTTCTATACTAAATTAACATAGGGTCTGCTACTAAGCGTTACTCTAGTAGTGGGCTTTTTACGGCAAACATACTTTTTAAGTAAGATATGTTCTTTCTTGTACTGAAACAATAAAGTTCCTCTTCTAAACGGAACTTAATCACGTGGAAATGAAAGCGTTCTTATATTATGATAACATTATCAAGAAAAACAAAAGGAAAGGAGGAAGAAAATATGAAAAAAATATTACTAGCTTGTTCTTCAGGAATGTCTACTAGTTTACTTGTAACAAAAATGGAGGAAGAAGCAGCAAAACGTGGAGAAGAAGTCAAAATCTGGGCAGTTGCTCAAGATAAAGCTGAACACGACATGGAAGAAGCAGATGTATTACTGATTGGACCGCAAATGCGTTTTATGAAAAAGAAATTTGCGGTTACTGCTGAAAAAGTAGGAATTCCATTGGACGTTATTGATCCAGTAGCATATGGCAGAGTTGATGGCGTAGCTGTATTAAACAAAGCTTTCGATTTAATCGAACAAGGATAATGATAGAAACAGGAGGAACAACATGAATAAATTTATGAGCGTATTAGAAGATATTCTTTTACCCATTGCTGATAAGCTGAACAATAACCGTTACTTAACAGCTTTACGTAACGGTTTTATGGTAGCGTTACCGCTGATTATTTTCGGATCGATTTTCGTTGTTATTGCTAACTTACCGTTCTTAGACAGACTCATTGGCGAAGAAGCTTACGCAACTTACCAAAATGCATTAGGACCAGCATCAGCTGCAACATTGAGTATAATGGGTCTATTCGTTATTATCGGTATTGGTTTCAAAATGGTTGAACAACGTGGAGGAGAATCCATTTACGGTGGAGTTGTTGCTTTAGCATCATTCTTAGTACTGACACCTCAAATTTTAGAAGAAACAACTGGCGTTATTCCAACTTCTGCATTAGGAGCAGAAGGCATGTTTTTAGGTATTTTCACAGCATTCATTTCCGCTGAATTATATCAATTATTTGTTCGTAAAAATCTTACGATTAAAATGCCAGCTGGTGTTCCAGATGCGGTTTCAAGATCATTCAGTGCCTTGATTCCCATTACATTAACTTTATCAGTATTTTTACTCATTCGTGTCGCTTTTAGTTTCACAGCGTTTGAAACGGTTCAGAACTTCATATATACTTTAATTCAACAACCGCTTACAGCACTAGGTAGTGGCTTACCCGCAACCATTATTGCTGTACTATTGATCCAAGTATTCTGGTTCTTTGGATTACATGGACAAATCATTATTAACTCTGTATTTGATCCAATTTGGTATTCATTAAATGAACAAAACCTTTCTGCATTCCAATCAGGTGAAGAATTACCAAATATTGTAACAAAACAATTTATGGATACGTTTATTGTAGGTATTGGTGGTTCAGGTATGACTTTAGCTGTAATTGCTGCGATCTTTGTAGTGACGAAAAGCCGTCAACTTCGTGAACTAGGTAAACTAGGTGGACCTGCTGGAATCTTTAATGTTAATGAACCGGTTATTTTCGGTCTTCCAATCATTATGAATCCACTAGTCATTATCCCTTGGTTACTTGCACCAGTCATTGTAGCAATCGTCACATATTTTGCTATGGATCTAGGCTTTGCGCCTAGACCAGCCGGGTTGATTGTTCCCTGGACAACTCCAGCCTTGCTGAGTGGATACTTGGCTACAGGGAATAACATTATGGGAGCTGTTATGCAGTTGATCAATATGGCTATCGTATTCGTAATCTGGTTACCTTTCCTTAAAGTGTTAGATAACCAATATTACCGCGAAGAACAAAGTGTTCAAGCTACTGCGTAATGAATAGTTTAATAGAAAATTGCATAAAGGAAAACGGATGTCTCTGACATTCGCTTTCCTTTTAGTTTTATGGAGGTTAATGAAATGGATCCAATGACAGAGGTTGCGTTTCAAATTATCTTGTTTGCTGGTAATGGTAAATCAAGCGCAATGGAAGCTATACATGAAGCAAAAGAAGGCAACTTTAAAGAAGCAGACAAGAAGTTGAAAGAAGCCGGTGAAGAATTAGGGAAAGCACATCAACACCAAACAACATTGCTTCAAAACGAAGCACGTGGAGAACAACAGCAACTAAATATTATCTTAGTACACTCGCAAGATCATTTAATGACGGCTATGACCGTTCGTGATTTAGCTACTGAAATCGTTGAAATTTATAGAACAAGATAAGGAGACTATCGATATGTCATTAGATTATCAATTTCCAGAAAACTTCTGGTGGGGAAGCGCCGCTTCTTCAACACAAACAGAAGGTGGAGAAAATGGAACAAAAGGCAAGAATATTTGGGACAAATGGTACGAAGAAGAACCTAACCGCTTTTTTGAGAATGTTGGCCCTGAAGTGACGTCTGATTTCTATCATCGCTTCAAAGAAGATATTGCAAACATGAAAAAAATTCATCATAATAGTTTTAGACTCTCCATTTCTTGGGCAAGACTCATTCCAGGTGGACGAGGTGAGGTAAATCCTGAAGCAGTAGAATTTTACTCTCAAGTCATTGATGAATTGATCAGAAATGACGTTGAACCTTTTGTGAATTTGTTCCATTTCGATATGCCTTTAGAGCTCCAAGAAATTGGTGGTTGGGAAAATCGAGAAGTCATTGAAGCTTATGCTGAATATGCTGATAAAGCTTTTGAGTTATTTGGTGACCGTGTAAACAAATGGTTCACGTTTAATGAGCCCGTTGTACCTGTAGAAGGTGGCTACTTATACGATTTTCATTATCCTAATATCGTGGATGCAAAAAAAGCTGTTCAAGTTGGATACAATACCATGATTGCCCACGCTAGAGCCGTAAAACTTTACCATGAAAAATATGATGGTCAAATTGGAATCGTTTTGAATCTAACTCCTTCTTATCCAAGAAGTCAAAACCCGGCAGATTTGAAAGCTTCTCACTACTGTGACTTGTTCTTTAATCGAAGCTTTCTAGATCCAGCTGTTAAAGGCGAGTACCCTCAAGATTTGATTGATCTACTTTCTGAATATGGTCAGCTACCTGAAACAGAAGAAGGGGACAAAACCTTACTTAAAGATAATATAGTGGATTTATTAGGTGTGAATTATTACCAACCTAGAAGGGTCAAAGCTAGAGAAACTCAACCGCATCCTGATAGTCCTTTCATGCCTGACTGGTTTTTTGATTATTATGAAATGCCAGGTAGAAAGATGAATCCTTATCGTGGATGGGAAATTTACGAAAAAGGTATCTACGATATTATGATTAATCTTAAAGAAAATTACGGCAATATCGAATCCTTTATTTCTGAAAATGGTATGGGGGTTCAAAATGAAGAACGCTTCTTAGAGAATGGCCGCATTGAAGATGATTATAGAATCGATTTTATAAAAGAACATTTAAAATGGTTGCATAAATCAATTGAAGAAGGATGTAACGTAAAAGGATATCACCTATGGACATTCATGGATAACTGGTCTTGGATGAATGCCTATAAAAACCGCTATGGTTTCTATTCTGTTGATTTAAAAACACAGGAAAGAACGGCTAAGAAAAGTGCTTCTTGGTTTGCCGAAGTGTCTGAAAAGAACGGTTTTAACCAATAAAACTAAACTGAAGAAATGATAAGCGTAGTGATTAAGACTTACTGCGCTTTTATCATGCTAAGAGATTAAGAGAGATTTATTATCGACTATTTCTAAAGAAAGGAGAACATTGATGCGAAAAAGACAGCTTAAAATTTTAAAAAAATTGTCCTCCGCTCATCAACCAGTGACCAGTGATCAGCTTGCTTCACTGATTGAAGTCTCTTCTCGTACAATTAGAAAAGATATAAAAACATTAAATGATGAACTAGAACAATCTGGCGCTTATATCTATGCTCTTAAAGGAAAGGGATTTGAGCTCGTTGTCAAAGATCAAAACCTCTTTGACCGTTATGTTCAGGAATTAGATCCTACATTTAATCAAAATCTGGACCTTCCAGATACGCCCAATGAACGGATTAAATATCTTTTGAATCTTATCCTTCGTAAAAATGAACCAATTAAACTGGATGATCTTAGTGAACAAATACACGTTAGTCGTTCAACGCTACAAGCAGATCTAAAATCGATTAAACCCTTGCTCAAACGATATTCGCTCAACTTGATCAGTCGCCCAAACTATGGTTTGATTTTGCAAGGAACGGAACTGAATAGACGGTTTGCTATTTCAGAATATCTCTATGATCACCGACAAATTGGCCCTAATTTAATTCAATTAAAGCAAGTCAGTGTTATTGCTGAAATGAATGAAACGACGTTGAATGATATTTGGATCATTCTTTTGTACCAAATTGAAGTCAATAAAATTGTCCTTTCAGATATTGCTTTAAACAATCTTTTTGTACACATTGTGATTGCCTATAAACGAATCAAAGAAGGCTATAGTGTTAATCTCATCAAACAAGAACTAGCAGATATACAAACTCAAAAAGAATATGAAGTTGCTCAGAAAATCATTATGCAAATTCAAGAAGTGTTGGGTGTGTCATTTCCAGAAATTGAAATCGCTTATATTGCTATCCACTTGCTTGGGACTAAACTAGTGAATACGTCTCTTACATTAGACGGCTCAAACGAGCAAATGGTGAATCCTGAAATCCTACACTTAGTAGAAGAAATTCTTCAACGTGTTCAAGACGAATTGAGTTTACAACTTACTCAAGACCGAGAACTTAAAATCAGCTTGGCCTTACACTTAAAGCCAGCCATTAATCGATATAAATATAATATGAATATTCGTAACCCTATGCTTGAAGACATAAAAGCTCATTACCCTTTGGCATTTGAAGCGGGGATTACAGCGGCTACTGTGATAAATCAGACATTATCCGTTGAGATTGATGAAAATGAAGTCGCTTATATCGCCTTACATTTTGGAGCAGCGATAGAAAGAGTAAAAGAAAATTTGTCTTTGAAAAAATGCTATATTGTCTGTGCGTCTGGCTTAGGTAGTTCCAGATTGATTCAGTACAAATTGAAATCAGAATTTCGTTCAGAGATTGAAGTTTTAGGAACGACTGAACTCTATCGTTTAAAAGAAATTCCTTATCCGGACATTGATTTCATCATCAGTGCCGTTCCAATTAACGAGCCGTTACCTGTTCCAGTGCTTGAAGTCAATGCTATCTTAAGTCAGATCGATCTCAATAATATCAAACAATTTATAAAGAGTGATCAGTCTAATCCTTTGACGTTTATCGACGAGGAACACACTTTTTTACATCAATCTTTTCGTTCAAAAGAAGAGATTTTCTCATTTTTGATGGTCCAATTAAAAGAACAGCACGCTTTATCAGATGACTATGTTGAACAGCTGGAAAAACGAGAGGAAATCGCACCAACTGCCTATGGGAATTATGTAGCGATTCCACATCCAATCACGCCTCAGACAAGTACAACTTTTCTGACATTCTGTACATTGAAACAACCCGTTCAATGGGGGGAACGAAAAGTTCAGTTTGTCTGTTTGTTGAATGTTGAAAAAGACAGTATGGAAGACTTACAACGTTTGTATGACGTTTTAGGTAAAATTGTGAACACGCCTTCAATCGTGAGCAAACTCTTACAGTGTGAAACTTACGCTGAATTTATCGAAACCATTCAAATCAATACGTGAAGAAACGTTTAGTCGTTTAAAGATACTTTTTCGGAAGTATCTTTATTTAGTTCACTACTTCAATCCACCTGACCTTACATTAGCGCTATTACTGGATTGAATGTTTATTTTTATTCAATCTTCCAGTATACTATAGGTATATAAACAAAAGAAAGGAGTGAAGAAGTTTGACAAAAGAATTGATTCAACACGTTGAAAATCGTTTTGGTATTACATTTCAGGATAAAGAACTTCTTATTGAAGCATTTACTCATTCATCCTATGCGAATGATCATCGAGAGTTAACATTAAAAAACTTAGAACGTCTAGAATTTTTAGGAGACGCTGTACTTGAATTGACTGTCTCTGAATATTTATATAATAAATTTCCAGAGCTTCCTGAAGGACAATTGACTCGTATGCGTGCAGCTATTGTCAGAGCTGAAAGTCTGGCTATGCTGGCAAAAGAGTGTGAACTCGCTCAATTTCTTCGTTTAGGAAAAGGCGAAGAACTCATGAATGGTAGAAAGCGTCCATCATTATTATGCGACGTATTCGAAGCCTTTGTTGGTGCGGTCTTTATTGACCAAGGTATGAGCGTTGTCATGGATTTTTTGGAAAAAGTATTATTTCCTAAAATAGATTCTGGTGCTTTCTCTCATGGGATGGATCATAAAACAGCCTTGCAAGAACTATTGCAAAAAAACGGTGTGGTTACTATTGTATATCAGGTTATCGAAGAAATCGGACCAGATCATGACCGTCAATTTGTAGTAGAAGTATTTATAGAAGGCGATTCTTTAGGATCCGGTAAAGGGCGTTCTAAAAAAGGTGCAGAACAAGAAGCTGCACGAGTCGCATTAATGACACTAGAGAAAAAACAGTAAGAACCAAATCAGACCAGTGAGTTCAACGTTCTCATATCGTTAGCAAGGAGAGGAAACATCTGTGCAATTAAAAAAACTGGAACTGAAAGGATTCAAGTCGTTTGCTGATAAAACGACGCTGGACTTTAATGATGGTGTAACAGCTGTTGTTGGTCCAAATGGTAGTGGAAAAAGTAATATCATAGAAGCCATTCGCTGGGTTATGGGTGAGCAATCTGCCAAGAACCTACGTGGCGGACGCATGCATGACATCATTTTTTCTGGAACCGATTCAAGAAAATCTATAAACATTGCAGAAGTCACCTTGGTTTTAGACAATCAAGATGGCTTTCTTCCTGTGGATTTTGAAGAAGTTAGTGTGACTAGACGCATTAATCGAAACGGTGAAAGTGACTACCTCTTAAACAAGCAACCTTGTCGTCTTAAAGACATCGTCGACCTTTTCATGGATTCAGGACTCGGTAAGGAATCTTTTTCAATCATTTCTCAAGGACAAGTAGAAGCCATCTTCAACAGTAAAGCTGAAGACCGTCGCTCTATTTTTGAAGAAGCTGCCGGTGTCTTGAAGTATAAGCTGCGTAAACAAACAGCAGAAAGAAAGCTCGAAGATACTCAGGATAATCTTGATAGAGTTCAAGACATTTTGTATGAGTTGGATACTCAGGTTGAGCCTTTAAAAGCTCAAAGCGATCTTGCGCACTCTTTTTTAGAGCAAAAGGAAGAATTGACGGGCGTTGATATTGGATTAACCGTTTTAAAAATCAAACAATTGCAAAATTCTATGGAAACCGATCAAGTTTTATTAGATCAATTAACTCAAGAGCTGACTGAACTGACTACTGCAGTTGATAAAGATCATCAAGAGGCTCAAAAACTGAAACTTAGACAAATTCAACTTGAACAAGAACGTGAGCAGATTCAGAACCAGTTACTGCAGACAGTTCAATCTATTGAGCGAACAGAATCTGCTTTGAATCTCCATGCTGAAAAAGAAAAACACAAAGAAGCCTTCCTTGATGAAAAGAAAGCCTCTATTAGAAACCTTGAACAACAACTAGATACGGTTACAACCTCTTATGACAGAGTAACAAAAGAACTCGCAGCGTTTAATAAAAAAGCTGCCGAATGGTCTTCTCGAATCAAAGAAAAACAAGCTCAAAAAAATCGTCTCGAAGGTAACCGGGAAGAAGCCATTGAAGACTTGAGAGCGACTTATATCGATTTGATGCAAGAACAAACAACGCTTAAAAATGAACAAACTTATCTTGAACGTCAAATACAACAACAAACCGTTTCAAAAGAGAAAGTCGCACGGAATGCTTTAAAAACCACCCGGGAGTTAGAGGAACTTGAAGCACAAGTTAAATCGAAATCAGAGCATCATGCTATTTTAAAAAAAGAAGTCGATGAACTTTTAACAGCCTTTCAAAAGACTAAAGCAACAATTGAACAGTTAACGCCTGCGATAGAAAATAAAGAAGCACGGTTAAATGACACTCAAAGCAAACTTCAACACGCAATCGCTAAACGAACGAGTTTGCTAGAGATGCAGGAAAATTATGCCGGTTACTTTGCCGGTGTTAAAGCCGTTATGAAGTATCGATCTCGACTGGAGGGAATCGTTGGTACGGTAGCCGATTTGATTGAGGTGCCTAAGCCTTACTTAGAAGCTATTGATACAGTTCTTTCTTCTTCAAGCCAGTTTGTCGTGGTAGAAAATGAAAAAGCCGGAAGACAAGCTATTCAGCACTTGAAAGCTACTCGTGCAGGAAGAGCTACCTTTTTACCCATTACAACGATCCAGTCTCGACTGATCCGCTCTGATGTAAAACAAGCAGCTAGTGAAATTGAAGGATTCGTGGGTATTGCCAGTGACTTAATTCAATATGAAAGCCATGTTTCTAATATATTAGAAAATCTTCTTGGGAATACAATTGTAGCGGAAACGTTAGATGCCGCAAATGCGATAGCTAGAACTGTTAATTACCGTTACCGCGTAGTCAGCCTTCAGGGTGATATGATGAATGCTGGTGGTTCCATGACCGGCGGTGGTGGAAAGCGTTCTTCTAATTCTCATCTGTTTTCTCAGAAAAAAGAACTAAAAGAACTGGAAATCTTTATCGACGAAACAGAAAAAACGGTTGACCTAAGAAGACAAGAATTAACTAGAGATAAAGAACAACGTAAAAAGCTTTCAAATAAAATTGAAGAGGTTCGCTCAGCGGGAGAAGAAAAACGTGTTGACGAGCGTCAATTGCAAAATGAACTAAATTCTGTTGAAGAAAAACGGACAAGGCTAAGCAGAGAGCAACAAGCGCTGACTTACGAGTCCAACCAAGCAGAAAAAGAACTCACCGAAAATCAAAAACGATTAGAAGATATTGCGACCAGTCGCAAACAGATTGATGAGCAAATGACCTCTCAAAAGCGGGAAATGAATGAACTATCTGCTGAAAGAGAAGATATTGAAGCACAGAAAATCACTTTGCAAGAAGATCTTGAATCCCTTCAAGAACATCTGCATACCGTAAATGAGCAGCAAGCAGCTATAAAAGCTGAGGTAACGCATTTCAAAAATCAAAAAGAGCAGTTAGAAGAAAATATTCAAGTACTTTATGCTGACTTGAAAGCTTATGAGTCAGGTGAATCACTTGGTTCAAGAGAAGAACTAAAAAAACAACTGACAGATCATCGCTCAAAACTTGAACAGTTGAGAGAAGAAGAGCACGTCCTCAAGAAAGAAGCTAACCGTATTGAAACAGAAAAAACTCAAGTCGAAAGTCGGTTAACTGCAAGGCAAGCAGACAAGCAGGAATTAAGTGATCGTAAGACAAAAGTCGAAATTAATTTATCTAGAGTGGATGTATCTCTCGATCATTTACTGAACTATCTTTCAGAAGAATATGGATTGAGTTATGAAGAAGCAAGGTTAGAACCACCTCTATCTCTATCAGAAGAAGAAGCGCAGAAAAAAGTCAAGCTCTTGAAAAAAGGGATAGAAGAACTGGGGCCAGTTAATGTTGGTGCCATTGAAGAATATGAAAGAGTATTTGAACGATTCACTTTCCTCAGTGCACAACAAAAAGATTTACTTGAAGCTAAAGCGAGTCTTTACGATACAATGGATCAAATGGATACAGAAGTTTCTAGAAGATTTGAAGAAACTTTCAATCTAATCAAAGCTCAATTTGCCATTGTCTTTCCACAGATGTTTGGCGGAGGTAAGGCAGAACTAAGACTGACTGATCCAGAAAATTTACTAACTTCAGGCGTTGAGATCGTCGCTCAGCCACCTGGTAAAAATTTGCAATCCTTAAGTTTGTTGTCTGGTGGAGAACGTGCGCTGACTGCCATTTCACTGCTTTTTGCCATTATACAAGTCCGACCAATACCTTTTTGTATTCTAGATGAAGCGGAGGCTGCACTTGATGAAGCCAACGTATCCAGATTTGGGAAATATCTGAAAAACTTTTCAATCGATACTCAGTTTATTGTTATTACCCACCGAAAAGGAACAATGGAAGAAGCCGACAGTCTCTATGGCGTAACTATGAGAGAAAAAGGCGTTTCTAAACTTGTTTCCGTTAGAATGAAAGACATAGAAGAAATCGAAGGTGTTTCTCCTTAGAGTATTGAGGAGAAGCTTTCATTACTATCCCTACTTGAACGAGCTAAGTAAACGATGAGAAGGAGTTTTACTGTGAGTATTAAACTTGTTGCACTAGATTTGGATGGAACCTTACTAACGAAAGATAAAGAAGTTTCAGTGGAAAATAGAGATGCTATACAACGAGCTAAAGAAGCTGGTGTAAAAGTTGTCTTATGTACTGGACGACCCCTCAAAGCGATTTTGCATATACTAAAAGACTGTAATCTACTTGAAGAAGGAGACCTAGGGATTACCTACAACGGAGGACTGATTCAATGGACTGAAACCGGAGAAAGTCTTAGTCAGATTACTATGGATAAAGACTCTGTACTTGAAATCTATGACTTAAGTCAAAAATTATCTGTTCCTTGCAACTTTATAGATCTAAATACAGTCTATGAACCCGCTTATCCTACAGGAAAAGACTCTCTTTATCCTTCAATAATGAATATCTTACCGTTTAAACCGATCAATATGGCTTCTTTGCCAGGAACAATGGCTATCAATAAAATGATTTTCTGTTGGCATCAAGAAGAGCTGGATCAAGCAATTAGCCAGATTCCAGCACATTACCATGATCGCTATACGATCATGAAGTCTCGTCCCAATCTTTTGGAAATTTTACCGAAAACCGTTGATAAAGGAAAAGGCCTTGCCTTGCTAGCGGATAAACTGAATTTAGATGTCAGTGAAATCATGGCCATTGGTGACCAAGAAAATGATTTGGCAATGATTCAGTACGCTGGGATTGGAGTCGCCATGGACAATGCTACAGACGAAGTTAAAGCCCAGGCTGACATCATTACAAAATCAAATGATGAACATGGTGTTGCTTATGCTATAGATCGATATGTGTTAAACTAGGTAAGATAAAAACTGAAACGGTCATCTGATCACAATCATTAGCAGAAAGTTGGGAAAAATATGGGATTGTTTGATAAAATCAAATCTGCTTTTACAAATACCGAAAAAACGGATATACAACCGGAAAAAAAAGAACCAGTTGAAGAAGCTTCAGCCCCCGTTTCTGAACCCGAACGTGTAGAACAAAAGGAAACAGCACAGTATGAAAAAGGACTTCAGAAATCTCGTCGTTCATTCACTAGACGTCTGAACGAATTACTGGCTAATTTCAGATATGAAGATGAAGAGTTTTTTGAAGAATTAGAAGATTTACTCATTGAGTCAGATGTTGGTTTTGAAGCAACGATGTATATCTCTGAAACACTTCGTCATGAATCTAAAGTTCAAAATGTTAGAAGCATGCAAGACGCTGAGCGTGTAATCGTTCAAACAATGGTCGATCTATATGGAGAAACCAATCCTGACCACCACGTTTTCAATAATAATCCTGATGGCTTGACCGTCGTTTTATTTGTAGGTGTCAATGGCGTTGGAAAAACTACTACAATTGCTAAAATGGCACACCAGTATATCGACAATGGTAAAAAAGTTGTTTTGGCAGCTGGAGATACTTTCAGAGCAGGAGCAATCGAACAATTACGCGTCTGGGGTGATCGAGTAGGGGCGCAGGTCGTTTCTACGAAACAAGGTGGCGATCCAGCGGCTGTTGTTTATGACGGGATTACCCAAGCAAGAGAACATGGAGCAGATGTTTTACTGATTGATACTGCCGGTCGTTTACAAAATAAAAAGAATTTGATGAATGAACTTGAAAAAATGAAACGAGTGATCAGTCGTGAAATTCCAGAAGCACCTCACGAAACCTTGCTTGTACTGGATGCAACAACTGGACAGAACGCACTGAACCAAGCGAAGATTTTCAAAGAAACAACTGATGTTACTGGGATTGTTTTGACTAAGATGGATGGTACAGCTAAAGGTGGTATCGTTTTAGCAATTGGCAAGGAACTAAATATCCCTGTGAAATTTGTCGGTCTCGGTGAGACGATGGATGACTTGCATGCTTTCGATTCAGAGAAGTTTGCAATTGGCTTATTCAAAGAACTGATTCAACAGACAGCTTAAAGGAGCCTTTATATGGAACTAGAAAAGACACTTCAAATGAACACACTGTTCAGTTTCTACGGGCCACTACTGACGAAAAAACAACAGGAATATATGCAACTATACTACGGCGAAGATTATTCTCTTGGAGAAATTGCTGAAGACTTTGAAATTAGTAGACAAGCGGTCTACGACAATGTCAGAAGGTCCGAAACGATTCTCTTGGATTACGAAGCAAAGCTACATCTAGTTGAAGATTTCGACTATAAACAGCGCGTGCTAAATAAAGCGCGCACTTATGCACTAGAAAAATACCCAAATGATTCAACCTTACTGGAACTACTACAAGAGGTAAGCTATGAACCAAAACGAGAGGGGAAATAACCTGAATGGCCTTTGAAGGATTAACTGGACGTTTACAAGATGCATTTTCTGGTCTACGTAAAAAGGGAAAAATTACAGAAGCTGACGTAAAAGATGCTATGCGCGAAGTGCGCCTGGCTTTACTGGAAGCCGATGTAAACTACAAAGTTGTACGTGATTTTGTTAAAACGGTAAGAGAAAAAGCAATTGGTGAAGAAGTTTTAGAAAGTATTAACGGTGGTCAGCAAGTTGTAAAAATTGTTAACGATGAATTAACTCACTTAATGGGTGACACGCAAGAAAAAATTATTTTTGCGGACCGTGGACCAACGGTTTATATGATGACCGGTCTCCAAGGTGCTGGTAAAACGACTACAGCTGGTAAACTAGCAAATTATCTTCGTAAAAATGAGAATAAAAAGCTGATGATGGTTGCAGCCGATATTTATCGTCCTGCAGCGATCGATCAACTGCAAACAGTTGGTAGAGATTTGAATATCCCTGTATTCAGCATGGGTGATCAAGTAAGTCCAGTCGAGATTGCTGAAAAAGGAATCCAAGAAGCGATTGATACAAATCGAGATGTTGTTATTATCGATACAGCGGGTCGTCTACATATAGACGAAACACTGATGGATGAACTAGAAAACGTCAAGACAGCCATCAACCCACATGAAATCTTTTTAGTTGTAGATGCCATGACTGGTCAAGATGCTGTCAATGTTGCGAATACCTTTAACGATCGCTTGGATATCACCAGTGTGATCCTTACAAAATTGGATGGAGATACACGTGGTGGTGCTGCACTTTCTATACGCTCCGTGACGCAAAAACCGATTAAATTTACGGGTACTGGGGAACGCCTTGATGCACTTGAACCATTCCACCCAGACCGCATGGCTAACCGAATTCTTGGCATGGGCGATATCTTAACATTAGTTGAACGTGCTCAACAAGAAGTGGATGAAAAACGCGCGGAAGAAATGGCTGAGAAAATGCGTGAAAATACGTATGATTTCAACGATTTCATCGAGCAAATGGACCAGATGCAAAATATGGGACCTATTGAAGATCTAATCAAAATGATTCCTGGAGTAAACCAGATTCCTGGTATGGATCAATTTGAAATGGATCCTAAAGATATAGCACATATGAAAGCCATCGTTATGTCTATGACACCAGAGGAAAGAAGTAATCCAGATATCCTCTCTCAAAAACGTAGAAGAAGAATCGCTGCTGGTTCAGCTAGAAATATTGCTGAAGTCAATCGTATGATCAAGCAGTTCAAACAATCCAAAGATATGATGAGCAAGATGTCTAATGGAAATATGAACGGTATGGAAAATCTTTTCGGTGGTGGAATCAAAGGTAAGTTAGGTAAGATGGCCATGAACAAAGCTTCTAAAAACATGGCCAAAAAGAAAAAGAAAAAAATCAGAAGAAAAAAATAGTTTAGCGAAAACACATTTATCTACATGCATCTTTACCCGAAAACAAGACACTGTTTTGAGTGTCTTGTTTTCGGGTTGTTTTTTTGGTTATTTTGATAAACTTTTGTAGATAGGTTTGAGTTGAATAGGATCAGATCGGTTAAGGCCCGCTTTTTAACAATTTTCAAAAAACGTTGTTATATCAACATTTCTAAGCTAAATCATGGTATAATAGTAAAGTAGAAAGTTGAGACGGTGGCTATCTTGGAAGGTGGTGGTGCTTATGAAAATAGGTGCTAGAATCTTAGAAAGGAAAAGCCTTTTTGTCCGTAGCTGAAGCTTTACAGCTGATGATTGGTTTTGGAAGTCTCTTGATTTCCATTATTAGTCTTGTAGTTGTTTTGATAAAGCTAAATAATGACAAAAAAAATAACCGTCTTTAACTTTAGCCAGTTAACGGTTATTTTTTAACTTATTACTGCTACCGTCTTAACGGTTCTACACAAGAGGGCATGTTACTAGCATGTCCTCTTTTTCTGTCTAAATTATACCACAAAGGAACGATTGTATACAAAATTAAATGACTTTTATCTTCAAAAAAGATCAAAAGTGTCGTCTTAAAAACACTTTTTATTGAATGTACATTTGCTTAAGCTCGCTGTCAATTAGAACGCTATATAGAGGGCCTTTTTTAAGAAATCCAAATTTGTTCGTTTTCTACATAATCGATCAGTTTTTCTAGTTCTTCATCACTAGCTGATTTTTCATTTGAATATAATTTTATTAAGGTAGTAGAGTCGACCCCTGTCTCACGGCTCAATTCTTCTCTTGTTAAATTTTTAGAGGTTTGAATCTCTTCTAATCTAGTCATATAGACAATGGTTTCAATTTCTCTATCGGTTATTTGATCCTCAATTCCGTGTTCTAACATCAAGATTTGTTTGATAGAAAAAATATCTAAAAATTTTCCAATACCTTTTGCAAGTAACTGAACTTGCCTCATAATATAGTCTTGATCTTCAATACTCATTGGATGAACTCCTCTTTTTTAACATTCAGTAAGATAAAATCAATCTGTAAAGAAAAAACACTTTACAAGCTTTTGTAAGCATGATATGATAGGACTCGTGAGATTGAGAGAAGGCACAATACCGAGTTTAACCTGGGTATTGATGCTGGATTCTACAGGAGGTGCAAGTTAAACATGGCAGTAAAAATTCGTATGAAACGTATGGGTTCTAAAAGAAAACCTTTTTACCGTTTAGTTGTTGCGGATTCTCGCGCTCCACGTGATGGTCGTATTATTGAAGCAGTTGGTACTTACAACCCAGTTTCAACACCGGCTGAAGTTAAAGTGGACGAAGAACTCGTTTTAAAATGGTTACGTGATGGTGCTAAACCGTCTGATACAGTTAAAAATCTTCTTTCTAAAGAAGGAATTATCAAAAAATTCCACGACGAGAAAAGAAGTAAATAAGTAACAACTTGATCTTACCTGAGTAACTTACTTAGGTAAGTGATCCTACATAAAAGAGGATGGTACTATGACTGATCAAAAAATGAGAGATTTGATTTTTACGATTGTCAATCCGTTAGTTAGTCATCCTGATGAAGTCAAACTTGACTTGCAAGATACCGATGAATTTCATGAATACTTATTATCGGTTCATCCTGATGATGTCGGTCGTGTGATTGGAAAGAAAGGGCGCATTGCTAAGGCGATTCGTGCCATTGTCTACAGTATCCAATTTGACGGACCAAAACGCGTGCGTTTAACCATTGTAGATTAACAAGACAATCTATTAGTGTACTGAATATTTAAAGACTTTAGTTTCAACAATCCATGTAAGATTATTTGAAGGTTCATAGTGAATGGGGATGCCTCTGAGGAGAACATCTCCATTTTGTTGTATTATATAATAAATGACTGTATAGGAGAAGGATAATGGAATTTTATGATGTAGGTAAAGTGGTCAACACACATGGTTTGAAAGGAGAGGTGCGTGTCCTTTCTGTCACAAGTAACCCAGCAGATCGATATTACGTTGGCGCGCCACTGATCTGGTTCAAAGACGGAGAACAGATTGACTTGACTGTTCGCTCTCATCGCGTACACAAAAACTTTGACCTTGTTGCATTTGAAGATTATCCGTCAATCAATGAAGTTGAGCGTTTTGTTGGTGGGGTACTCAGAGTCGGAGATGACCAACTTTTAGAGCTTGAAGATAATGAATTCTACTTGCATGAAATCATCGGCTGTACAGTCGTGGATGAGTCTGGAGATACTCTTGGTAAGATAAAAGATATTTTAGCTACCGGAGCTAACGATGTCTGGGTCGTTCAAAGACAGAACAAGAAAGATTTATTACTACCATACATTGAACCGGTCATCCTTGATGTCGATATTGAAAATCAACGTGTAACGGTTCATGTAATGGAAGGATTGGACGAATGAAAATAGATGTTGTTACCTTGTTTCCAGAAATGTTTGATGGGCCTTTAAGTCACTCTATCATGAAACGGGCCATTGACAAGGATCTTTTAGAAGTGCACAAAGTGAATTTTCGTCGATTCGGTGATGGTAAACATCAACATGTAGATGATACCCCTTATGGTGGTGGAGCAGGCATGTTGTTAAAACCCGAACCTATCTTTCAGTCGATTGAAGAAATTGAAAAAAGAGAACCGTTAACAACTAAACGGATTATCTTGATGGATCCAGCGGGAAAGCCTTTTGATCAGTCCATGGCAGAAGAATTTTCAAAAGAAGAGCATCTCGTATTCATCTGTGGTCATTATGAAGGCTATGACGAGCGGATTAGAAGTCTAGTGACTGATGAAGTGTCTTTAGGTGATTATGTCTTGACAGGCGGGGAATTGGCTTCTATGGTTATGATGGACGCTGCCGTTAGATTAATTCCTGGTGTACTGGGCAACGAAGTATCCGCTGAAACAGATTCTCATTCTAGCGGCTTACTTGAACATCCGCATTATACCCGTCCTGCGGAATATAAAGGTATGAGTGTCCCTCAGGTATTGATGAACGGAAATCATAAACTGATTGAAGAATGGCGCCATAAAGAATCTTTAAAGAGAACGTATCAAAGAAGACCTGATATGCTGGAAAAGAGAACATTGACTAATCAAGAAAAACAATGGATTGAAGAGTGGAATAAAGAAGCGACTTCTCAGGAAGAAGTGGAATAAATTTGAAAAATCAAGTAAAAAACCTTTACAGTGTTTCGATAGTATGATAAAGTTAATAGCTGAGTGGGGAACCACTTGTATCTGACAATATTCCGCTGGGACTGGCTCCTAAGAGTATTGCGCGAAAGGAGTAGTTAAAATGAATCCATTAATTCAAGATATCACTAAAGAACAACTACGTAGCGATCTTCCTGACTTCCGTCCTGGAGATACTGTTCGTGTTCACGCACGTATCGTAGAGGGTACTCGTGAGCGTATCCAGATTTTTGAAGGCGTCGTGATTGGTCGTCGTGGTCAAGGTATCAGCGAAATGTACACTGTTCGTAAAGTATCGAACGGAGTAGGCGTTGAACGTACTTTCCCATTACATTCACCTCGTGTTGCAGAAATCGAAGTGACTCGTCAAGGACGCGTTCGTCGTGCTAAATTGTACTACCTACGTAACTTACGTGGTAAAGCTGCACGTATCCAAGAACGTTCTCGTCGTTAATCACCATGAGATAGTTAAAAGCCTGTTTTCTCCACTAGGAGTTAACAGGCTTTTTTAGTTTACAATTCTTTCGTTGTACATGGTTCTAAGCGTATTCTGATTCTTTTTGCAACACACCTTCCAAAACTCAATAATGAAAACTTGTTTAAAGAGACTGTTCTTTCATTTTTGATAAATAATAATGATTAGTAAAAAGTGTATTTAGAATTTCATATAACGAGGAGTTAAAAAAGACATTTATTTAGATTAATGGATGAATTCTGGAACAACTCTGTTCATAATGGCTAAACTACGTTATAATAAAAGTGAGAATTTAATGATAGTATGAAATTAACTTATTGGAGGATTTTGATGAGCACAATTACGGACAATTTCAAAGCACTAGCAGAAGAAAAGCAAATTCAATTCAAAGTTAAAGAAATTCCAGCACCGATTCGCAATAAAGAAGGCGAAACAACTGAACAACAGCAACTTTTATTCCAATCAGCACTTCGTGTTACTAAGGATAAACCTGTTGGATGTGCTGTAATCATTCATGATGCACCACTTGAGCGTGTAAACTATCAAATTACTTACAACAAAATAGGTTATGTTACTGACCGCAACAAGCTACCGGATATCCTAACTGAGCTAAATGAATTGAACGCTATGAAATCGGGCTACTTCCGCTTTTTAGTTTCTGGAGACGGAGAACTTTTCATGCGCTATTTAGGCATTACGGGTGAAGATGTCAATCCAGTAATGGATGTCTTTGTATTTGGTGGACGCATTTTACGTGCATTACTGCCAGAACTTGAAAAAATAGACGGACTTGACCTGACACCTAGAAAAGGGTAAGAAATTATTATGGATAAAGCATTATTTGAAACGTCTATTGTTAATAAAGAAGGCGTTGACGGCGTTGCATATGTAGATGATCCGAAAGGACTGCGTGTGATTACTTCCAGTCCATTGAGCGATGCCCCGGGTACGAATCCAGAAGAGTTATTTGGTCTAGCGATTGCCACTTGTCTGAATGCGACAATACAATCTCTACTAAAGGCAAGAGGAGCCGACAATAAGAGTCAGGTCACTTGCACAGTACAACTGAAACGCGAAGTTGATGGTATTGGATTTTTCTTTGATGTAGCTATATTTGCATCTGTTGAAAATATGTCACTTGCTGATGCGTCTAAATTGGTTGAATCTGCAGAAAAACGTTGTCCTGTTTCGAAATTAACTCAAGGAGCTACAACGCTTAAGATTCAAACTGTTGCATACGAAAATTGATTCAAAGCGATTAAATAAGACTCCGCCAGATTGATTCTTAAAATCGATCTGGCGGAGTCTTTCTCTGTCTTTTAGCACCCAAGCGTGCTAGCACCTTTATAAACATCATAAAATAAGTGAGTGAACGAATTGGGTAATGTAAACAAAGAAGACTTTTATTATGGCGCTTTTCTATCTAAATTAACAAAATCAGGAACGATTCCTGTATTGATCCAAACCACAGAGGACGGTATTTTTTATCGATTGACCTCTCAAGATTCTCAGACTGAACAGATTGTTTTAATGAAATACAGATCAACACCCGATCACAATGGGAAAAAGGTGAAACGCTGGGATTTTTCATTTACCAAGCTGGAAATCCAGCAGTTGAAACAATACCACGAAAAAGGCATACAACACCTTACAGCGCTAATATGTGGTGTCCATAGTCATTTACCTCAAAGTGAAATTGCTGTGCTGAACTTCGAAGAAACCATTGCTTGTATTGGGCTAACGTATACTTCAGGGGAGTCACGAAGGATAACCGTTAGAGAAGAAAAGTATGCTCCTGGTTTGAAAGTCTATGGAACGAGTTTAGCAGACAAAGATTTCATACGCGTAGACAGAGACTTTCAGAGTCAATATCTACTTTGAACTTGATAAACAAATTAAAAGACATCAAAAAGACCAGTTGAGTTACTGGGTTTTTGATGTCTTTTAAAGTTATAAGTCCATACAGCTAGGAAGCCTTTATCTCTTCATCAACGAAACCATAGGGATTGTAAACAAGTTTAGGATCTTCTCGCGTTTGTTTACTCAAATCTTCTCGTCCTATAACATTAAATAGTTCAATTGCTAAATTGTAACTATCCTGACTTTCTTTTTCTTTATTTAGACCCTTCAAGCACATTCCTTTACGCACGAGCGCTGCACCGAATGATAGAACCTTGTTATCACTTTTTGATTTAGTTATAAGCTGATCAGTATATTTTAAGGCTAACTCGTACTGTTCATGTGAAATAAGCAGGCAGGAAATATGAGATAGAAAGGATAGTCTTAATTCTTCAGCTTCTTTAAAACAATAATACTTTTCCAACTCCTCTAAAGCTTTATCTGTCAATGATACGGCTGTTTCTAGTTCAAAGTAATACAAAATACCATTTAGAAGATGAAATTCCGAGAGGTAAAACTTGTCAAGATTTTTTAATCTATCCCAGATGCTTTCTGCATATTTTCGAGCATCAGCAAGACTATTTTTTTCAATTAAACAATAGTAGGCTTGAGCGATATTCAGTACATCTTCTGTCATATGATCATATCGTTTTTCAAGTAATTTATTGGCAGCATCTATCAAATCTTTAACATAAGAAATATCAGGGAATTGTTCCATTTCTTTAAACAGATATAAGACGGTATCTTTATCATTTAAACTATAATCGTTCAAAATAAAAGCGTACTCGTCATGATGCATGTCCATGTAGTCAAGAATCGCTAAAAACTTGACGACATTTGGATTGATTTCGTCTTTCTCTAACTTAGTATAGTTTGATCTAGACATCGTACTGTCAGAAACTTCTTGTTGCGTATATCCTTTGTTTTGTCTGATAATCTTTAATACTTTTCCTAGATGATAATATAATTCACTCATGATAAGCCCTCCTAATTTTGCGGGTAAGATAATAACAATTATTAAGAAAGTGATAAATTCTTGTTAAAATATCCTATATAACGACAGTAGTAAAAGACAGTTGGTATAGATTGTAATTAAATGAACTTCGGTAGAAGGGGAATTTTTATGAATGAATTGGAGCCACTAGTTAACATTCCGGATAAAGTGTATAAATACATTGTTGAGGGTGAAAACGCGCTTATTACTTTAACTGTAGATAATATTGATGTTTTCCATAATGCAGATGGAAATATCGATTGTCCTTTGGAAACAGTTTTAAGAAAAATAACTTTACTTTAACTGAACTTAGTAGTTGGGGAATAGTAAACATTCGATTAGTTAGGTGGCTTGATGAGCGGGAACTCATCATCAACCAAATTGAATCGGTCGTACTATCAGATTTAATCAACCTTAACACGAACGTAGAGGAATAGATATAAGCACCGAAAAAGATTAACAAAAGGACACTGAATCACTACATAAATACGATATCGTTTTGATACCGTATTTATGTGTTGTTATTTTAAGATAGCAAAAGGATACTCTATATCATTAGTGGAAACTATATCCGTAATCAAGTAACCTAGAATAAAAGGAGGTTTTTACGTTGAGATATGAGCGGACAAGAATAAAAGAGGCTATCGTTAGTAGGTTACAAAAGGATAGGGATATTATCGGTATATACTTAGGTGGGTCCTTAGCCAATGGCACGGAAGATGAGTTTTCAGATATTGACTTGAGAATCTTAGTCGATGAAGGGGTGCCAAAGCGAGATAAGCTGAAAGTACTAATAGAAGATCAAAAAGATATTTTATTTATAGAATCGTGGTTTTCTTCTTTTGCAGTGATTCATTTTGATTGTTTTGTAAAGTTAGATCTTTTTGTCTACTACCCAAGTCAGTTAGCTGCAGATAGATGGTTGAAAGGGATTCAAATTTTAAAAGATACCGATGGGTTCTTGGAAAAGCTGAAAAGTGATTCTGAAAACTTAACATACATCCCCACTCAAGAAGAGTTCCAAGCAATCGTATATAAGTACTTAGCACATTTTCATGAGTTATATAGAAGATACCAGCGCAGGGAATATCATTATGTTCAGCAATGCTTTTTATCGATGCAGCATTGCCTGGTTTCACTTTTTCATATCCATTTAGGTATTCCTGCCAATAATCCTAATGACTGGAGTAAATACGAAGGGGAGAGAAGCTACTTAACTCAAGACAAACAAGCTTATCTCCTGAAACTGTCTCAAACCACCTACGATCAAATACCAAGTACTCTAAATTCTCTAAATAAAGAAATAGAACGGGTAGCTAAAGACACTGCTGAGATATACCATTTAAATTTCAAGCAAGACTTATTTTCTAAAGCAACCGACCTCGTTCAATTTGAGTAAACATCACTCTAGGAGACTTCCCTTAAAAATTGACAGTGTTATGTAATATGATATACTAGAACTGAAAAAGAGCCTTGCCTGAACAAGACTCTTTCCATAAGCCGTTTACTGACGGTGACCATATGAATTGAACGATCAAACCGTCCTTTAACTCTCCAAAGTCAGGACGGTTTTTTTGTGTCTTCATTTATCTTTTTTATTGATATTGATGACAAGAGAAATCATAGCAATGACGAACATGCCAAATCCCATCATCAGTTGCAAGGCATCGGTAACACTCAATCAGGCTTCT
Organism: Marinilactibacillus sp. GCM10026970; assembly: GCF_042660675.1. Taxonomy (NCBI): domain Bacteria; kingdom Bacillati; phylum Bacillota; class Bacilli; order Lactobacillales; family Carnobacteriaceae; genus Marinilactibacillus; species Marinilactibacillus sp. GCM10026970. The sequence continues at coordinate 38,407 of NZ_JBHSUL010000017.1, forward strand.
TCTTTCTGAAAAATGGACTATAGCACCGCATAGTGCCACCTCCTAAATAAAGCCACCGTCAGAACTTCTTACAAACCCATTATAGCAAACACACGTTCGAAATCAAGCGATATCTCGAAGTGTTTTGTAACAGAAAAACTAAATCGTAAATAATGATTCTGGTTTTTTATAAATAGTGTTAGAATTGAATTAGAAAGACTACGTAAGAAGAGGAGAATTAAATTATATGAGCTTTAAGTCATTGGAAACCAAAGAACTTGCTGATATTCAATCAGTCGGAACACTTTATGAACATGAAGAAACAGGCGCAAAGGTCCTTTATCTGAAGAACGACGATTCAAATAAATCTTTTACCATCGGATTCAAGACACCGCCTTATAATGATAATGGAATTGCTCATATCCTAGAGCATTCTGTCTTGAATGGTTCTAAGAAGTATCCTTCTAAAGAACCATTTGTAGAATTGATAAAAGGATCTTTGAATACATTCGTGAATGCAATGACCTTTTCGGATAAAACGATTTATCCTGTAGCTTCTACAAATCAAAAAGACTTCAAACATCTTATGGGGGTTTATCTTGACGCTGTATTCCAGCCTAATTTATATACAGATGAACAAATACTAGAACAAGAAGGCTGGCATTATCATCTAGAGAACGCAGAAGACGATTTGATTTATAAAGGGGTCGTTTACAACGAGATGAAAGGGGCTACTGCTTCTCCTGAGAGACAAGTCTATCAAAATTTGATTAGTCATTTGTATCCGGAAAGTATTTACAGTTATGAATCAGGCGGAGAGCCACAAGCGATTCCTAGTTTAACTCAAAAAGAATTTATCGAATTCCATCAAAACTATTATCACCCAAGCAATTCATTAACGATTTTATATGGTGATTTAGATATAGATGAAGCTTTTTCAGCCCTTGAGTCTTATTTCTCAGGAATCGGCCGTAAAGACATGGTTGATTTAACGATGGATGCAACTGAACCCACTCAAAAATCTTACGAAGGAACGTATTCGATTACTGAAGGGGATACGCCTGAAGGAAAAGACTTCTTGGCATTAGGCTGGCACGTAGCTTCTCAAGAAAACCCATTAGATAAGTATGGACTAGAAGTTTTACAAGAAATTTTATTTGGAAATAATCAGTCACCACTTAAAAAAGCATTACTGGATGCAGAGATTGGCGGAGATATTGATGGCGACGTGGATGACATTGGCTTTCCAACGGCTTTTACGATTCTTGCCAAATATTCTGATACAAGCAAGATGGATCAGTTAAAACAAGTTGTAGAAGAAACGTTATCTGGCCTTGTAAAAGAGGGGATCGATCAAGAACTTATTGATGGCGCATTGAATAAAATTACCTTCCAAACAAAAGAAGCCGCTATCTCAGAAGATAATCCGCGTGGTGTCATTTATGCTATTCGTTCTTTAAGTACATGGCTATATGAAAAAAATCCATTTGTGAATCTTGAGTTCTCAACTTACTTGAATCAGTTAAAAGAACTCGCTACTGAAGGTTATTTTGAAAAACTCATTTCCGACAAACTATTAGAAAATACTTTCCGTGTAGAAGTGGCCTTAAAAGCTGAACCGGGTAAAAATGATAAGCTGGAAGCCGAAACTCTAGAAAAATTACAAGAGTATAAAGCTCAGCTTTCTGAGGATGAAATTGATACAATCGTTACAAAAACGAATAACTTGATCAAACGCCAGGAAACGCCAGATCGTCCGGAAGATCTAGCTAAGATCCCAACTTTAACAAGAGAAGATTTAAGTACTGAAGTAGAAGACTATCCATTAGCATCTTCGACTATTTTCGAACAGTCTAAGTTCTATCATGCTGATCAGTTCACTTCAGGAATCGATTATATCAGTTTGTATTTTGATATCAGCGATTTCAAACAAGAAGAGTATCCATTACTAGGCTATTTGAGTAAACTACTCAGTAGACTAGGTACAGAACATTTTGATGTAGCGACCCTTCAACGTCAAAGTGATCTATACACTGGTGGTATTTACGCAACAATCGATATATTTGAGAACAAAAATGGTGAACTAAAACCTCACTTTGTCATCAGAGGGAAAGGTTTAGAAGACTTCTCGGAAAAAGTGATTGAACTGATATATGAGATGATTACACATACTCAATTTACTGATACTTCTGAGATGCTAAAAATCACTCAAAGCTCGATCTCTAACTTTGAAAATGCTATTAACTACAGAGCCCATGTATTGGCCGCTAATAGAGCTTTAAGCCAAGTTAAAGCTGCTTCTAAATTAAACGAGCTAGCTGGAGGCATCGATCAGTTTGGACACTTGAAAACTATTCGTGATCAATTGAAATCCGAAGAAACTAAAGAATTAACGGAACAATTGAAAACATTACTGAGTAGAATGCTTAATAAACAAAGAATTACGGTCTTATACGTCGGTGAAAGCGAACGCGTAGAGCCTATTAAAGCTCAGTTAGAGACAGCTTTTGCTAAGGTAGAAAACTCTAAAATAGAGGATGCCATTCAATACGTTCCTGGAAAGCCCATCAAAGAAGCTTATGTAACGGCACAAGATGTAAACTATGTAGGGGCTGCGGCTGATGCTTCAGGTACATTACCTTTCAATGGAACAACTAGCGTATTAGGGACGGTTTTCCGTTTTGATTATCTATGGAACGAGATTCGTGTAAAAGGTGGGGCGTATGGTTCACTGTACAATCACCGTAGGAACGGCAGCTTTGCGCTTGGGTCATATCGCGATCCAAATATTGGTAAAACCTTAGAGATCTACAATAATTTATCAAATTTTGTAGAGAAACTCTCGTTATCTGAGACAGAATTGGTTAAATATATTATAGGAACTATGAGTCCGTTAGAACAGCCAAACTCTGCATTCAGTAAAGGACTCATTGCTTTCGAACGATTCAATCGAGGTATTACGCAAGCAGAAATTCAGAAACTAAAACAAGAAATATTAGCTACAACTTCAGAAGGCTTAGCTTCATTAGCATCTGAGTACAGCAAAGTACTTGAAGATAGCACGGTTGTCGTCATCGGTAACAAAACACAGATAGAAAACGAAAAAGACTTGTTTGATAAAGTGATTGAACTTTACTAGGCAAATCTCTCGAAACGATCTTCTTAATCGAAGGTCGTTTTTTTGCTTGATTATTTATATAAGAGCGGAGAAAGGTGTCTAGATGGAATAGTTAAAAGAGAGGTGAACAAGTTGGTATCAAAAGGAACCATGTGTTACGGTTAAGTAGGTCTTAAGGTGGCGGCAGAGAATAGCTCGTCTATTGTATGTTTGATAAGATAAGACGACATAACTATAAACGAAACCCCAAAACTTTGTATTTATAAAGGAGTAATTATATGTTTACACTTGGGAGAAAACTTCACTTAGATGATAAAACAAACGTAAGTATTGTACTGTTTACACTTTCAGCGTTTATTTTAGGATGGTTGTTTACAAGAGACATTGGCTCTGGTTTTAATTTAGGTGGCGGCGTATTCTTATCATGGGCACTTGCTAGGGAAGTCGATCCAGCGCATAGTTATACAGCCTTTATAACCGCAACTTTGTCTTTATTCCATCTTTATTATGTAGATACAGTCCATTTTTTGATGATGGCTTGGATGCTTTTAATTTTGAGAGCGGTTAATGGTATTACCGGAAAAAAACTCACTCTATTTGATATTTTCTCAGCATTCGCATTAACCATTTTTCTATCTCTTAATAATAGAAACAGCCTCTATATATTGGTATTTATACTTGCGCTTATAAGCTTATTCATGCTTCAACAACGGGAGAAAATTACTTTCATGTGCGCAATGATTGCGCTCATCTTATTCCTAGTACAAAGTTTATTTTTAGGACATTGTACAGTTATTGGTACTGAACAATTGAACCTTTTAAATACACTTGTAATCATGTCTTCCATTCTATTTTCTATTCTCGCCAAATTCGGATTAAAAAATTTAGTGAAAAATGACAAAGGAAAAAAAACAGATCGTACTAGAATCTTCTATGGGCAACTACTATACGCTACTACCATCATATTTTTCGTTATCTTTGGTCGTTTGACATACAGTGATTTAGTCATCCAACTCTCAATATTATGGGGAGTTTTTATAAACTATATTGCAATTCAAATCAAGACTTACTACAAGAAATTTTTTAGTCAATAGCATCATCATTCATTTCAATAAGCATAACATTTTCAAAACTTTTTTATTTTCCATACAATAAACAAATAGAGAGAATCTAAGTTAGGAGTGTTTGAATGAGTTCAGAAAAAATTTTAATCACAGGTGCTGGAACGGGTTTTGGAAAAATGTTCGCGATTGAACTTGCAAAGATGGGTAAAGAGGTCATTGCAACAACAGAAGTGTACTCGCAAGTATCTGCACTAGAAAAAGAAGTAAAAGAACAAGGTCTTACGATGCAGATTGATAAATTAGACGTAACAGATCCTAAGGACAGAGAAAAAGCCTGGAATTGGGATATTGATGTTTTAGTAAACAACGCAGCAATTAAAGAGGGCGGGGCCTTGGTTGATATACCTGAGGACAACCTACGTAATCAATTTGATGTGAATGTTATTGGTCCAGTTCTATTGACACAGGGATTTGCTCGTAAGATGATTGAAAAGAATAAAGGAAGAATTGTTTTTGTTTCTTCTATATCAGGAATGATGGTCAATCCATTTTCCGGACCATATTCTGCTTCTAAATACGCTACAGAAGCGTTAGTAAATACGCTCTCTCAAGAACTACAAGAGTTTAATATAGAAGTTGCTACGATTAACCCAGGGCCATATTTGACTGGGTTCAACGACCGTGAAATGGAAGTTTGGAGAAGCTGGCAAGATGATGCCTCTAAGCGTGTATTCAATTACGAAGACATTGCGTTTCCATTTGAACAATTCAACCCAGAAGAGTTAATAGAAGGGGGACTTAAAGTCATCTTAGGAGAAACAAAATCTTACCGTAACGTGATACCTGAAAAGATGATTTCTCAAGTTAAAGAACAACAAGAATATCTGTGGAACAAAAAAACAGATGAAGCATTGGGCGAACGTCACCAGATGGTTCAAAAAGCCTATGATCTAGAACCGGAAACAAAAGCAGAAGATTATTAATCTTAAAAACGGCAAGTGCCCAAAAAAGGTACTTGCCGTTTTTTGATAAATTCATCATCGCCTCTGTGCATAAGAGAGTGTTTTGATAAAGTGGGTCTCTTCTACTCTTTCGTGCACAGAGTAGAAGAGGGGGAGAGAGGGGAAGACATAAACTGACGATCTAGTGTTCATGTTAAAAAATCTTACCTTTAAACAAAGACCGCTATACGATAAGTTTTATTAATGTTAAACTGCATGAGTAAGTAATAGAAGTAGAAGAAGTGTTCAATCTATAACTCAATCAAAGGGGACTATTGCATGAAAGAACAGACTATAGAAAAGGTTACAGAATTGGAGAATACTGGATTTGGATTTACGTTATCTTTAATAAAAGGAAAACATAAAATGCTTATTCTATATTTACTTTTTGAGCATCAAACCATTAGACATAATGAATTGAAGCGTCAAATAGGGACTATTTCTTATAAATCATTGAGCTGTATGCTGAAAGAATTAGAAAAAGATCAGTTGGTTAATAGAGTTGAATTTCCTCAGATACCTCCAAAAGTTGAATACTCACTAACCGAACGCGGAAAATCATTAATGCCTGTAATCAACTCAATGTGCGAGTGGGGAGAAAACGAACAAAGACTAGCTAAAAATTAAGCATATGAACTACAGGTATATTTGCTTTCAAGTGATTTCTTAAGAAAATGGATATAGTCTTTAGCGCTTGCATTAATTTCGTCCTGGGTACTAAAACTCGTTCCGTAAAAAGCGAAAAACGGTTGATAGTCTGCCTTACAATATTTTGCGGTCACTTCAAAGGGGGCTAAGATATCCTTTAAAGTATATTGATATCTTCCTTTTTTTTCATAATCCATTCGTTCACTGCCTACAGAAACAGCTAAAGTTAATTTTCGATCTTTTAAATGTGAACCTGATTCTCCAAATGCCCAGCCATCTATAAAAACGTCGTCTAACCATTGTTTGAGAATAGGAGGGGCGTTGAACCATTGTATTGGAAATTGCAAAACCAAATTTCCATGTGAAGCGATAAGGGCTTGTTCTTTCTGGACATCTATTACGTGGTCAGGATATTCTTTTGATAACTCATGTACAGTAAACAAGTCAGGATACTGTTCTATTTCTTTAACCCATGCGCTGTTGACAATAGAAGTCTCAATCGATGGATGCGCAACAATTACTAATGTTTTCATTTGAATCCTCCTTTATATTTATATTTATTATAATGATTCATTCAAAATGATGTAAGTACGCACTTTTTATTTAGGTACTTACTAAAATGTTAGTATCCAGTGATTCATCTTAAAGATTAACCGTTTTAAGGTATATTGAAACAAAAAACGTATTCATTAACTAGCTTGAAAATAAAATATGACGTGTGATTTCGTTTAATGACAAATTCATCTGTAATTGACACAATCATTTTTTAATTCATATACAAATTATAAATCTATAAAAATGAAGTTTTTTATTTATACGGATTGAATTGAATAATCGAATAGCAAATATAAAGTACTCAAAATTCAACGTGAAGTTTGCAAAGATATGAGAAGTTAAGTGATAATCTATCTAGATTTCTTCAAGAATCTAAAGCATTATCTAATAAGCTGTTCATTCTAAAATTCTTCTTGTAAAAAGTATTCGAAAACATATCTGAGTAGAGAATCTAAAATAAACATGCTTTAAAAAAAGACTAAATAATCAAAAAAATAGGGTATTTAATATTACGGTAGTAATTTAGAGTATAGACTTTTGATTTTATAAATTAGTTTACATAATATATATTATACAAAGTAGATTATATGAAATAAAGTCTCTTCTCAATCGGTCTAGATTGAAATTCAATCTAGACTATTTAATCCTTATATTAATCTACTTGAGCTTTTGAAATATCATCCCAAGCTAATATGGATTCTTCCAAATTTTTTCCAGAAATCAATAATTGTTTTGAGTTTAAATATTTTCCGCCAAGTTTTTCATAGAACTTTATAGCTTTGTTGGCTGCTAATACTTGTACAAGCATTTTCTTATGATTCAGTCTTAACAAATCATCCATTAAATGACTCACAAGTTTTTTACCTAATTGATTTCCTTGATATGCTTCAAGTATGTATATCGCGTGAAGTTCACAGTCGTATTCTGGATGTGCTTTTACTAGTCGGTTTCGACCGCCAGTAATGAATCCTACGATTTGATTGCTATCGTTTATAGCTACATAACTAATGGGACTGTTTTCAGAAAAATAAGTTTGAAACCTATTTGTATAGAAATCGTAATTCATCTTATTTAGAAATTTTTCAGGTACAATTCCGTTATATGTACTTCTCCAGCTCTCAACCTGGACTCTAGCAACTTGCTCTGCGTCTTCTAACCTTGTTTTACGTAGGTACATAAAAACCTCCATCGAATTTTCAATTCATCATCTCCTCAACCAATTTTCGAATTGAATACATCATAATCATCATTCCCATTATACCAACGAATATAAATACGTCTGACTCTTCAATATAAGTCATACCCATAGTAAATGCTAAAAACCCAAAAATTGCTCCTAGAATATAGATGAACTTTTTTCTAAAAGGTTTATGATTGGTTTGTTCAGATTCAGTACAAGTACTTTTCAAATTGGATATATCCTTAAATTCTCTTAAAACTTTATTCACACTCATTGGTCACCCTCTTTTTCTTTAAAGAAAAATTCTAATATCATACTTACTAAAAATCCAATCAAACCACCCAATAGAATCCTCGGAAGTGTATTTAAATGTTCAGTTGGTATAAACTCAAATATCGTAACGATTACTATTGGCATGACTATAATATAAACCCAATTTCTTTTTTTTGTCATTTTGCAAACATTCCTTTCAGAATTAATGAGAACACAAATTAAAGACAACGTTTTATCTATCCCAATCACTTATTTCTTAAGATTATCACTTTACTCAAACAATTTAAGAAGATCTACGTCGAATCTCGTTGAAAAGTAAAGCAATCCAATGATTACTAGTATGAAAACCACAATAATGAGAAAAACGAGTGCAAAGCCTCCTGCACATGAGAAGCCTTTACTTCCATAAAGTTCGGTTTCCTCTTCCTCACTTAACTCAATTCTACGGAACTTTTCTTCTTTATTCTTTTTTGGATGACCAATCATTACTAAAGCTCTCCTAAATGAATCATAGTTTTTTAGTTCTACAGGCGCTATTTGGGGGCTAACATCATCTTATCTATGTTTATTAATCTCTAAATCTATTGGTTATAAAATTCCTCGTACCATTCTGCTGTTCCTATTTGACCAATTGTAACATTTAATATATTTTGATCAATAAAGAACTGAATCCAATCACTGATTTCGCTTTTTTCAAGAGATTTTAATGGGATTGCTACAATTTTTCCAGCGATATACTGAGTGTTTTCTGGAAAGTCTTTTATTATTTTTAGTTCTTCATACTTTTCTTTATCCAAATGTACTTTAATATATTTTTCTGTTTCTTCTTCCCTTGTCTCTAGCAAGATATGACCATCTTTAAAGAATAGAATCCGATCAGCATACAGATCCAAGTTATCTAGTAAATGTGACGCAATCAAAATGACTTTTCCTCGCCTTTTTAACTCAATCAGTTCATTCGTCAATAATGTTACATTATCGGGATCAAGCCCGTTCATCACTTCATCCATAAGCATGATATCTGTATCCGCAGCAAGCAGCATCGCAAAAGCTAACCTTTGGCGCATCCCAAGAGAATAAGTTCCTACCGGCTTTTTAACGTAATGCGTCATGTTTAAGGATTCGATGATGTCGTCTATACTAGATACCTTCCCTTTCCACATTTTTGCATACAACTTCATATGTTCATATCCGCTGAGTTCTGCATACAAATCATTTAATTCAGGTAAAAAGGACAGGTACTGGTGCATCTTAATTTCCTGCTTTTTAGACCGATAGCCATACTGATCTAAAATGGTTATCTCCCCTGCATCTGGCGTAAGAAAATTCATAATAATATTCAGTAAAGTGGACTTGCCTGTTCCGTTCGGTGCAACGAGTCCAATGATTTCTCCTTTGTGAGCTTCAAAACTAACTTCTTTTAAAATGTCTTTTTCTCCAAAAGACTTGAACACTTGATTGATCTTAAGCATATCCTGCATCCTCCTAACCTTAAATAATCGCTCTGACCCTCTTGAACCGACTAACCAGGAACAATAAGATCTCCACAACAACTATCGCTGCAACTATTGATGCGATCCCTATTTCAAAAGAAATCACTGATGAATTGTATAAATGATTCTGATAACCCGATAAAACTTCTCCTACTCGAAAAAAGGTTGAGGGGAATAGATCGACATTTGAAAAGTACCCAATGCCTCTTATATAATAGAGCCTTTCTGTGAATATCACTGCGAGTCCGACTAATAGATTGAAATATTCGTTTTTAAGTAGCAAACTACATAAGATGATAAAGCGCGTGAATAGATACGCGATTGCGAGCATCAAGCAGATGGCTTGTAAATAGAATAGACCGATTGAAATGATATAGAAGTTTTCTTCAAGCAGTATAGGACCATTAAACACGGTTACGGGGATTGAGAAACTTCCAAAACCTTCTTTTAGAGCAACTATACTTAGCCCAATCAAAAAGAACGATAAACTGACGATACTGAAAGCTGTCAATACTACAGCTGTCTTTACCCATAGTTTTTGCTCGAATGACAAAGGAAAACTTCTAACTAAGGAGAGGTGATTGCGGTCCTTTGTTACGATATCAATAGAGAAAATCACCACTAAACCAATCAATGCAACGGGTACGATACTTGAATTCCATGCTCGAACGCCTGTCTGTAGAGCTGTACGTTCTTCAAGAACAGCTGGTGTGATCCTTGTCCCTTTATCTACATAAGCACTATAGCGTGTAGCAGTGTTCAAATACCAATAGCGACCTTCTTGTAATGGGTACTGCTGATCTATCCCATAATAAGCCGTATTATAAGAAAGAAACTCTGGACTTGAAAAGATCCACTGGTCCTCGTACTGATACCATTTAGCTGTCGCCCCAGTATAAAAAGCATAGTCTTCTCGATCCAATGCATCTAAACGCATTTCATTAAGTTCAACAAGTGGTGGAAAATAACTTAAAGCAAATGCCGCTCCTGAACTGATGCCTTCTCCTCTGTAGTTTTCTAACCAATGACTCATCTCATCATAGTCTTGTTGTATCCCTACTGCATCTACTCTTTCATCAGGTTGATAATTCGGTTCAATCACAAATACATAATACAGTGTCGTAATCAGCAAAAGAATGATCGCCGCAAGATTCTTTTTATTGCGAATGATGCTGTTCAATTCAAAGAAATAATAAGCCCTCATTCTCCTCCCTCCTTATGACTGGTTGATAGTCGATGTTTTTTAGAAAAATAAATGGATAGTATGATCAGATAGATTAGACTCCATAGAGAGTAAATGAGTATTGCCCTAGAGTAAACAATCCCACTTTGACTGAAATTCTCTTTGGCTGTCCCAGTTAAAACGGCTATTGGATTTAGATAACTGATTGGCGTATAGGCTAAGATGGTCCATTCTCTGGAAAACAAGAAGCTGATCAGCAGAAAACTACTACCAGAGAACAACGTCAGGTAACGATTTTTTAAGAAAGTATTCAAAATGGCCGCTAGTAAAACCGTGTGGATGATGAAAACTGTAGAAATCAACAAGCTTCTAAAAATAAATTGACCTGTTGATACTGCCTCATAGCCTGATACTGAATAAATGACTCTTGGGTACTGCATCGATCCTGCATCGAACGGAATGAGCGAACCTATATAGGCTAAACCGAATAAACCGGTTAATACTATTATCGTGGTAACTAGATAAACCACTAGCTTTCCAAGCAGTCGTTGACTTGCATTGATAGGATAGGCTTGAATGATGGTGTGATGTGCATCATCTTTTGTCAGAATATCACTTGTCAATAAAAGTAAAAAGATAAAAAACACACTACTGAATGCCGTGATGCTTAGGACTAAATATGTCGAGCTACTTTGTGCATCTCTTTCGATTGTTTGGTTCTGATCTTTTAGTGCTTGATAATAGACGGACTCTCTCAAAGATTGCTCTAGTGGGACAAAGAAATTCTGATTAAACGATTCATATCCTTTTTCGTGTGCTTGAATTCTTGATTGTGCTAGCTCCAGCCCAATAGAGGTATATTCATTCAAGTCATCGTAAAAGGTCAAAGCAACCTCCTGACTCCCAATCAGTTGTGACTCTTTCAAAACATCCTCATAAACAGGATATTTACCGGGATTTTCTTCTACAATATGTACGGGAAAACTAGAAATAGCATTTCTAACGGTATGTAGTTCATTTTGTGTCTTATTATAAATGTCATTCACCTGTTGGTACGGTATGTAAAACAGTAAACCGATTAAGAAAATCGCTATGCCCAAAAACAAAAAGCCATTCTTTCGGTCTCTTACGAACAATTCGACTTCAAACCTCAAGTATTCTCTCATTGAACCCCACCTTTATTCTAGTACTAATACACTCATCTCATTATATTAAAAATTGATTTTAATTAAAACCGTTTTTTAATATTATTTTAATTAAAAAAGCAATACTCCTTATTTCAGGAATACTGCTTTAATCATTACATTATTTCAAACATTTATTCATAAAGTCCAGTATAATTTGAATGACTTCACTAGTATAAAAAGTCGGTCCACCATGGTCCGCACCATCCACACAATAAAAGTCCGCTTGAATGTTTTTCTGCTTGCAGAAGTCATAGAGTTCTACACTTTGCTCGAACGGGACAAGGGTATCTTTATTTCCATGAATAATCAATAAAGGCGCTAGAATATTTGAATCCTTCAAGTAATAAGGTACTGAAGCTCTTTTTGCGTCCTCTGGGTACTCATCTGGCGCTTTTCCTCCAATTAATAAACCATCAGGACTAGTTGGCTGAGTATGATCTGTTGCTGAAGTCTGCTTTGTAATCGTAACAAAGTCATAAACGCCATAAAGATCAATACAGGCTTTCAGGTCTGGTAAGTCAGTATTGGCTGCATCCAATTGCTGACTGTTCCAAGTAGCCCAAGCCATCAGCGCAGTATGGCCCCCGCTTGAGTCTCCACTTATAATGAATTTGTCTGGATCCAAGTCCATTTCTTTTGCATGACTATCAAGATAACGGATGGCCATTTTAATGTCCTCTACTTGACTAGGAAAAACAGCATCTGGAAGTGGCACATATTCAACAATCGCTAATGCATACCCTGCTAGTATGAGCGATTTAAAGTCCAGAATTTTCCCATTTAAATCTTGTTCGAACCAAGCTGATCCTTGCACGTGTATTAAAAGCGGGAAAGGTTTCTGGATATTTATAGCGTCCGGATAAACCATCCTGATTCGGAGATTGCGATCCTTCTTGCGTTGATAAATTCTATCTTCTTTTATGATTGATCCACGCACGTTTCTTATATCGGCCTGTATTGTTTTCATACCTTCAGAATGGGCCTTTGATTTTGGCATAGTGTGTGTATTGTATTTCAAATTAGCTACCATCTCTTCACTCCTTAAAATTATTGTACACTCAATGGTACGCGTTGATCTGGAACTGGAAAAGCTGCATCCAGTCTTAACATGTCTTCTTCAGATAAAACGATATCCAGTACATCTGCGTTCAACTGGACATGTTTCTCACTACTGGCTTTTGGAATCGCAATAATGTTGTCTTGTTGCATCACAAAAGCCAGCAAGAGCTGAATGATCGAAATATTATGCGCTTCAGCGATTTCTTTTACGGTTTGGTTACTATACACAAGGTCTTTCAGATCAGGTTCCTGACCAATCACCGGACAGTAAGCCATGATTGGAATGCCTTTTTCTTTAAGATAGTTCGTTAGAACAACTTCTATGCCTCTAGACGCTAAGTGGTAAAGTACTTGGTTGGTTTGGCAGTTCTCGCCGCCTTTTAGAGCGAGTAATTCTTGCATATCTTCCAAATCGAAGTTGGAAACGCCCCAATGTTTGATTTTGCCTTGACGCTTCAGTTCTTCAAAACAATCAATCGTTTCTTGAAGCGGTACACGCCCTCGCCAGTGTAAAAGATACAAATCCAGTGAGTCCACACCTAAACGGTTTAGCGTTTGTTCACATGCTTCAAACATATCAGGATTTCCGGCATTTTGTGGATATACTTTTGACACTAGAAATAATTCTTCTCTATTGTAGGGCGCTATCGCTTCTCCTACTAACTCCTCTGAGTCACCGTCCCCATACATTTCAGCTGTATCGATCAAGGTCAGGCCTCTGTCAATACCAGCACATAGGGCTTCGATTTCTTGTTGACGCTTGGAAGGATCTTCTCCTAATCTCCAAGTTCCTTGTCCTAAATTCAATACATTTTGTCCACTAGGTAATTGAATCTTCTGCTTCATTTCTATAGAACCTCCTTTAGTCGTTTCCAATTTAGTATAACAATGATCTAGTAAAAATTTAATCAATAGCTATTCACTTTTCCTTAAGTCGAAGAAGGATTTAAACTTCTAAAAGAAATTTGTTTACATTCTTTTGCATTTTTGATAAGGTTATATGCAAATAACACATTAAAACTGAATGACTGGATGAGGCGCAGAGATCAAAAGTAGTTATCAACCATAGAACCTGTAAGTTCTTGATAATGAAAGGGAAATCTGCCGAAATGGTTGATCTTTACAGTAAGATTAACTGTTGGGCTGCATATGAAGAATATGCAGACTGCCGTATGAATATAAGTAGACACCTAATAATTGAATAGGTAATCTACTTTACGGAGTGCTTCCGCTTGTATATAGATTCTTTAGGACAAGTCGGTACTTCGACTTGTCCTTTTTGTATACTCTTGTTACTTTCAAAGGCAGTCTCACTAAGTTTGGAAAGGATAGCCATGAAAAGAAGCGTATTAAAATTTGGTGGATCAAGTGTTTCTGATCTACCGAAAATCAAAGAAATCGCCCTACATCTTAAAGAACGAACCGACCAAGGAGAGCAACTGGTTGTCGTTGTATCCGCTATGGGCAAAACAACCGATGACTTGCTACGCAACGTTGGGCAAATTACATCGAAACCAAATGATCAAGATCTCGCTATGCTCCTAACAACCGGTGAACAACAAACCATTTCTTATCTTTCGATCACTCTGAATGATTTGGACGTTAAAGCTAAACCACTAACAGGTTACCAAGCGGGCATCGAAACCATTGGGCATCATCTAAAAAGTAAGATTTCTTCAATCAAAACGGATTTGTTCGACCAATTATTTGAAACCAATAGGGTCGTTATAGTTGCTGGCTTTCAAGGCTTTAATAAAGAAGGCGAACTTACAACATTAGGACGAGGAGGTTCAGACACAACAGCCGTTGCATTGGCTGCGGCTTTGGAAACAACTTGTGAAATCTATACAGATGTTACAGGTGTCTATAGTACCGATCCTAGAATTTTCCCGAATGCAAAACGTTGGGATAAGATTTCCTATGAAGAGATGATGGAAATGTCTGCACTTGGTGCAGGTGTACTAGAAACGAGAAGCGTAGAACTGGCGAACAATAACGGGATAAAGCTTTATCTTGCTAAAACACTCTCTAAAGAGAAAGGAACCTGGATCGTGCCGAATGAACAAATACTTGAACACAAAGCCGTCACTGGCGTTGCGTTGGATAAGAATATGGCTCATGTAACCTTAACGGACCCCTCTAACGGTGCTCAGTTATTGAATGATATTTTTGTTGAACTAGAAAAAGAAGAAATCAATATCGATATGATTTCTCAAATTAGAAATCAAGACGGTATGCAGTTATCCTTCACTGCTAAAGATTCCGATGAACGTCAGCTCGTGCAAGTTTTTGATCAGTTGAAAGGTCATTATCATGATTTGACAGTCAGCATCGTTGATCATTATGCCAAAATCTCTGTTATTGGTGCAGGAATGAGAGATATGTCTGGTGTTGCCTCTCAAATTTTTAGAACATTGATTGAGTCTGACATCACCTACTACCAGGTGACTACTTCTGAAATTAGTGTTTCTTGTGTAATTGATGAAACCAACGGTGAAAAAGCCACAAAATTGCTTTGCGAGAAATTTGATCTATAATTTATTTCCATTAGAAAGGAAGTCCTTATGTATAAAATTGCCGTAGTCGGTGCTACAGGATTAGTTGGTAGCACGATGCTTCGCTTGCTAGAAGAAAAAAACATTCCTATTGAACAGTTAACCTTATTCTCTTCTGCTCGCTCAGCGGGAACTAAAGTAGGCTTCAAAGACAAAGAATTGGTCGTTGAAGAACTGACCGAAGACAAAACAATGGGTCCTTTTGATTATGTTTTAATGTCAGCGGGTGGAGAAACGAGTTTAACCTTCTCTCCTCTTTTTGAACAACATGGTGCCGTTGTGATTGATAATTCAAGTGCTTGGAGAATGGATCCAGAAATTTCTTTAGTGGTTCCTGAAGTAAACCCTCCTGTACTGGATAGAAAGATTATCGCCAATCCAAATTGTTCAACCATACAGTCTGTAGGTCCATTGAAAATCTTACTAGATGCCTTCGGTATTGAACGGGTTGCTTATACGACTTATCAATCTGTGTCCGGATCTGGTTGGAAAGGCATCGAAGACTTGAGGCGCGGTGAACAAGGGAAAGAACCATTGAATTACCCGCATCCAATTTATAATAACGTCTTACCACATATTGATGTTTTCCAAGAAGACGGCTACACAAAAGAAGAAGTCAAGATGATTGAAGAAACGAGAAAAATCTTGAGTCTTCCTGCCCTTCCTGTAACGGCCACTTGTGTACGTGTACCCGTTACGAGTGCACACTCGGTCGCCATCAATGTTACACTGACAAAAGAAACAACGGTTCAAGACATCCAGCAGTTGTTTGAAGAAAGTCCCTACGTTACGTTAGTGGATGATCCAAGCAACAACCGTTATCCGATGCCTGTCAATGCGGGTGGTGAAGAAGGCATTTTTGTTGGACGGATTCGAAAAGACGACAGCCTTGAAAACACCTATCATGTCTGGACAGTCAGCGATAATATTTTAAAAGGTGCTGCACTAAATGCCGTGCAGATTTTACAACAATTAACGAACTGAGAGGAGAAACACATTATGTCTCACCTATTTACAGGAATTGGCGCTGCCGTTACTACACCCTTTACGGAAAATGCCGTTGATTATGAACAGTTCCGAAAACATTTAACGTTTTTGAAAGATAATCAGATTCAGAGTCTGATTGTAAATGGTACTACAGGTGAAGGATCCACGCTTTCAACCGAAGAAAAATTGAACTTGCTGAACGTTGCGCTTGAGGTTTCTGATGGACAGATCCCGGTTATCGCCGGAACTGGCTCAAATAATACGAAAGCAAGTATCGATGCATCTAAAAAAGCAGAAGAACTCGGTGTCGACGGATTACTCGTCATAACTCCTTACTACAATAAAACAAGCCAAAGAGGATTAGTGGCACATTTCACGGCTATTGCGGATGCGGTTAATATTCCAATCATCTTGTATGATGTCCCAGCGCGTACCGGTATGACGATTCAACCTGAAACTTTGCAAGTACTTGCGGAACATCCAAATATCGTTGGTCTTAAAGATGCAACAGGAGACTTGACGCACTTGAGTCGCTTGCAAGCTGTTGTGAATGACTCGTTTGCTTTTTACGGCGGAAACGATGATCTTGCGCTTCCTTTCTTTGCTCAAGGTGGACATGGCTTGATCTCTGTCGCTGCCAACGTATTGCCTAGTGAGTATCAAATGATGTTTGAAACGGTTAAGACTGATATCGCTAAAGCGAATTTAATTTATAGAGAACTACATCCAGTCGTTGAAGTGTTGGGTATTGATGTCAATCCAATTCCCATCAAAGTCTTAACAAGTTTTCTAGGATTCGGTCAATACGAGGTTAGACTCCCGCTTGTCCCACTTGAAGAAATGGATCAGGCTTCTATTATCGAAGTTTTCCGTCATTTAAAAGGAGAAAGTATATAGATGGATATATTATTAGTTGGATACGGCGCAATGAATCAGCGTGTCGCAGCACTCGCAGAAGAACAAGGACACACGATTGCTGGTGTAGTTACACCTGATGAAAAAGCGAATCAATATTCAGTGTTTTCAACCTTCGATGACACTTTGCCTAAAGTCGATGTCGTCATTGATTTTTCTCATCCAGTGCTCACAACCGCTTTATTGGAATCATCTATCACTGCACCTCTTGTCATAGCAACAACCGGCGAAAAAGATCGTCTGACTGAATTGATGCAAAAAAAAGCACAAACACAACCGGTCTTCTTTAGTGCCAATATGAGTTATGGTGTGCATATCCTGACTGAAATCATTAAATATGCTAGCCCACTACTTGAACAATTCGATATTGAGATGATCGAGAAGCATCATAATCAAAAAGTGGATGCTCCAAGCGGTACCTTGGTTAAGCTGTATGATGCAATCGTTGAGAGCGCCAAACCCGCTGCACAGCCAGTCTACGATCGTCATGAGAAATCTGAGAAACGAGATCCAAAAGAAATCGGTATCTCTTCTATTCGCGGCGGAACCATTGTTGGCGAACATGAAGTCATCTATGCAGGTCATGATGAAGTGATTTCTATCAAGCACTCCGCTCAATCAAAAGACATTTTCGCAAGTGGCGCTTTAACAGTTGCTACTGCTTTACAACATAAATCAAATGGTTACTACACGTACCATAACTTAGGAGAATAAATTTATGAAGGAATTTTCAGCTCAAGAAATTATCCAGTACATTAGTGAGTCGACAAAAACGACTCCTGTAAAAATTTACGTAAACACCTCTTTATCTAAATCGGATTTCCCAGATACGTTTAGAGTGTTTGGAAATAAAGATAGTTATACCATTTTCACTGATCTTAAAGACTGGAAAAACTTTTTTGTGGATAACAAAGAAGCTTTAATTGATCATGTACTGGAACAAGACAGAAGAAATTCAGCCATTCCGCTTTTAGATGCTTCTGAAGTGAATGCACGTATTGAACCGGGTTCGTTTATCCGAGAACACGCTGTGATTGGAGACAATGCCGTTATTATGATGGGTGCTGTGATTAATATTGGCGCGATCGTTGGCGAAGGAACCATGATTGATATGGGTGCTGTCCTTGGTGGACGCGCAACAACTGGGAAAAATGTACACGTTGGTGCTGGCGCCGTGTTGTCTGGTGTTATTGAACCGGCTAGTGCCAAACCTGTTGTGATTGAAGACAACGTTTTGATTGGTGCTAATGCCGTTGTTCTTGAAGGCGTTACAGTAAAAAAAGGTGCGGTGGTCGCTGCTGGTGCAATCGTTACTGAAGATGTACCAGAAAATACGGTTGTAGCAGGTGTTCCTGCTAGAGTCATCAAAAAATCAAGCGATGTAGAAGCTAGCAAGATCGATATTGTTTCTGCCTTACGTAACCTGGACTAATAGGTATGCCGAGCGAAATTCTTTTTGGATTTCGCTTTCGTCTTATCTTTATACTGAATTTGAAGGAGTATTTAAATAATGGATTATGAAACGCGCGTTACGACTCACCGAAGAGCCTTGCATCAAATTCCTGAATTATCTTTTCAAGAATATAAAACCACAGAGTATATTCGCTCAGAGTTAGAAAAATTATCTATTGAGTATCTATCCCCTTTAGAAACCGCAACCGTCGTTTACTTAAAAGGAAATTCTGACAAAACCATTGGATTCCGAGCGGATATTGATGCTCTACCGATCATTGAAGAAACGGGAGTGCCCTTTGAGTCAACTCATCCACTGGCGATGCATGCTTGTGGTCATGATGGGCATGCATCTATTTTATTGACATTTGCTGAATGGTGTAAAGCTCAACAAAACTCAAATCAATTGAAGCATAATGTTTTACTCATCTTTCAACCTTCTGAGGAATCGAATGCTGGAGCCAATGCTCTCATAAAAGCTTTCCCTTTTGAAGACTATAACCTTGAAGCCTTGTTTGGAGTGCATCTGGGACCAGACACTGATGAAGGCGTACTCTTAACCAAAGAAGGCCCGCTTACGGCGAGCGCTACAGAATACCGCATTCGCATTAAAGGAAGATCTGCCCACGTTGCTGAAAAAGAAACAGGCGCCAATGCTTTAGGAGCACTTTCAAATATCGTGAACCAGATTGCTCAGATCCAACAGTATCAATTGTCTGGTTTGAATCAAAATGTCATCCATATCGGAAAAATGGATGCTGGAGAAGCTATCAATACCGTGGCTAGTAACGGCTACCTTGAAGGGACGATCCGTACGTATAGTCCGGAAGACCTTGAAGTTATCAAAAGTCAATTGAATGCAATTGTTGAAAGCAATGACCAAATCTTTGGCACCACCTCCACTTTATCTATTGCGGAAGGCTATCCTCCTGTAATCAATCCATCTTCTCTTTTAGACTTAGTTGAAAAAAGTGCAGCTTCAGCAGGATTAGCTTTATCACTGAAGGCCAAACCCTATTTATTTGGAGAAGATTTTTCATTTTACTCTACAGTCACACAAACAAATTTTGCCTTTTTAGGGATTAAAAATACAGCCAAAGGTTATACTAGCGGGCTGCATACTTCGACTTTTAATTTTGATGAATCAGTCCTCGTTTATGGGGTTCAGTACTTTCAGGAAATATTAAATCATTTAGGAGAATAACTATGTCAGCGACATTAACGTTCAATCAACAGAGGTTGTTCAAGCAAGCGCGTTCTCTACAAGAGAAACAAAATCTGATCGTAGTTGTAAAGAATAACGCCTATAATTTTGGTATGGAACGCGCTTATAAAGTTTTCTACAAAGCCGGAATCAGAAGTTACGCTACAACTAATCTAGAAGAAGCCGTTTGGCTGAGAAAACAAGATGACCAAATCACCGTTTTACTGCTAGACCCTTCAACTGAATTTGATGTATTGCGCGAACACGATATTAGTCTGACCTTACCGAATGTAGCCTTTTATCATCAGTATAAAGAACACTTAGAAGGTATTAAAATTCACTTGGTATTTAAAAACCTTCTGAACCGATTTGGATTTGATACCGCTGAAGAAATGAAAGCAATCTTTGATGATCAGTTTTTAACGATTACAGGTATTTGGACTCATTTTGCCTTTGCGGATGAACTATCTGACGAACGCTACGAGATTGAAAAAGAAAACTGGTCCAATGTTTTAACGGTCTTAGAACCTTACTTGGATACTTTGACCTTTATTCACGCTCAAAATAGTGCTTCTTATTTGAGAGAGGGTCTTTTTGATCAGCATACACATATTAGAGCTGGCGCTATCGCTTATGGCGCACGCCCCTATTATGATTTACCAGAATCGTTGGCTTCACAAACTATTGAAGTAAGTGCTTCAGTTAAAGAGGTTGTTTTTGTTCCCAAAGGGCAGTCAGCCGGTTATTCAGCGGCTTTTGTTGCTGAAGAAGATACGCTACTAGCTATTTGTGATATTGGATACGGTAACGGTATTTTAAGAACGCGCTCAAAACATGAAGTAATAATCAACCATAAGTCTTTTCCAATAGCCGTTTTAATGATGAGCCATTTGATGGTCAAGGTGGATGCTTCCGTTACAATCGGAAATCGGGTTTATTTATATAACGATGCACTGAAATTAGATGACTTCGCACATAAAGGGGTCGGCGCTTTTTCAGAACAGATGGCTACCTTAAATCATCAAACTTTTAAGATAAACGATATTCCACTCTCAGAATGACAAAGCATTCAAAAGTATTACATTGATTATATTTCACAATCTAAATGGTTTGTGAGGAAAAGAGTATCTAGACAGATTTTATTGATATAAAATCACAAACTTTTTATTAAGGGTATTCTTCAGTTACTTTTTAAGAACAGTCAAAAACCCCAACATTGTGCCTAACCACATCGTTGGGGTTTTTCTATATCCTTTATTTATTGAAATTTAGCGGTTAACTGAGGGACAACTTGTTTTTTACGTGAAACAACGCCTTCTAAGAATAATACATTGTCATTAACTGTTGTCGCTAACGCTTCAGTAACTTCTTGCTCATATGGGCCATAAAGAATTGCGGTCGAATCATTTTCAAGCACATTTGTGATCAGTAATAAGAATACATCATAGTTTTCTGCTTCACTTTGTTTTTTCATTGCTTCAAGTAACGCGTCTTTTCTATCAATGATTTCTTGAACATCTACCACATTTACTTGACCGATTCTGACATTTTTGTCTCCCATCGGGAATGTCTTGGCATCTGCATCTAGTAGTTCCTGTTCAGATTTATCGCTTGTTTTTGTACCGGCTTTTAATAACTCTACGCCATAAATTTCAAGATCCACATCTGCAATGACCGCTAATTCTTTTGCAGCCGTAACATCTTCTTCTGTACAGGTAGGTGATTTAAGCAATAAAGTATCCGAAATGATTGCTGAAAGCATAAGACCCGCAATCTCTTTTGGAATTTCAACATTTTTTTCATTGAACATCTTGAAGATGATTGTATTTGTACACCCCACTGGCTCTGCACGGTAATAAAGAGGGTTCGCTGTTTGGAAGTTAGCGATTCTATGATGATCTACCACAGATAACACTTCAACTTGATCAATATCATCCGCGCTTTGTTGCGCTTCATTATGATCTACTAACATAACTTGTTTCACTTCGTTTGAAACGGTCGTTACCACTTTTGGATGATCAACATTGAAATAATCTAGCGCATAAGACGTTTCGTCCGTAATAGTACCCAGCGCTACAGGTTTAGTATCCAAACCAAGCTGGTTTTGCAAGTAACTGAAGCTGATCGCAGATGTTACAGCGTCTGTATCAGGACTTTTATGTCCAAAAACAAAAATTTCACTCATTTAAAAATCTCCTTTTAAATCATTTATACTTTAAGAATATAGGATTTTTAGTCAAAATTCAATCTTGAAACGTAAAAGAGCAGAACCATTCGAAACATCCTAAGTCATTTAAGAGGATTGTTCGATCCGTTCTACTCTAAAGTAGTTCATTACTTATACTTATGTGTCTGCAATATCCGATTCGCATTGGCGACTCTTTCGGCTGTCGGTGGATCAATATTTTCCAGTTTATAAGGAATACCCAACTCCTTATACTTGTAAACACCAAGTCTGTGATAAGGAAGCACTTCTACCTTTTCTACACTTTCAAGTTTTTCAATAAAAAGATTTAATTGCTCTAAATGCTCATCGTAATCAGAACGTTCTGGAACCAGTACATGTCTGAGCCACATAGGAATGCCTCGTGTGGATAAATACTGGGCCATATTTAAAATACTTTCATTGGAGTGCATCGTATACTTTTTATGAATATCATTATTAATATGCTTTACATCCATCAAGACAAGATCTGTATAGACCATTAATTCTTCGAATCGGCTAAAAAACGGTTCGTCATAAGTGAATGGTTGACCACACGTGTCGAGTGAAACGTGAACGCCTTCTGCTTTAGCTAATTTAAAAAACTCAATTAAAAAATCAATATGCAAAAGTGGTTCCCCACCACTTACTGTGATGCCACCTTCTTCTCCCCAGTATTCTCTATAATCTAAAGCCTTTACCATCATTTCTTCTGCTGTATAAGGTGTACCGCCACCCATATTCCAAGTATCCGGATTATGACAGAACTCACAGCGCATCCGACATCCTTGCATAAAAATAATGAAACGAATACCTGGACCGTCAACGGATCCAAAACTTTCTGTTGAGTGTACGTATCCTACTGCTGATTCTGTCATCATCATTCCTCCATTTACTCTGAATGTCCTTACATCGTTTCGTGGAATGTTCTACTTAAAACATCCAACTGCTGCTCTCTTGTCAATTTCACGAAATTCACTGCATAACCTGAAACTCTTATTGTCAGTTGCGGGTATTCTTCTGGATGCTCCATAGCGTCTTCTAACGTTTTGCGATTTAAAGCATTCACGTTCAAATGGTGTCCGCCTTTTTTAACATACCCATCTAGCATCATAGCCAAATTTTTGCGTTGAGTATCTTCTTCTTTTCCAAGAGCTTTTGGAACGATTGAAAAGGTATTAGAAATTCCATCAAGTGATTCTGAATAAGGAAGTTTAGCCACTGAATTCAAACTCGCTAATGCTCCATTTGAATCTCTACCGTGCAATGGATTAGCGCCTGGAGCAAAAGGAACGCCTTCTCGTCTACCATCCGGTGTGTTACCAGTCTTTTTACCGTATACAACGTTTGAAGTAATCGTCAATATAGAGGTTGTATGTTTGGCATCCCGATAAGTTGGATGCTTTTTGACTTTACTCATAAAGGTTTTCAAAAGATTTATAGCGATTTGATCAACTAGATCGTCATTATTTCCGTATTTTGGATAATCTCCTTCAATTTCATAATCCGTAACTAAACCCTGTTCATCTCTAATCGTTTTAACCTTGGCGTATTTAATGGCAGAAAGAGAGTCTACTGCAACAGAAAAACCAGCGATACCTGTCGCCATTGTTCTTGCTACATCTGTATCATGTAAGGCCATTTCAATCCGCTCGTAGCTGTATTTATCATGCATATAATGGATGATGTTCAACGTATTGATATACATCCCAGCCAACCATTCAAGCATCTCATCATATTTTTCAAGAACGATATCATAGTCCAGTACCTCACTCGTAATCGGCTGATACTTAGGCCCTACTTGAGTCTTTGTTTTTTCGTCCACGCCACCATTAATGGCATAAAGTAATGCTTTAGCGAGGTTCGCTCTAGCTCCAAAGAACTGCATTTGTTTTCCAATTGGCATTGCAGAGACACAGCAGGCAATACCATAATCATCTCCCCACTCTTGGCGCATAATATCATCATTTTCATACTGTACCGCACTACTTTCGATCGAAACTTTTGCACAATATTCTTTGAAAGCATTTGGTAGTCTCGTTGACCATAAGACGGTTAAATTTGG
The DNA here is from genome assembly GCF_042660675.1 of Marinilactibacillus sp. GCM10026970. Lineage (NCBI taxonomy): Bacteria > Bacillati > Bacillota > Bacilli > Lactobacillales > Carnobacteriaceae > Marinilactibacillus > Marinilactibacillus sp. GCM10026970. The sequence goes on from NZ_JBHSUL010000017.1 coordinate 62,528, forward strand.
TTCTGGAGCTGGTCCTAAGTTTGTTAAAGTATGCAAGAAGCGGTAGCTGTTTTTGGTGACCATATGGCGACCATCTATTCCTACTCCTCCAATAGACTCGGTTACCCAAGTAGGATCTCCTGAAAATAGTTCGTTGTACTCTGGTGTTCGAGAAAATTTCACTAATCTCAGTTTCATAACAAAGTGATCTACTAGTTCTTGAACTTCTTTTTCGGTCATTAAACCAGCTTTCAAGTCTCTTTCAATATAAATATCCAAGAAAGTTGACGTTCTCCCTAATGACATGGCAGCACCGTTTTGTTCTTTGATTGCTGCTAAATAGCCTAAGTATAGCCATTGGAAAGCTTCTTTTGTGTTTCGAGCAGGTATGGATAAATCAAATCCATAAATATTTCCAAGTTCTTTTAACTCTACTAAGGCTCTAATCTGGTCACTGAGCTCTTCTCGCTGACGAATGACTTTTTCGCTCATCATACCGTTTCCACAATTTAATCGATCATTTTCTTTTTGTCTGATCAAAAAGTCGACGCCATATAAAGCGACACGTCTATAATCTCCAATAATACGTCCTCGACCATATGCATCTGGCAATCCCGTAATGACACCCGTTCTTCTGGCATTCTTAATTTCAGGAGTATAGGCATCAAATACACCTTGATTATGTGTTTTTGTCCAGTTTCTAAAGACATGTGACAGCATTGGATCCACTTCGAATCCATAAGATTCCGCTGCCTGTTCCATCATTCGGATGCCACCAAACGGTTGTAAAGATCGTTTAAAAGGTTTTTCTGTTTGAAATCCAACGATTTGTTCTTTTTCTTTTGCTAAATACCCTGGACCGTGAGAGGTAATGGTTGATACGACCTCAGTGTCCATATCTAACATGCCACCAGCTTCTAGTTCTTGTTTATTTAAATCCATTACTTGAGCCCATAACGCTTTTGTATCTTCAGTAGCGTCTTCTAGAAATGAGTCATCTCCGTCGTAAGGAAGATAGTTCATTTGAATGAACGCTCTAACATCAACAGCTTCTTTCCAACTATTTCCTTTAAAGCCCTTCCAAAATTGATCAAATCCTTTTGATTCTACTTCCTGTTTTTCCATTATATTGACTCCTTTATATTCTATTTTTTCAAGCTCAATATATCACAATTAAATCTTTCTAACAAGTGAATAATTGAACTATTTTTTTATTTTTTCAAATAGGAAATCGAACCAATTCTTTTATTGTGTTTTTATTCACAAAATAGACACAATTTAGTTGACCATTACTGTTATTGATATGCTATAGTCAGTTTGTAAACAAGCTGTACTTTACTAGATCCTGTAAACTTAATTACGTAGAGGAAAGTAAAGCGTTTTTTTTAACGGTTATTGCTCACAATTTCACATAAAATATGGAGGTTTTAATTATGGTTCAATTAGTTTCCGTCAAACAAACAGAAATGCCCACACCTACTGTCGAAAGTACGATTGATGTGTTGGTGGACAATGCTCAACAAGCACTCGTATCTCTATCTCAGCTCGATCAAGAACAGATCAACGAAATTGTTAAACAAATGGCCCTAGCAGGTTTAAACAATCATATGTCTTTGGCTAAAATGGCGATTGAAGAAACTCAACGTGGTGTCTATGAAGATAAGATCATCAAAAATTTATTTGCAACAGAATATGTTTATCATAGCATTAAAAATGATCGGACAATTGGTATTATTGAAGAAAATAAACATGAAGGTACGGTTTCTATTGCAGAACCAATTGGCGTAATTGCAGGAGTAACACCGGTTACCAACCCGACTTCTACTACAATGTTTAAATCACTCATCTCAATCAAAACAGGAAACCCGATTATTTTTGCTTTCCACCCTTCTGCACAACGTTCCAGTGTGGCTGCAGCTAAAACCGTTTATGAAGCTGCCGTAAAAGCTGGTGCTCCTGAGCATTGTATACAATGGGTCAACACACCTTCTGTGGAAGCAACACAGACATTAATGAAACATAATGGCGTCGCAACGATTCTAGCTACAGGTGGTCCTGAAATGGTCAAATCAGCTTACAGTTCAGGAAAACCAGCCTTAGGAGTTGGCGCTGGAAACGTTCCTTGTTATATTGAAAAAACTGCTAATATCAAAAGGTCCGTTAATGATTTGATTCTCTCAAAAACTTTTGATAACGGTATGATTTGTGCTTCAGAACAAGCGGTTATCATCGATAAAGAAATTTATACGGAAGTTAAAACGTTAATGACTGAAAACAATTGCTACTTCTTATCCAATGAAGAAAGACAAACAATTGAAACCTTTATGGTTACAGAAGACGGTGGCTTAAATGCCGTTGTGGTTGGAAGATCTGCTTATGACATAGCTAAACTAGCGGGCGTTTTTGTTCCAGAAGATACGAAAATACTGATTGCCGAACTACAAGGTGTGGGCAAAAAGTATCCATTATCTAGAGAAAAACTTAGTCCTGTTCTTGCAGCATATAAAGTGAATAGTACAGAAGAAGGACTTAAAAAAGCTGAAGAAATGCTGGCATATGGTGGTTTGGGACACTCAGCTGTTCTTCACTCTCTGGATGAAACAGTGATTGAACAGTTTGAAAGAAGAATGAAAGCTGGCCGTCTGATTGTTAATGCTCCTTCTTCTCAAGGGGCGATTGGAGACATCTATAACGCTTACCTTCCCTCACTCACACTGGGTTGTGGTTCTTATGGTGGGAACTCTGTTTCTACAAACGTGGGGATAATGCATTTGATCAATATCAAAAAACGTGCGAATCGAAACAATAATATGCAGTGGTTCAAATTACCACCTAAAATTTACTTTGAAAAAAATTCTGTCCAGTATTTGTCTAAAATGCCAGAGATCAAAAGAGCTTTTATTGTAACAGACCCAATGATGGTTGAACTAGGCTACGTAGATAAAGTTCTTTACAATTTAAGAAAACGTCCTGACTATGTTCACTGCGAAGTGTTTTCTGATGTCGAACCAGATCCATCTAAAGAAACGGTTCTTCGTGGTGCAGAAGCTATGCGCGCATTCCAACCGGATGTCGTCATTGCATTAGGTGGAGGATCACCTATGGACGCTGCTAAAGGCATGTGGCTTTTTTACGAACACCCAGACACTGACTTCAACGGCTTGAAACAAAAATTCCTGGATATTAGGAAACGTGTCTATAAATATCCAAAACTGGGTGGAAAAGCAAAATTTGTTGCGATTCCAACAACTTCTGGTACAGGATCTGAGGTCACTTCTTTCGCAGTCATTACGGACAATGAAAACAATATCAAGTATCCGCTAGCAGATTACGAGCTAACCCCTGATGTGGCAATCATTGACTCACAATTTGTTATGAGTGTTCCAAAAGTCGTAACTGCAGATACTGGAATGGATGTCTTAACGCACGCGATAGAAGCATATGTATCGAATATGGCAAATGATTATACTGATGGGCTTGCAATTAAAGCGATACAACTTGTCTTCGAGTATCTTCCAAGAGCTTACCGTGATGGCAGCGATGAACGAGCTAGGGAAAAAATGCATAACGCTTCTACAATAGCCGGTATGGCTTTTGCTAACGCCTTTTTAGGTATCAATCATAGCTTGGCGCATAAACTAGGTGCACAGTTCCATATTGCACATGGTAGAGCGAATGCTATTCTAATGCCACATGTTATCCGTTATAATGCCAAAAAACCAACAAAGTTTGTTTCATTTCCTAAATATGAACATTTTATTGCTGATAAACGGTATGCAGAAATTGCCAAAGCACTCGGCTTACCCGCTTCTACAACTGAAGAAGGTGTCAATAGTTTAGTCACAGCTATTTATGATTTAGCAAAACAGATGAATATTCCAATGAGTATTAAAGAGAATGGCGTTGAGAAAAAAGCATTTGATCAACTAGTCGATCAGCTAGCAGAACGTGCTTTTGAAGATCAATGTACAACAGCGAACCCGAAACTACCTCTTGTAAAAGAGTTGGCTGAAGTATATAAACAAGCTTATAACGGCAAATAATACGACAAATTAAAAGACGTGCTTATGATTTTTCAATAAGCACGTCTTTTTTAATTGATCATTAAGCTTTCTTTTCTGCTTCATCCGAAGAGGTATCTACCTCAACGATATGATTGAGTTTAAAATCTATCGGAACGCCATCAGAGGTTTCATCTAATAAGAATGAACCATTGTTGTAACGATCGCTCACTTTGTAAGCTTTGGGTGTTAGCTCAAAGGTATTTTGTTTATCTGTAATGATTGTATAAGATTCATTGTTATCGTGAACATCTATCATCAAAGTAACTCGGTGCGGATTTTTCTTCAACTCTTTCAGCACATGCAACCCACGCTTAGCTCTTGAAATTGAATCAAATTCCAGTAAGTTCATTTTCTTGACTGCCCCACGCTGGGTAACCAGTAGTACATTAGATTGTTTTTGGTCACGCTTGAATACAGTACCTGAAACAATGTAATCATCTTCTTTAAGGTCCATTGATTTAACACCGACTGCATTTGCTCCAACAACAGAAACTTCATCTAGACCATACTTCAGCCCAAAGCCAAGATTCGTGACTAGGAAAACGTCTCTTGTATCTTGATCATCGATGTAATAAACCGCCGCTAATCGATCTGTTTCTGATTTCAACTTGATTCCATTTGCTGATCTCGTACGGTACGTTCTTTTCGCTTCATACTCGTTCGCAGTCGTTTGCTTGATATAACCTTCTCGGGTGATGAGAACAAATTTGTGCGCTTCATTAAACTCGCTCATATGGTAAACTGCTAGAACTTTCTCGTCTTGGCTCAATGTAATGGATTGGGAAATATGGTGACCTAAATCTTTCCATCTAACATCCGGAAGTTCATGAACGGGTCGGTTGATGACATTTCCTTTTGTTGTGAATATCAGAATTTGCTGTAGTGTCGTTAATTTTTCAGCGAAGACCGGATAGTCACCTTCTCTCAATCCAATCTCTGAAGGTTCTGAAGCACCATATGATCTTAGACTGGTTCGTTTCAAATATCCTTCTTTAGTTACGGAAACAATCACATCTTCTTCAGCAATTAGAACTTCCGTATCCACATTCAGCTCTTCAATTTTCTCTTCAATAGAAGTCAGACGATCCGAACGATACGTTTTCTGCGTTTCTTTTAATTCTTTTTTCATCACAGTATTTAACTTGGCTTCACTATCAAGAATTTCTCTATACTGCTTGATGCGCTTCTGTAACTCTGCTTCTTCTTTTTGAAGTTGTGTAATATCTGTATTTGTCAGACGATATAACTGCAAGCTCACAATCGCTTCGGCCTGAGCTTCAGTGAATTCAAATTTCTTAATCAGATTGTTTTTTGCATCTGATTTGTTTTGACTGTTTCTGATTTCTCTAATGACGTCATCAAGAATGGAAATAGCTTTAATCAATCCAGCAACGATATGTTCTCTTTTTTGATCTTTACGAAGTAAAAACTGCGTACGTTTCAAAATGACATCGCGCTTATGATCCAAGTAAGCACTCAGGATTTGTTTTAACCCTACTTGTTGAGGTCTTCTTTCATCAATGGCAACCATATTTAAGTTGTAAGAAATTTGAAGATCTGTATTTTTAAATAGGTACGTCAAGATACCTTCTGCATTTGTTTCTTTTTTTAATTCAATAACGATTCTTAAACCGTTACGATCTGACTCATCTCGTACCTCTGCAATCCCTTCGATTTTACGATTGATTCGAATTTCATCCATTTTACGAACCATATTCGCTTTGTTTACTTCGTAAGGAATCTCATTGATCACGATTTGTTGTTTTCCACCGCGAACGGTTTCAATCTCCGTTTTGGATCTAACCACGATTTTGCCTTTACCCGTTTCATATGCTGCTGTCAGGCCAGCAACACCTTGTATGATCCCACCTGTTGGAAAATCAGGACCTTTAATGTATTGCATCAAATCTTGTGTTGATGCTTTAGGTTTACCAATTAAGTGGATGGCTGCATCAATGACTTCCCCTACATTATGCGGAGGAATATCGGTTGCATAACCTGCTGAGATTCCTGTAGCACCATTCACAAGGAGGTTGGGATATTTAGCAGGTAATACAGTCGGTTCGTGTGTTGTATCATCAAAGTTCAGTACGAATTCCACTGTTTCTTTGTCTATATCAGCCAGCAACTCATCCGCAATTTTAGAGAGTCGTGCTTCCGTGTAACGCATAGCTGCTGGTGGATCACCATCCATACTACCGTTATTTCCATGCATTTCTATTAAAGGCTCACGCATTTTCCAGTACTGACTTAGTCTTACCATTGCATCATAAACACTACTGTCTCCGTGAGGGTGATAATTACCAATAACATTCCCGACAGTCTTAGCTGATTTTCTAAAGCCTTTATCTTGAGTATTCCCTTCCGAGAACATCGCGTAAAGAATCCTACGCTGAACGGGCTTTAGTCCATCTCTAATATCTGGGAGTGCACGCTCTTGGATGATATATTTACTATAACGCCCGAAACGGTCGCCCATAACATCTTCTAATGTCAATTCTTGAATTTCTACTCTTTCTTCTGACATTCAGTTCTTCAAACCTTTCTAGCTGTTAAGAGTTCAGTTCATTCTCTTCCAGTATGTTAGTCGATTCCAGAATACTTCCATCTTCTTCCAAAGAAAATTCCACATTCTCTTCAATCCATTTTCTTCTTGGATCTACTTTGTTACCCATCAAGACGGATACGCGACGTTCTGCTTGTGCAAGGTCATCAAGGGTCACTCGAATCAGCGTTCTAGTATCCGGATCCATAGTGGTCTCCCAAAGCTGATCAGCGTTCATCTCACCTAAACCTTTATATCTTTGGATAATATAATTTTTGCCATAATTTTTCAATATAACAGAAAGTTCTTCATCCGTCCAAGCGTAATCTGTTTTCTCATTTTTTCCTTTACCTTGAGACACTTTATATAAAGGGGGTAAGGCCAAGTAAATCTTACCTTGCTCAATCAATGGTTTCATATAACGATAAAAGAAAGTCAAAAGCAAGACTTGGATATGCGCGCCATCCGTATCCGCATCGGTCATAATGATAATCTTATCGTAGTTACAGTCTTTGATATCAAATTCTGGTCCTACGCCTGCTCCGATTGTATAAATCATTGTACTAATTTCTTCATTTTTCAAAATATCTTGCATATTCGCTTTTTCAGTGTTGATAACCTTACCTCTAAGGGGTAAAATCGCCTGGAATTTACGGTCTCTTCCTTGCTTAGCTGAACCACCTGCGGAATCACCCTCTACAAGATACAGTTCATTCTTTTTAGCATTTCGTCCTTGTGCCGGTGTTAACTTACCAGAAAGCAAAGTCTCTCGTTTCTTTTTCTTACCGTTTCTAGACTCTTCTTTGGCTTTTCTAGCAGCTTCACGCGCTTCACGAGCCTTGATGGCTTTTCTGACAATCTGCTGACTCATTTCGCCATTTTCTGAAAGATAGAAATTTAATTGCTCAGAAACGACTGTATCACAAGCAGCTCTCGCTTCTGTTGTTCCTAATTTACTCTTGGTTTGACCTTCAAACTGTAAGATGTTTTCTGGAATTCGAACAGAAATAATGATTGCAATTCCTTCTCTTACATCTGTCCCTTCGAGATTTTTCTCTTTTTCTTTCAAAAGACCTGTTCGACGAGCATATTCGTTGAAAGTCTTTGTAATTGCCGCTTTCGTTCCGATTTCATGCGTTCCACCATCTCTAGTTCGAACATTGTTAACAAAACTTAAGACACTTTCTGAGTATCCGTCATTATATTGGAAGGCACATTCAACTTCAATCTGGTTATTTTCGCCTTCGAAATAAGCAATCGGAGTTAATGTATCTTTTTCTTCATTGATATAATGAACAAATTCTTTGATACCTTCTTCATAATGGAAAGTATCTTCGTGACCATCTCTTTCATCTGTTAAAGTGATTTTTAGCCCTTTTAAAAGAAAAGCAGATTCTCTTAAACGCTCTGATAACAGACTGTAAGAGTAATCAACAGTCGAAAAGATCGCTGTATCTGGTTTGAAATGGATTGTCGTACCATTTTTTCTTTTAGCAACTTTCTCTTGTTTTAGTTTTCCAACAGGTCTTCCGCCCTTTTCAAATTTTTGAGTATACAATGTTCCTTCACGAACGACTTCTACAATCAGCCATTCTGAAAGTGCGTTAACAACAGAAGCACCAACACCATGCAAGCCTCCTGAGGTTTTGTAGCCACCTTCTTGACCGAATTTACCGCCTGCGTGTAGCACGGTAAAGATCACTTGAATCGTTGGTATTCCGGAAGCGTGCATACCAACAGGCATCCCTCTACCGTCGTCTGAGACAGAGATACTGCCGTCTTTGTTGATTTTAACGGATATTTCCGTTCCGAATCCAGCCAGTACCTCATCAACAGAGTTGTCTACAATCTCATAGACAAGATGATGTAACCCTCTTGAATCCGTTGACCCGATATACATACCAGGTCTTTTTCTAACTGCATCTAATCCTTCTAATACTTGGATCGATGCATCATCATATTGTGGTTTTTTAGCCAATTCTAGCCACTCCTTATATTTCTATTCTTCAAATATATTTGAAGAAGCTACTGATCTAGTTTCAAGAAAATAGGAAAATTTCCCATCCTGTTTCAAGCAAGCATATTTATCTTACCATAAAGTCAGCATTTTTGTGAAGAACATATGTGCCGAATAAATCCTTTTTAACTTTAAAAGTGGAGCTTTCTTTCAACTCAGTTTCTAACTTTATATTTTTTTGAGCCAATAATCAATATGCAGATTACGATAAATTTCTTTTTCCTTTATTCTGATACGTGGTATGATAGTTAAAGATATAAATTGGTAAGTTAAGGAGTGAAGACCTTGATAGAAACACTTATGTTTCTCTTGGCATATTTACTAGGATCAATTCCTTCTGGAGTATGGATTGGTAAACTTTTTTTTAAAACAGATATTCGTAAGCATGGAAGCGGAAATACAGGAACTACGAACACATATAGAGTTCTTGGAAAAACCGCCGGTACAATCGTTTTAGTAATGGACATTCTAAAAGGAACTATTGCGGCTCTATTGCCACTATGGCTAGGGAGTAATGTTCACCCTATGGTTGTTGGTCTGTTTGCTATAATTGGGCATGTATTTCCAATCTTTGCTAAATTCAAAGGTGGCAAGGCAGTTGCAACGAGTGCAGGTATTGCACTAGGTGCGCAACCGATTTTCCTCCTTTGCATAGCCGCTATTTGGGGGTCAACTCTCTATGTTTCGAGCATGGTCAGTCTTGCGAGCATCATTGCTGTAATTATTGCCGCAATCGCTTCTCTTTTTCTGGGAGATGCGTTATTCGCTGTGATTGCTTGGATCGCTATGATCATTGTCATCGTTCGACATAGTTCTAATATTGTCCGCATAAAAAATGGTACAGAAAGTAAAGTGCCTTTTGGTCTTAAAAAGAACAAATCATGATAATGATTACTCAAATAGAAAAGAAGCCTTTCCTTATTTTGGAAAAGGCTTCTTTTCTTTAGTTTGAGGGATCTTGATCTGAAAACAAGGTCTTTGAGAAGATAGGATTAAGAACTTTGATATAGGTCCCTTTCATCCCCATAGAGCGCTGTTCTATGACGGAAGCAGATACTAGCTTACGTAGAGCATTAACGACGATAGAACGCGTTACACCGATTTTATCAGCGATTTCTGAGGTTGTCAGGATGGTTTCTTGATTATCTGTGTCGATTTGAGAAAAAACACCTTTAAGTGCTTTGACTTCAGTGACCGATAGAGTGGAGATAGCCAACCTTGCTCCAGAAAGCTGTTTTTCTATTTCTACTTCATTCTTTCCATATTCCAAAGCAATTTCCAAACCAATCATTGAAGCTGCATGTTCAACAAACAATGCATCTACATCGTCAATCTCATCTTGAACCCTACCTACTAGCAAGGTTCCTAGACGATCATCCGATAATATAATTGGAATAACACTCGTCATTGCTTCTGGATAATTGGCTCTTTTTTCAACAGGAAAAATCGTCAAATTATCATCGATTTTCACATTCAACGTGGTTTCCGTAACATTTGATAATCTTTGAATATAATTATAAGGAAACATCTTATTTTCAATCAAGTTTCTAACTCTTTGCGTATTCACACGATGTCTTTCATGATACCCCAGTAAATGACCTTCCGCGTTAACGATATAAATATTTGCATCCAGTATTTTACCCAGGGCGAATGAGATGCTTTTCAATGGAAAGTCTATTTCATTTGAATTATTAGAAAGAATATACTTTGCCCATTCTTTAACATTAGCCTGTTTATTTAATTCTTTTACTTTCTGTAAAAAGGCTTCATTACTCATTTATTCTGATTTCCTTTCAGCAATAGCATCATTCTGGTCTATCATAAAATGTAGCGACTTAAATCTTTATCCTCAACGATATGGCCAATCTTATCATCCACATATTTTTGAGTAATTTTCACTTCGCCCATTTGCATATCAGGAGCTTCAAACAACAATTCTTCTAATAGTCTCTCAAGAATGGTGTGCAATCTTCTAGCTCCAATATTATCCGTTGATTCATTCACTTCATAAGCAATTTCAGCGATTCTTTCGATTGACTCCATCGTAAAGATTACATTAATGTTTTCGGTATCTAATAAAGCCTGGTATTGCTTGATTAAGGCATTATGCGGCTCTGTAAGAATCTTAACGAAATCGTCTTTTGTAAGATCATTTAATTCAACACGAATCGGGAAGCGTCCTTGCAATTCGGGTATAAGATCACTTGGTTTGGAAACGTGGAAAGCGCCTGAGCCAATAAATAGGATATGATCCGTATTAACCGTACCAAATTTTGTTTTCACGCTGGAACCTTCAACAATCGGTAAAATATCTCTTTGGACACCTTCTCTTGAAACTTGTCCACTATTATTTTGACCTTTTGAAGTAATTTTATCGATTTCATCTATAAAGACGATTCCTGCATTTTCCGTTAAGTGAACAGCTTCTGCGTGGATGTCTTCTTGGTTAATCAGCTTGTCAGCTTCTTCTTCAGTAAAAATTTCTACAGCTTCTTTTACGGTTACACTTCTTTTAACTTTTTTGGTTGGTTTTAATTGACCTAATGTATCCGAAAGGTCAATCCCCATTTGTTCAAGAGGGGCACTCATAGGATTAGATGTAGGTTTCTTTTCATCAACTTTGATTTCTACTTCTCTACTATCTAATAGACCTTTTTTGATTTGTCTGGTCAGTTCATCTCGTTTAGTCGAAATTTCAGCTGTTACAGTCTCTGTTTCTTCTGTTTGATCAGCATAAAGCTGGCTTGGATCTACGCCCATGCTTTGAAACATACCTGCCAAAGGATTAGGATCTTGTTTTTTCTTTTCCTGTTTGATTCCTGGTACAAGTGCCTTGGCTACACGGTCAATGGCTTTATTTTCCGCTTTCCCGCGAACATTTCTTCGTTGCTCTTCACGAACAAGTTGTACGGCTGCTTCTGTAAGATCTCTGACCATAGATTCTACATCACGACCAATATACCCAACCTCTGTGAATTTAGTAGCTTCTACTTTGATAAAAGGTGCATTAACAATATCTGCAAGGCGACGGGCAATTTCAGTTTTACCAATACCCGTTGCCCCGATCATCAAAATATTTTTAGGTGTGATCTCTTTTTGCATATCGTCATCCAATTTCAATCTACGACAACGATTACGCAAAGCAACAGCAACAGCTTTTTTAGCTTCTTTTTGTCCAACGATATATTTATCCAGTTTTTCTACAATTTCTCTAGGTTTCAAATCCGTTTTAGAATTCATTAGGGTCTCCTCACAATTTCTCTGAAATAATATTATGGTTTGTAAAGACACAGATATCTGCCGCAACATTCAAACTATTTTCAGCGATTTCCTTAGCCGATAGCTGTCCTCCGTATTGTTTCAAGGCTCTTGCTGCAGACAATGCAAAGTTCCCCCCTGAGCCTATTCCAAGGATACCATCATCTGGTTGGATTACTTCTCCGTTACCAGAAATCAGCAGCATTTCGTCTTTATTCATAACAATCAATAACGCTTCAAGATTTTTCATCATTTTATCTGTACGCCATTCTTGTGCAAGCTCCACTGCAGCGCGCATTAAATGTCCGTTATATTGATTCAAATAGCCTTCGAATTTTTCTTCGAGTGTAAATGCATCAGCTACACTACCAGCAAACCCAACAAGAACTTCTCCGTTATAGATTTTACGAACCTTACGCGCAGTTCCTTTCATAACGACTTGTTCGCCCATTGTGACCTGTCCGTCTCCAGCCATAGCGGATTCTCCGTTGTGCTGTATTGCTAATATCGTTGTTGCATGAAATTCAACCATGATTTTCCTCCATTATAACTTAGAATCATTTTGTTTAAGCTCTAGGATGGTACTTCCGATAGTCCGACTGCAGATGTTCTTTTGTAACATGTGCATAAATTTGAGTAGATGATAAACTTTTATGGCCAAGTAACTCTTGTACGGTCCTCATATCTGCACCATTATCCAAGAGATGAGTGGCAAAAGTGTGTCTCAACATGTGTGGTGAAATATTAGAAGTCAACGTACTCTTTTTAAGAATCTGATTCAGAGTGTACTGTACACCTGCTTGAGTAATCTGATCGCCATGATGATTGATAAACAAGTAGTCATGATCTTTAGCATACTTTGCCATGATGACGTTTCGGGTCACTTCGATGTATTCCTGAAGAGCAATGGACGCGTAATGGCCAAAAGGTACATATCGTTCTTTATTCCCTTTCCCTTTAACTAGCATAACACCCATATCAAAATCCACATCTTCCATTTTCAACCCAGTACACTCGCTAACACGAATACCCGTACCATACAAAACTTCTAGTATCGCAATATTTCGGTAATCCAGAGGTTTCGTTCCTATCGCTGCTTCAAATAACTTTTCCATCTCTTGACTATAGAAAAAGGTGGGTAATCTTAACCCTCTTTTTTTCATATTCAAATAAGAAAAGGGATTATCCGAAGCTAGCTCATTGTTAAGCAAAAATTGATAGAACGCTCTTAAGCTAGATATTTTCCTAGAAATGGATGTTCTGGAATATTCGCGATCATTCAAGTAGCCAAGATATACTCTAGCATCTGGTAATGTAACTGCCAGTAGATCACCATTCCCGCTCTCTTTCAAAAAAGTAGAAAAGGCTTCTATATCTTCGAGATAGGCTTTTTTTGTCAGATCTGAATAGTGACGCTCATGAATCAGATAGTTCATAAACAAAGTAACTAAATTTCGTTCCACTGGACTTACCTCCTACATTCTTCCTCATATAGTTTAACACATTTCTATAAATTTTCGTATAAGAAGAACGGACGCAAAAAGACGCTGAAGGTAGAAAATAAGTCGTGTGCTGAGCCAGCGAATGACTTATTTGTCTACGATCAAAACGTCTAAAATTATTTTTGAATGTCTTCTGCGTATTCACAGTTAGAACATTTAACTTGGCTTTGTTTTTTAGTGACTTTTTCTACTAAGAAATGATCACATTTCGGACAGCTTCTGCCTACCGGTTTATCCCAAGAAGTGAATTCACAGTCTGGATAGCGGTCACAGCCGTAGAAAATTCTGTTTTTCTTAGATTTTCTTTCCACGACTTCCCCTTTTTTACAAAGTGGACAAGTGATTTCAAGTTTCTTGACTATGGGTTTGGTATTACGACAGTCAGGGAAGTTGGAACAAGCATAAAATTTACCGTAGCGTCCAATTTTGATAACCATTGGATGACCACATTTTTCACAGTCAAAGCCAGCTGGTTCATCTTCAATTTCGACTTCTTCGATTTCTTTTTCCGCTTTTTCTACTTCTTCTTTGAATGGTGTATAGAACTGATCAATGATCTCTACCCAATCAATCTTGCCTTCTTCAACGGAATCAAGATCTTGTTCCATTTTAGCCGTGAAGTTTACATTCACGATATTCGGGAAAAACTCTTTGATCATTTCATTCACGATTCCACCTAGTTCAGTGGGTTCAAATCGCTTATTTTTTAGCGCTACATAATATCTGCGCTGAATGGTTTCAAGTGTCGGTGCATAAGTGGACGGACGTCCTACACCATTTTCTTCCAGTGTTTTAATCAATGTTGCTTCACTAAATCTTGCTGGTGGTTGCGTAAAGTGTTGTTCTGGCTCAATTGTATCTAGAGATACTTCATCATTTTCTTCCATTTCTGGTAAAATATTGTCTTTTTCTCTGGAAGAATCTTTATATACAATCTGGTATCCATCAAACTTGATTTTTGATCCGTTCGCTCTGAACATCACACCATTTTGTTCCAAATCAACTCTCATTGTGTCATAAATAGCTGGTTTCATAAGACTTGCAACGTATCTTGACCAAATCAAATTATACAACTTGTACTGATCATTGCTAAGATATTGTTTGATGTCTTGTGGTCGTCTCATTGCACTAGTCGCTCTGATGGCCTCATGTGCATCCTGAGCGCCTTCTTTGTTTTTAACAGCTCGAGCCTTCACTGCTGCATACTCTTCGCCGTAGTCATCGTGAATCAGCTGTGTCGCTTCTGCTTTTGCTGTATCAGATAGACGAGTCGAGTCTGTACGCATATAGGTGATCAAACCAACAGAGCCACCTTTACCTAATGAAATCCCTTCATAGAGCTGTTGTGCAACCATCATCGTTTTACGCGTTCTAAAATTCAGTTTTCCTGCTGCTTCTTGCTGTAGACTACTCGTCGTAAAAGGATTTTGAGGATTTCTTTTACGTTCCTTCTTAGTTACTTTCTTAACGGTCCAAGGTTCCTCTTTGTTAATGCGCTCAAGTACAGTCTGGGTTTCTGATTGATCAGCTAATGCTTTTTTCTTTCCATCTACACCATAAAAGCTTGCTTTAAATTTCTTACGGGACTTGATGAAGTTTCCATCTATTGTCCAATATTCTTCTGGTTTGAATTGCTTGATTTCATCTTCTCGATCACAAATAATCTTAAGTGCTACCGATTGAACACGCCCTGCACTCAATCCACGTTTCACTTTCTTCCATAGAAGAGGACTGATTTGGTACCCTACAATACGATCAAGAACACGTCTAGCTTGCTGGGAATCGATTAGATTTTCGTCTAGATCTCTCGGATTCTTAAGCGCATTTTTGACAGCATCTTTGGTAATTTCATTGAAAACGACTCGATTTTTCTCGTCGTCTCGCAAATCTAATAAATAACTCAAATGCCAGGCAATGGCTTCTCCTTCGCGATCCGGATCGGCTGCGAGAAAAACTTTTTCAGCTTTTTTTGCATATTTTTTTAGATCTTTAATGACCGGGCCTTTGCCTCGTATCGTAATATAGTCCGGTTCATAGTTGTTTTCAAAATCTACACCCATTCTACTTTTAGGCAAATCTCTGATATGGCCTAAACTCGCTACTACTTTATAATTTCTACCAAGATATTTTTCAATTGTCTTTGCTTTAGCTGGTGACTCCACAATGACCAAATATTTATAAGCCAAATGAACGGCCCCTTTCGTTAGCTCTGATTTGTAAGATTTAAACTAGATAATTCACTTAAGAATGGCATGATTTAACCGTTGATATCCGTTAATATTTTGCCTCTAATGCCATATTCTTTTCGTTATGAAAGAATCGTTACTCATCATATGCTATACGAATAGGGTTTGTCAACTTGCAAGATCAAAAAAAGTTAAAGGATTTATCTATC
Organism: Marinilactibacillus sp. GCM10026970; assembly: GCF_042660675.1. Taxonomy (NCBI): domain Bacteria; kingdom Bacillati; phylum Bacillota; class Bacilli; order Lactobacillales; family Carnobacteriaceae; genus Marinilactibacillus; species Marinilactibacillus sp. GCM10026970. The sequence continues at coordinate 78,288 of NZ_JBHSUL010000017.1, forward strand.
CTTCATGAAAAATAGCCTTTTAAAAGTTCAAATCTTCTATTATATCATTAGCTGATGTTATCAATTTTGCACCTATTTTGATTAGTTCATTTGTACCAGCAGAACGTTCTTCAAAAATCGATCCGGGGACAGCGTAAACGTCTCGATTTTGCTCCAATGCCTGATAAGCAGTAATCAGACTCCCGCTTCTTTTTTTGGCTTCAATGACGACAACCCCCGAACTTATCCCTGAAATAATTCTATTTCTCAGTGGGAAATGATGTTTGAGTGGCCTAGTTCCTAGAGGAAACTCTGACAAAATCAATTGTTCTTTTTCAATCTTTCTCTGCAATCGTTGATTTTCTCTTGGGTAATATCGATCTAACCCCGTCCCAATAACCGCAATTGTTTGGCCACTAGCACGTATACTTGCTTCATGTGCTTTGGTATCGATTCCTCTAGCCAATCCACTTGAAATTGTAATCCCTTGTTTAACTAATTCTGGTACAAGTGTGTCTACACTTTTTTGACCATATACCGTACATTCTCTTGCACCAACAATTCCTACAATATTAGAAGATAACCAATCATAGCTTCCTTTATAAAACAAAACCAGTGGTGGCAAGAAAATTTCTCTTAACATAAATGGATAAGAAGGATCATCAATTGACACGTATGATACATCATAACTACTGAGATATTGAAGTTGTTTATGAACATCAAACTTGGATTTGAATTCAAAAAAAGAAGCCTTCTTTTTTTCAGAAAGCTTCTCGTATTGCCTGAACGTATCTTGAAAAATCGGGTCTTCTGAATAGAGCTCATTTAAAAAACACCATTTTTCTTTAATCGTCCACTTTGTGTAGTGAGCTAATATAAAACAAGTTTCTGAAAGACTTAGATAATCATTCAAGTAGATATACACTCCTTATATAATAGTAGAAACTTACTCAGAAGCTTCTTACTTATATATACTGACTGATAAATTTTAACTTAACGAAACTCCTGTCTTTCTCTAACTGGTGCAAAAGATAATCGGTGAATAGGTGTGATTCCTAGTGAGTCCAATCCTTCTAGATGCTGCTTTGTACCGTAACCAGCATTTTTATCAAATCCGTATCCGGGATATTGCTCATGATAAGCTTCCATCATTTTATCTCTAGTCACTTTTGCCAAAATACTGGCAGCTGCAATCGAAACACTACGCGCATCTCCTTTGATCAGACTTTCTTGAGCTATAGGGATATTCAATTTCATTGCATCAATTAACAAGTAATCAGGTTCAATGGATAAATTAACTACAGCCATCTCCATTGCACGTTTACTTGCTTGATAAATATTCATTTCATCGATTCCTTTAGCATCTATTTGGCCCACGCTATAAGCGATTGCTTTTTCTTTTATTTCAGTAAAAAGTCTTTCTCTAGTAGATAAGGAAAGTTGCTTTGAATCATTCAGTCCGATAATTGGTTTATCTGGGTCTAGAATAACAGCAGCGGCTACAACAGGACCTGCAAGAGGTCCTCTTCCGACTTCGTCAATTCCAGCGATAAAAGAAGCTCCTTGATTTCTAGCCGCTTCTTCAAATTCAGACATTATTTGATAGTCATTTAAAAGCTTTTGCTGGCTTTCCTGATCTTTTTTCCATTTTGTAATAGCATTCTGAACACCTTTACGGTCATCTTTTAAAAGTTCACGGAAAAGAGGATCGTCTTGATCAGTGATTAATGCAAGCTGTTGTTTAACTTCCTTAATTGTCTGCTTCTTCATTTTCATCACTTTCCGTAAATATGTCATCAGGTGTTTCAAGCGTAATTCTACCTAATTTCCCATCTCTTAATTCATATATCAATGCTTGTGCTGTTCGTTCATAGTCTTCTTTGAAGCCTCTTATTCGTGTAATTTCCATTAATAATTCCGGCAATTCCATTTCTTTTTCAAGTTCTTGTTCAAATTTATAACGCGATGATAGAGCTCCTGGGTAATGTTGAACCAAGTAATCCATTCCAAAAAGTGCAATATCGTCAAGGTTCAGTAAGGCATCTTTAATTGCCCCTGTTAAAGCCAATCGTTTGCCAACTTCTTGATCTTCGAATTTAGGCCATAAAATACCTGGAGTATCCAATAATTCAAGCTCTTTACCGTACTTAATCCATTGCTGTGACTTTGTTACTCCTGGTCTGTTACCTGTCTGAGCAATATTTTTACGAGCGAAACGGTTAATCAAAGTGGATTTACCAACATTAGGAATACCAACACATACGGCTCTAATTGCACGTGGTTTTAATCCTTTTTTCTCTCTTTTTTCAAAAAACGACGTCAGAGCTACTTTAGCCAGTTTGATGACTTCTTTCATTCCCTGACCTTCTTTTGCATTGATGGAAATGGCATAAATGCCTTGAGACTCGTAAAATTTGATCCACTCATTCACTTTTCTCATATCAGCTAAATCGCTTTTCATCAATATGGTGATTCTCGGTTTATCTCCAATCATATCTACTAAATCAGGATTTCGACTTGAATAAGGGATTCGAGCATCAACCAGTTCAAATACCACATCTACTAACTTGAGTTTTTCAAGAAATTGTCTTTTAGCTTTGGCCATATGGCCGGGGTACCATTGTATTGTCATTATTTTTCTCCTAACACGTTGTCTATTATCAGTGTATCATGAAATTGCTTATTTCATGAAAAAAAGTTGGTACAGAAGGTCTCCCTTCTTTTACCAACTAGCTTTTTTCTTTAATCGTTTTTATCAATACGGCCAAAATGTTTGAAAGGTAGCAGTCTATGGCTTGTTATACCGGTAACCGAGTCTTCTGGCACAAAACCAAAATATCGACTATCTCTAGAATTTCCACGGTTATCACCCATAACGAAAAATTCATTCTCAGGTACCTTCTGAACACCCTCAAGAGATTCAAGCGAGAACTCATTGATGGTTCCTCCAATAACAGGAGCAGTCAGTTCCTCTAATCCTTCAAGATAAGGTTCTTCAACTTCTTTATTATTCACATAAAGCGTATCATTGCTATATCTTATTTCATCTCCAGGCACACCAATGACTCTTTTAATATATTGTTTTTCAGGTTCGTCTGGTGCTGGAAATACGATAATATCAAAGGGTTTAACTTCCCCAATCTTGCTGAGTAAAAGTTTATCTCCATCTTCAAGCGTCGGCGCCATCGATTCGCCTTCCACGCTAACAAAGGTATAGACATACGTTTGAAAGAGTAGTATCACACCGGTTATAACAGCAATGTACATTAACGTGCTGATGACTTCTTGAAAAAAAGTGCGTTTTTTCTCGGGTTTTTTAGCTTTTTTATCATGCTTACTTTTTCTTGGTTCGTAATTGGTTTCTTCATACTGTTGATCACTCATTAATCAACCTTCTCTCTAACATAATGATATAGGGGTTTTTTCATTTCAAAATTGATTCAATGCCATCCTATTCTTTCGAAGGGATAATAGAGCAGAACAACTTTACCTATAACTGATTCACTGGATATACTACCATAAAAACGACTATCATAACTATAACGACGATTGTCTCCCATTAAAAAATACTCGCCTTCAGGGACTCTCTGATCACTTGTTTGAATACTATCAAAATTTGAAGTCCAAAGTCCGGGCTCTTCGTTGATTTCATCACGGTCAAAGAAAGGTTCTGCTACTACTTGATTGTTCACGTACAATTGATCTTGTTCATAACGTATAGACTCTCCAGGTAGTCCTATAACCCTTTTAACAACCGTTTTATTCATCGGATCTGTAAAAACGACAATATCGAATCGTTCTATTGAAGATACGGTTGACATCACTACTTTATCATTTGAAACAAATGTTGGGTACATGGATATTCCAGTAACATCTGTGGGTATTAAAATATAGAGTCTTAAAAAGGCACCGACTAAAACGAGGCCAAACAAGACTTTCGCGATACGCTTTCGTCTTTTTTTTTTAAGACTTTCTTGCATATGCATCCTCTTTCTGAATAAAGTAATTGAAATGATTGACTAACTTATTATAGCTCATATTTTCCAATTTTATCAAGCCATTTTTAATTGTACAGTCATCAGTTGATTGTAACCCTCGTCTAATTCAGACAAAAAGCGATTTATAAAATCATAAATCGCTTCGAGTCTTTATTCTTCACTTAAGATTTTTACTGCTTCTTCATATTGTGTGTCATTTGATTCGATCAAGGCTCTCAAAGCTTCAACGAGTTTTGTAGCCGTAGATCCTGTAACGACACCATCAACCTCTAATTCATTATCTTCTTGGAAGCTTCTAACAGCGGATTGCGTTTCTTCTGTAAACGTGTCACCAGAGCCTCCCACTGGATACTCAAGTGCTTCAAGAACAGCATTCAAGTTGGCAACTTCTTCAGAACTATCCTCGATTTGATAAGTTTCTTGATTATTCACAATGAGTAAGTTTTGATAGTCAGGCATTGCGACTTCAATGTCAGGAGCAATCCCTTTTTCATGAATCCACTCGCCATTAGCCGTCAGCCATTTACCTGTCGTATATTTCACTTCGCCTTCACCATCAACAATCGGTGCAACATTTTGTATTGTCCCTTTACCAAAAGTAGTTTGTCCAATCAATTGAATGCCTGCAGATTCACTAAGCGCACCAGCTATAATTTCAGACGCACTTGCGCTCCCTTCGTTAATAAGCAGTACCGCCTCGCCTTCAAACTTGTACTCTCCAAGGTTTTCAGAATCTGCAAAGTAGACAAACGGCTCTTCGCCTCTACCTTGAGACTGCATCAACGGCTTGCCGTCTTCAACAAAGATATTGGAAATTTGTAAAGCACTATCTAGTAGGCCACCTGGATTACTGCGAACGTCAAATACGTACTTCTCGGCACCTTGATCTTTAAGCGTTTCAATAGCATGAATAAGCTCTTCATAAGTTGGTCGATTAAAATTCGTAATACGAATATGACCGATTGAAGGAATATTGCTGTCCATCTCATAAACGACCGATTCTACAGGAATTGCATCTCTAGTCAAGGTTACGGTAAACTCTTCACCGCTACGTTGAAGTAAAAGGGTCACTTCAGAGTCTTTAGGTCCTCTAATCAACGCTACTGCATCTGATAAGGATAGTTCTGCTACTGATTCACCGTCTATCTCTACGATCATATCATTGGCTTGCAGTCCTGCTGCTTCTGCTGGTGAGCCAGCTATTGGAGAAACGATTCGAACAAATTCTCCTTCTTTCATAACTTCTGCGCCAATTCCTTCAAATTCACCATCAGTACTTTCTTGTAGAGAAGTTGATTCACTGACATCTAGGTATTCCGTATAAGGATCCCCGATTGAACCAGCCATGCCTTCAAGTGCACCTTCAATCAGTACTTGAGAATCAATTTCCTCGAAGTAATTTTCCATCAGCACTGAATAGAGTTCTTCAACTTGTATCAATTCATCTGATAATTGGTTTTGCGTTTCTGGTTGTGTACTCATCGTGCTTTCTGTCTGCTCATCTGATCCTCTAACGGCCAGACTAGTTCCTGCAATACCTAAGACCAATACTACAACTAACGAAAGGATATAAATCGTTAAACTGACTTTTTTAGGTTGTTTATTTCCTGGATCTTGTTCCATGAACTTCCTCTTTTCTCAACTAATCCCTTACTAGGTTAAGCTTCGTTGGCTTTTAGAGCCGTTTCTAGTGCAATAACCATCATGTCATCAAACGTTCTTTCTCTTTCTTCTGAAGTCGTCTCTTCACCAGTAATTAAATGGTCACTGATCGTTAAAAGAGCCAGTGCTTTTTTGTTGTATTTTGCAGCTAATAGATAAAGACCAGCCGCTTCCATTTCAACAGCAAGTACGCCATAATCTGCTAGTTTCATTTTATCGAGTTCTTGATTATAGAAACGGTCTGCACTCAAGACATTTCCAACTTTGATTTTCATTCCTTTTGCAGTTCCGATGTCATAGGCATCTTTCAACAAACCAAAATCTGCTATTGGAGCAAAGTCCACTTGGTTTTCAAAGGTGTTTCGAACAGCACTTGAATCAGTAGTAGCCGCTTGCGCCAATACCACATCTCTAATTTCTACTTCTTTTTTCATTCCGCCAGCTGAACCTACACGCATCAATGTCTGAACGCCATACTCTTGAATCAATTCTTCTACATAGATCATGATTGAAGGAATACCCATACCAGTACCTTGCACGGAAATTTTCTGTCCTTTATACGTTCCTGTATATCCAAAAGCATTTCTAACCGTATTGTATTGAACAACATCTTCTAGAAAAGTTTCTGCGATATACTTTGCTCTTAAAGGATCCCCTGGTAATAAAACCGTTTCTGCGATATCGCCTTGTTTAGCTTCAATATGTGTACTCATCGTTGCATCTCCCTAATCGTTTAATAGTCGAACCTAATTTGAATTTTTATCAATGTAACGTCCCCAAGCTTCATCAAAAACATCCATACTCGGCAGATAATGTCCATTTAGTTCCAGATAAGCGCTGATTTCATCATAGTCTTCCGATTGCTTTGGAAAGCTACCGTCATTTTCTGCATGATTAGCAAAAAGCGTTACAGCATCTTTCTTTTTAGGATCTCTTTCAGTCATAAGATAATGATAAAACGGTCGAATCATTACTTTGCTCCTTTTGAGTTTGCTGCTTCCCATTCAGCCCGCTCAGCTTTTTCTTGCTTGTACAAACGCGGATTCTTTTTGTAAAACTCTTGATGTTCTTCTTCAGCTTCATAAAAAACACCAGCTTCTTCTATTGTAGTAACAATAGGATCCTGATACTTTCCGCTTTCTTCTAGCTTTTCTTTTGAAGTCTCTGCAATTTCTTTTTGAGTGTCTGAATAGTAATAAATGACTGGTCTATAACTGTCTCCGCGATCCATAAATTGTCCCATTGCGTCAGTTGGATCCGTCTGATCCCAGTATAAAGATACAAGTGACTCATAAGTAACTTTATCAGGATCAAATTCAATTAATACAGCTTCCGTGTGCCCAGTTGTTTGACTTTTCACTTGTTCATAAGTTGGATTTTCAACGTGTCCTCCTGTATAACCTGACAACACAGATACAATACCATCTTGTTCTTCAAATGGTTCTACCATACACCAGAAGCATCCACCTGCAAATAATGCTTTTTCCATCTATCTCAACACCTCTTTTTAATTTTTTCAGTACGATAACTCATCTGAGCTAGTTTATCATCTTATTGCCTCAACTGGCAAATGGATATTCAACCGGATATCATCCTCTTCCAAATTGATTCGGTCAGCAGAGAAACGCGTTCCATTTTCTAACTCAAATTCATTGAGATTAACAATGATGAACTGATTTTCACTGTCGATTACAATCCATTCTGGAAAATCTACCTGTCTTGCTAATTGGGACATAGCGAAGCTGATCGGCAAGTTAAGTGAACCAATATTGATTGAATCCCCTCTTAACTGTAAATTGCCGTTCTCTAAAACATACGGTGTCATATATAAAGAGAATTGTATTGGAAATCCGAAAACCTCGATTTCTCCATTTAACTCAGCGGACTCTTCTAAAGAGAAACTGAAGCCCGCATATTGATCGTCCAGTTCTTTTTCAAGGTACTCATTCGTCAGCCTTGTTACATCAGCCTTCGTTGTACTGATTTCAAAAATCAAATCATCTTCGTTTGTCACAAGTGGTGCTGTATTTTCTTCGCCTACACTCACTGGTTGTAATTGAACAGCTAACCATATAGCAGCACCTATAATTAAACCAATTAAAATCAGAAAGGCCCATTTCCAGACATTGACTGTTTTCTTATTACTTGAATTATCTGACCGTTGTTCCACTATATCGATCTTCCTTTCTTTATCTATCCATACTGAGCAAGGAGTCAGCATTTTCAAGTTCTTTTTCAATTGCTTCTCTTAAGGCTGAAGCCATAACCTTGTATCCACTATCGTTCGGATGAAATAGGTCGTCTTCGAACAAGTATGGATGGTTGTTATCTTGAATGTCTTCTAAAGAATCATCACTATTTGATTCCACTTCTGTTTCGGTAGGCGCATCATTTGGGTTAAATAATGAATCAATTTCTACATATGTTACGTTAGCAGTATTCTCGGCAATCTCGACCGTTCTCTCATTCCATAAATCAAAAACAGCCTGCAATCCTTCAAATTCCGCAAAGTAGTAATGATAAGGATTGTATAGCCCATATATATAAATTGAAGCATCACCATTATATTGATTCAATAGAGAAAAAATACTATTTAGGTTTTCTTCATACTCTTGTATGGTGGTTTCAAAATCTTCAACAGATCCATTTAACCCCACTTGTCTGAAGTTCCTGATTAAATCGTTACCACCAACCGTTATAGCAATAATGTTAGCTTCTTTTAAATCTGCCTGTGCCTCTTCGTTTTCTTCCAGTAAAGTCATTAATTGACTAGAAGTATCTCCTGCGTGACCATAATTTGCTGTTCGAACGTTTTTGACGTTGGGATGTGTTCTTAACATATCTGCAACTAACGGAACGTAGCCACCTCTTTGTGTACTGTCGCCGACACCTTCTGTTAAAGAATCGCCTATAGCAACTAAGTCCAAGGAGACTCTACTCTGTTGCTGCGCTATTTCCTCATTATCAGAACTAGATGAATTGGATTTTGGAACAAGAAAGTCCAAAATCACATAACTTAAAAGTGCAAACAAAACGATACTAATTAAGCTTATTCCTACTTTTTTTAATGTTCTCATAAAAATCCTTTCTAGATTAAGAAATCTCCTACTTTGAGTAATTGAACTAGATAAAAAAAATCTAAATGTCGCTTTCAGTAAGATGAATATGCTATACTGAATTTGTCAAAATGATTGGTTACTATTTGAAAGTACTCAAAAAGTAGTATACCAAATTATCGTATTGACGTACAGAAGCGAAGGTTGTAGAGGAGGTATATTATGCCAGAAAAAACATCAGAAGTAGCTTTTTCTAGAGGCTACTTAATTTGGAATGAGGTACTTAATGCAATTACCCACGGTTTAGGTGTAATATTGAGTATAACCGGGTTGACTTTTCTAGTCAGAAAAGGACTGGAAATGGGCGGTGTAGTTGAAGTTACTTCTTACATTGTTTACGGAACAACACTCATTTTGTTGTACTTGTGTTCAACGTTATACCACAGTTTAACGTTCACGAAAGCTAAACAGTTCTTCCGTGTACTAGATCACTGTAGTATTTTTCTTTTGATAGCAGGTACGTACACTCCATATACACTCATTACAATTTCAGGACGTTTAGGTATTCTGTTAACTGTAATGATCTGGTCTATCGCCTTATTGGGCGTAATTTATAAAACCGTATGGTTCAAAAAATTCCAAGGACTTTCTGTATGGTTGTACATCATTATGGGATGGATTTCCTTATTCTTCTTGAATTATCTATATCAGGGACTTGGGACAACCGGTTTCATCTGGTTAGTAGCGGGAGGATTGTCTTTTACTATAGGCGCGATATTTTATCGAATGAAGTACGTTAAATTCATGCACGTAGTATGGCACTTATTTGTATTAGCAGGTACAGTCTGTATGTTCTTCTCAATTTATCTATACACTTAAAAAGTTTCAGATAAAAATTAAAGACTGACGATTAAAACAATGATGTTTTAATCGTCAGTCTTTTTATTTACGTTAGAATGATTCAGCTTGTTTACGTTCGAAAATCTGGAAAGTATGTGCATGAATATTTTTTTCATCTACACGGCCTTCTATTGTTTCAACTAGATCGAACAAATTATAATCTATTGAAGGCATATAAACATCCCCATCGAACGTTTCATGAATCAAAGTACGGTACAGTTTATCTACATCATCTACAAACAGATTAAAAATATCTGCTCCACCTATAATGTGAAGTGGCTTATCCATCGTTTTAGCCAGCTCAAGTACTTCATCTTTAGTATTAAGAATAATGATATCCTTTTTTTCGAATTCAGCATTTCGAGTTAACACGACATTAATCCGATTCTTTAAAGGTGGGTTCGGAATAGATTCCAAAGTTTTACGACCCATCAAGACGTTTCCTGTTAAAGTAACTTCTTTGAAAAATTTCATATCGTTAGGAAGAGACCATGGAAGTCCACCTTCTTTACCAATAACACCATTTTCATCTTCCGCCCAAACAAACGTTAACATTAAAGCATTCTCCTTATTAGTTGCCTATAACAACATTATTAATTGCTGCAGGCAACTATCTGTTATTCAACTGATTTCGCTAAGAAAACTAATCTCTCAATCTCATTGAATCCAACTTTTTTATAAAAGTACTCTGCATCAATTCCTCGATCTGTGAGGAGTGCAACCTCTTCAATATTTTCTTCCTTCAACAGGTTCATCAAGACTGTCATCAACATTTTACCTATGCCTTTTCCTTGCTTTTCTAGTCCTATAAACATCTCTTGAATAAAGAATTCTTTACCGCTATACCATTGTTTCGTGTTTCCAAGAAGTGCCCCTTGACAGGTTTCGTTTTGAAAGTAACCTACTCCTTTAAATCCAGGAGTATTGAAAATATCCTGTACATAATTAGTAGCTTGTTCAAGTGACCAGTCATCGTTCCATGGAGCTTTGTTGAATACATCCATAAAAAGTAAAGCACATTGAGTTAGATCTTTTTCAGTTAATACTCTATATTCCATTTTCCCACCTCTATTATACTGCTATAGGTGCTTTAATACCTTTATGGGGGTTATAGCCTGTAACGTTAATATCTTCAATATCAAAATCAAAGATACTCGTTTTTTCTGGATTTAATTCTAAAGTAGGAAACGGCATTGGCTCTCTAGACAATTGCTCATTAATCTGATCCATATGGTTTAAGTATAGATGCGCATCTCCAAGTGTATGGACAAAATCTCCTACTTCAAGACCAGTTTCTCTAGCAATTAAGTGTGTTAATAAAGCGTAGCTTGCGATATTAAACGGAACACCTAAGAAAACATCTCCACTTCTTTGGTATAATTGACAACTTAACTTACCATCTTGAACATAAAACTGGAACAACGTATGGCAAGGTGGTAGAGCCATATCTGGAACTTCTTCTGGATTCCATGCAGAAACGATATGCCTTCTTGAATCAGGATTATTTTTAATAGAGTTAATGACGTTTTGAATTTGGTCAATGGTTCCACCAGACGTGGTCGGCCAAGTTCTCCACTGTGCTCCATAAACATTACCAAGTGTCCCGTGCTTTTCAGAAAAAACTTCATCCTCTAATATCTTTTGATTGAAGGCTTCTTTTTCTTCTTGATAGATTTTGTTAAATGCTTCATCTTTTTGGGAGCGCAAGCCAAAATCGGTCATGTCCGGTCCGGTATAATCTTCTGATTGAACGTAACGTTCAAAAGCCCACTCATCCCAAATATGATTGTTGTGTTCAAGAAGGTACTTGATATTCGTATCTCCTTTAAGAAACCACAACAGTTCACTTTTGATCAACTTAAAAAAGACTCTTTTAGTTGTTAACAAAGGGAAGCCTTTTTGCAAATCAAAACGCATCTGGTGTCCAAACACAGATTTTGTACCTGTACCTGTTCGATCACTTCTGATACTTCCTTCATCTAGTATTCTTTGGGCTAGATCCAGATATTCTTGTTCCATATAATTTTCTCCTCTTTAAATAAATTCACTTAAATATTCCCAACGTTCCATTTTAGCTTCCAATTTTTGCTCAAGGTTTTCTTGTCGACGTGTGAGCTCACCTATGACACCGTAGTCGCTACCTGCTTGATTCATCTCTGATTGAATCTCTTCTAGTTCTTCTTCAAGTTTCGCAATTTCATCTTCTATTGTATCCCATTCTTTTTTTTCCATATAAGATAACTTTGTTTTTTCTTTTTTATCAGTAGATTTCTGGACAGGTGGGTTATCTTGATTTTTGATCTTTGTAGAAGCCGTATTCGTTTCTTGATTCTTTTCTTCTAAAAATTCCGTCATTTTACCGTAATACTCGTTGATTAATCCATTACCATTGAATACAAGTAATTTCGTAGCCATCTTATCTAAGAAATAGCGATCATGCGATACGGCTATAACCGCGCCACTAAATGTTTGAATATATTCTTCTAAAACAGTCAGTGTCTGGATATCTAGGTCATTCGTTGGCTCATCCAGTAGTAATACGTTTGGTTGTTGCATCAATAACTTCAACAAATATAGTCGTCTTTTTTCTCCACCTGATAGTCTACCGATCATAGTCCCATGAGTTGAACGATCAAATAAGAATCGTTCCAGTAACTGAGTCACACTTACACTTGTCCCATCTGCCAAACGAACTTCTTCAGCAACTTCTTGTAAATAAGAAATCACTCTTTTGTTTTCGTCCATAGATTCGTTCGTCTGGGTGTAATACGCAATTTTAACTGTTTCTCCTACTTCAATAATTCCACTGTCGAGTGGAATTTGATTGGCAAGGATATTTAAAAACGTTGTTTTCCCTGATCCATTTTCTCCAGTTATCCCGATTCTATCGGTTTGTTGAATCAAAAGATTGAACTCATCCAAAATCACTAGATCATCGCGTTTAAAACTAGCATTTTCAAGCTCAAGGACTTTTTTACCCAATCGGCTACCTGACAAATTCAAATCAAGTGAACCATTAGGATCAGTATTTGAAACCTCTTTTTTTAAATCAGTAAAGCGGTCAATTCTAGCTTGTTGTTTTGTACCACGGGCTTTAACCCCTGCACGCATCCAGGCTAGTTCTTGTTTATAAAGTTGCTTTTGTTTGTGCGCCTTACCAGCTTGAGTTTCTTCTCGCTCGGCTTTTAACCGAACATACTCCTGATAGTTTCCAACATATCTTTCCAATCGACCATGAGTCAACTCAACCATATGATTGACGACATGATCAAGGAAATATCGATCATGCGTTACAAGTAGCAGTGCTCCTTTGTAAGACATTAAGAAATTTTCCAACCATTGGATCATCTCGAAGTCCAAGTGGTTGGTTGGCTCATCCAAGATCAACAAGTCTGGTTCTTGGATCAGTACCTGTGCCAATGCAACTCTTTTTTGTTGACCACCCGATAGTTGACCTACGATTGACTGCATGTCCGTAATACCTAAACGAGTCAAAATAGATTTAGCGCTAGCACTAGCATTCCATGCATCCGCACTATTCATCTTCTGTTCTGCAGAAGCAAAGTGATTTTGTGCGCGTTCATCTGTAGGATCACTCGTCAACTGTTGCAAAGCAGATTCATAGTTTCTAACAGCTGACATAATCGCATTGGTTCCATCGAAAACTGTATTTAAAACTGTTTTCGTTTCATCTAAAGTATTCTTCTGTTTTAGATATCCAATAGTATAGTCATTGGGTTTTGAAATTTCTCCTTTATCTGGAGAAAGTTGTCTTGTAAGAATGTTTAAGAGACTTGTTTTTCCCGTCCCATTTACTCCAATTAAACCAATTCTTTGTCCATCTGTTATTGAAAAATCAATTGAATCGAATAATGTTTTCATTCCATACGAATGAGTCAAATTTTCTATTTTCAATTCTTTCATCTAGACCCACCCCTCTTATTATCGTACTACTATTCTATCATATCATAGGGATCATATAATGAATTAATTTAAGTTCTCTTTAAAACCTAACTTGAATGTTTTGAAACGTTTAGCTCTTGAGTCTGTGATTGCTTATAAGGACAAATTTGTTTATACTGTCTATAAGCGTATTAGGCTTATTGAACCCATTAATTTTCATAGGAGGATTATCATGACTTCAGGTAAAGTAAAATGGTTTAGTAATCAAAAAGGATATGGTTTTATAGAATACAACGATCATGATGATGTATTTGTTCATTTTACTGGGATTGAAAAAGAGGGCTTTAAGACTCTTCAAGAAGGTCAGTTAGTTGAATTTTCAATCGTTGAAGGTAATCGTGGTCCTCAAGCAACACAAGTACGCGAAATTGAAACTTCTTCAGAATCAGTTTAATAAAAAAGGATTAGACAATTGTCTAATCCTTTTTACTATATTCTATCATTTCAGTAGCTATATTTATCTGCTCCTGCTGTGCCCATGAAACTAATTGATCTTGGGCTGCTCTAGGCATATAAACGATATAAGGTTCTTGATTTGCTCTTTTTAGTTTAACAATCGTTTTTGAATCTGTTATAATAATTTGCTCAAGATCTTGAATGGCAATCGTTTCTTTTTTTATCCCCGCAAAATAATAAAAATCTAATGACTCTTCACTAATTTTTAGATAAGTCTCTTTTTTCAAATACATCAAGGCGATTGTAAGTATTGCAAAAACCACTGTTCCCCAGTTCGGTTTAGTAATAGTCGTCGTGATGATGATAGCCAAACAAAAAGATATGAAAATAGCTGAGATATACATGGATTGAAACGCGGGTTCTAAAATGAGATTGAATTTATTGGAAACGTGGGATGTAGTACTATTTTTCTTGATTTTCATAGTCATAAAACTCCTAGTCTTTAATAATTGAAAGGGTGGCACATGTTAAAAGTTTATTCTGACGCTGCGGTCAATGGTAATCCTGGTTCAGCTGGTATCGGCATTGTTATAACTGGAGCAGATATGTATATACAACTTGCTTTACCACTAGAAGGACAATGGGATAACCATACTGCAGAATTTGAAGCTATAAGGTTAGCAATCAATTGGCTCGTAGAAAATGACCAGACTCATTCTATTACCCAATTTTTTACCGACAGTCAGGTCGTCGCTCGCTCTATAGAAAAAAAGTATGTGAAAAGTGAGACTTTCAAGCCCTATTTAAACGAATGTTTGGCCCTACTTGAATCTCTTTCCTATTATGAAATCAATTGGATTCCAGAGAAGCAGAACAAAGGTGCAGATAACCTTGCAAAGCAAGGTCTACAGAAAGCGATTCGTTAGTTGCGTACGTATTTGCTCTTATATCATAACAGGTTTTACTTTAATTTGCTTGAAAATAGTTTAAAATCGAATGATTGACTATTATAAAGTTAAAATAGAACAAGAAGTGATCAGCATATACTGATCACTTCTTGTTCTTTATTTTGAGAGAACGATGATCGCATTTTTTAAATGATCATTTTCCATATGAATATTTTTCATAATAAAACCATATTCTGTAAACAATTGTGTACTTTGCTTTTCAATAAAATCTTTATTTGAAAAATAAAGGTCATTCAAATTCTTAAATTGATCCAACGGAATCTTCAACATGAGCTTTTTGTTCAATTCTTCGATACTCGTATTTCCATTTACAAGCCATGAATGTTGATTAAGCGGTTTGATATTCTGTGATTCATTGGACATTAGGATATCATCACTGAATTCTCCTACAATTTGTTCAAGTAAATCATTCATTGTTATAATCCCACTCGTGCCACCATACTCATCAATCACAACAGCAAAGCGATCTTTCGTCTGCTTCATATTTCTGAAAAGTACGTCTGCTCGAACTGTTTCTAGTACATAGTTCACAGGACGAATCACTTCATTTCTTAGATAACTTAATCTCTTGTCATCCACTCTGAAGTAGTCTTTTGTGTACAAAATCCCCACGATATTATCGGTAGATTCGCTACATACGGGATAAACCGAATGTCTCCCAGCTCTAATCGTACTTTCCCAGTCCTCTTCCGTATCGTCCATCCATAGAAAGACAACAGAAGTTCTGTGTGTCATGATTTCTTCTATTTGAGTATCATCGAACTCAAATATATTTTGAATCATATGTTCTTCATCTGGTTGTATTTGACCTTTTTGAGCACCTATGTCTAGCATCAAACGGATTTCTTCTTCAGTATCTTCACTTTCATCGTCATCTGAACTGATACCAAAAATCCTCAGAATGCCTTTTGTAGAAAGAGAAAAAAGTCGAACAACGGGGGTGAAAATTTTTGAGATAAGGGTTACCAATCCCGAAAGAAACAGTGCTACTTTTTCTGGACTTCTCAAGGCTAACTGTTTGGGAACCAATTCCCCTAATACAACTGTAAAAAAAGTTAATAACAAAGTGATGACAACTAATGATGTAAGATTTAATACAGCAATTGGAATTTCTACTCCAATTTTTGAAAGTAGGTCGACTAATCGACTCGAGAAGTTTTCAGTGGCCACTGCACTACTCAGTAAATTGACTAAGGTAATTCCAATCTGAATGGTTGCTAAAAAGTCTGAAGAATTTTCTGTTAACTTTTTCAGTCTTTTCGCGCGAACGTCTCCACTCTGTGCAAGTCTTTCTAATTTATTATCGTTTATTGTAATGACAGCAATTTCTGCACTAGCAAATATCGCATTTAGAAATATAAAGACAAACTGTAGAACAAAAAGCCATAGCAAAGAAATATCGGACAACTGATTTACCTCCAAGTATATTTGGCTTGATTGAGTTGAGCATCCTTGCACTGGAATTTTCTATAAACGTAAAACACAATAATGAATAGATAAACTTAGCCCCTCATTAGGATACAATTTCACATATACCCTAATAGAAAAATCAGAGGCATTAAGAGTTGATTGCTCCGTTGTCGCGTCATCATCACTACTTTCCATGACTAACCTTCTTATCTACATGAAATTTTATTAACCTTAGTATAACAATGTTTTTCTACTAGTCAACTAAGACTATTATAGACGACTGGACAGGTTGAAATATTAAATTATTCCTAAGCACTTAATTTGAATTGCTAATCAAAGAGGTGTCATTTATGATTGGAATACAATGGAGGTTAGCATAATTGAAAAATGAACTAATACAGTGGATCATTCGTTTTATAAAAGGTATATTTATCGGTTCAGGTGCTATTTTACCTGGTGTCAGTGGCGGCGCCTTAGCTGCAGTTTTTGGAATTTATGAAGAGATTATTCAGTTTATTTCTAATATTAAGAAAGAGTTCAAAAGTAAGTTATTCTTCTTTTTACCTGTCGGACTTGGTGCCCTATTTGGGATCATCGTACTCGCCTATCCAATAGAAGCATTACTGCGAAACCATCCTGTTTTTATTCTTTTATTTTTCATGGGCTGTATCTTTGGTACTGTTCCTTTACTTTATAGAAAGGCGAAACTTCATGGACAGAAAAAATGGCATATCTACCTTACTGTTCTTACGACTATTGTTTCTTTTATTTTATTAATTTCAGCCAACACCTTCTTAGATGTACAAGTAGCTCAGACACCTGTGACGTGGATTATGGTTGGCTTTATTTTCGCTTTGGGTTTTATTGTGCCGGGTCTAAGTCCTTCAAACTTCTTGATTTACATGAATCTCTACGAACCATTAACTCGTGGAATCAGTCGACTGGATTGGATGATATTACTACCGGTTGGTATCGGCGCACTGATATGTATAATTGCTCTTTCCAAGTTAGTTAATCACTTGATGAATTTTTATTATACAACGATTTTTCATTTTATCTTAGGAATCGTAATCGCTTCAACCGTGATTATTTTTCCAAGCCAAAATCAATGGTCTCAACTATCTTTATTGGGTGTCATTTTATCTATTGTATTATTTATAATTGGTCTACTTCTTGGACTATGGATGGGACGACTAGAATTAAAACATAAGCCAGAGGATTAAAAAGAAGCCTGCATCCAATGATGTAGGCTTCTTGATTGTTTAGAATGATTGGTTGAAGTTTTCTCTCAAAAGACCCATGACATAACCGTTCGTATATGCGCCTTTAATAAAATACTGTTGCTTTCTTTCTCCTTCGATTTCGAATCCCACTTTTTTATAGATATGAATGGCTTTTTCGTTATAATCTACGACATCCAGTGAAATCTTGTTTAAGTTCAACTGGTTGAATCCATATTTGACCACTAGTTCCGTAGACCTAGTAGCATATCCTTTTCCATGATGGGAAGGATCTAACATGATCGCAAAAGTCGCACTTCTGTGGCGGGGGTTAATATTAAACAAACTGGTGTAGCCGATTTTTTGGTCTCCATCATAAATAATGAATTGTCTAATTGTGTCACTTTTTTGATTGTCTTCGTACTCTTTGAGCAACCGTTCTTTGGATGTATATGCCTCAGCGCACCAAAATTCCATAATATCTGGATTTTTTCTCATTTGATGCATAAAGTCTACATCTTCTTTTTCTACAGCTTTTAACCTTAATTCTTCACTCATAATAATCCTCCCATGATACGTTTGTTGAAGTAAGTGATTCGAACAGTTTGATTTTTACACTTCAAAAAGTCTTTATCTATTGATTCTATACTACTCAATGCTACTTACTATTCCGTATTACAAGTTTACCTGTCAAAACAAGCAAAGTAAAGAAAGACGCCAATTGTCTTAAACGTCCCTGATCATTGAAAGATCATTTCACTTTTTCTTCTTATAAATATTGAAGAACACTTTTCCAGGCCTTAGAAGTTGGGTTAACAACTCCGAAGTGCTCGATTCCTGAGAGTCTGACTATTTCAATATCCTCTCTCATTGCTTTTGCTTTAGTGTAGTAATTACTAAGTTCAATCGGAACATGTCGATCCTCCGTACCGTGTATTAAAACCTGAGGTGTCCGAAGGGGGAGTAAATTTGCTGGAGAAGCTTTATCGTACCGATTTTGAAACGCTTCTACAGTGCCGCCAATGAAGTCTAAAACTGGACTGGTTAATGGTTTCTGACTATTATGAATAAGTAGCATATGTTCTAGATCAGTTACACCAGCGAGACTAATGACTTTTTCGATAGGTACCATTAGCTCAATAGTTTCATCAGTGAATTTACTATTTGACGATACCCATAATGCTAGATGACCACCAGCTGAATGCCCTATCAAAGTTACACCCTTAGTAAGCTCTATCTCGTATAAACTCTTTAATTGAGTAAGATGGTTAACAGCAGCAATAATGTCCAAAAAAGTCCCCGGCCATCCGCCACCAATTTCTCCTACGCGTCTGTATTCAATATTCCAGACAGCATATCCTCGCTTACTCAAATCCACTGCAAGGTCATTATTTTCATCCAATTGATATTTTGATTTCCAGAAACCGCCATGAATACTTACAATGATTGGCCAAGGTCCTGAAGTTTCAGGTATATGTAATTCGCCAAATTGTGAAACATGTTCGCCATATGTAATTTTAATTTTTCCCATTTTTTTCCTCCTCTAAAATAAATCAGTATTCAAAATTAAACCGATAGTTTTTACATTAATTTATATTTTTATTTTATTATATACCAACTAGTTCAGTTATTCTAACTCCTTAGAAATAGAAATGATTTATTATAGAAGCATAAAAAACCACTTTCTCAAATTTTCATTTAAGAAAGTGGTCTCTGTTTAACGCATAGTTATTTTCTTTTACCCCAGTATTGGAAATAGTCTGTTCTAAGATATCCATTATAGAGTTTTCGCTTCTTAGTCGCTCTTTCTCCGTAATGCGTTTCAAAGTCCAAATCACTTGTAATAATATATTTACTCCAAGTTTTAAGTGGTTTGAACGCTTTACCCATATCGCGGTAAATTTGAGCTGCTTGTTCTGGATCTCCCAAACGTTCACCATAAGGAGGATTGGCTACAATCACACCAAATTCTTTATCCGTTGTAAAATCTGCTACTTGCATTTGTTTGAATCTGACACTATGAGAAAGACCCGCTTCCATAGCATTTTCTTTTGCGATTTCAATCATACTATGATCAATATCTGTACCTAGTATATCTAATTCTGCGTCATAATCAGCTT
This sequence comes from Marinilactibacillus sp. GCM10026970, assembly GCF_042660675.1. Taxonomy (NCBI): domain Bacteria; kingdom Bacillati; phylum Bacillota; class Bacilli; order Lactobacillales; family Carnobacteriaceae; genus Marinilactibacillus; species Marinilactibacillus sp. GCM10026970. The sequence continues at coordinate 97,960 of NZ_JBHSUL010000017.1, forward strand.
GATCTTCGGCATCTTGTCTCACTTTTGCCCACATTTCTTCAGGCATCCAGTCCCACTCTTCGCATAAGAACGAACGATTGAATCCAGGAGCGATATTGTGACCAATCAATGCTGCTTCAATGGCAATCGTACCCGATCCACATACTGGATCTACAAATGGACGATCTTTTCTCCATGTTGTGAGCATAACTAGAGCTGCCGCCATATTTTCTTTAAGCGGTGCGCCACCTTTATCAGAACGATAGCCACGTTTGAAAAGACTTGGACCTGTCGTATCGATCGTCAATAATACTTTATCTTTCAGAATCGATACTTCGATTGGAACTTTCGCGCCACTTTCTGGAAGCATTCCACTTCTGTGATAAACATCTTTTATCTTATCTGCAATAGCTTTGTTTACGATTCTCTGTACATCAGGCACACTATAAAGCGTTGATTTATGAGACTTTCCAGAAACCGGGAAAGCTGAATCAATTGATAAAAAATCATCCCAAGGCAATGCTTTTGTTTGCTCAAACAAGTCATCGAATGTAGTAGCCTCGAACTCTCCAACAATAATTTTAACACGGTCAGCAGTTCTTAACCACAAATTTGTTTTCGCAATGTCTTCTTTTTCACCTTCGAAACGTGCACGACCGTTTTCTACTTCAACCTTGTATCCCATGTCTTTTAATTCTTTGCCAACCAGCGCTTCAATCCCGCTAGCTGCTGTTGCTAAAAGTTTATACGTCAAGTTTATCCCTACTTTCATTTTTTGTTTTAAAGCATTGTTCCAATACTGACTGCGATTACCACTAGATATATGTAAGGCGCAATGTCAGAAATCTTTTTCCGTTCAACTAATTCTTTTGAACTGCTCGCTTTTAGTAACGTGATTATTCGAGTAATCAACTCCACTACTAATACAAGCAGCATTACAAGTATAAAATATCTCGCTATTGGTACGGCGAAATTCAACCATAAACTAATCAAAGTATAACCGAATAAGAGGATAAATTGAAATAATACTATTCTAATAACGACTTCTTTTTTCTTAGATAATTCGTTCCCAAACATGGTAGCCATCAAGTTTTCGGTCGCAACCGTTTGACTCAATTTCTCAGACTTTGACTTAGCTCTGTTCATACAGATCATAATTCCCATAAGTACACCATACAGTACCATTGGGATAACAAAAAGTTCTTTCATACCTCGATCCCTTCATACATAAAAAATGCAAAAAATAAATCCTCCCTATTCGGGGAGGATAGCTCCTGAATCAATATGATGGTTGTTTATCTAGCAGCTTCTCAAAAAGAAAAGCTGCTACACATCATAAACAAATGTGCAAATCACTATAAGCCATGTTCTGTCTAGAGAAAATGATCAGGCCATTTTCTCAGAGATAATCATCTGTCTGCAATTTAAAAATTGCCTCTTCCCTCTGTTCATTTCCAGGAGAAAAGTGCCCCTACCATAAGTTTGGGTTGCTCACTCGAGGGGTTTACCGCGTTCCACCAGTAGCGTTTCCCCTACTGCTTCGTCACTGTGGCACTTTCAAGAATACTCAAGCATAGCGTAAGCCTTAGCTCTTTTTTCTGCCGTCATCTACTCATAAGAATAGAGCCGTAGCTTATTTTTTCGCTACGCACGAACACTACAAACATCTCAGTTTGTGTGAGCATGGACTTTCCTCACATTGTTTGAAACAACGTGCGATTATCCATGATTTGCACATTTAGTTAACTTTCTACTCGTCGTCCAGTTTAGAACCGAATACGTGTCTTTCAAGATTAGATAGTCTTTTAAGAATATCAAAATTTGTAACAGATGAACCATTTGAATTTTGACCTTGTGGTTTAGCTGCGACTTGTTTAGAAAATTCGTCTAACTTATCCATTAAGCGATCATTTTCTGATTTCAACTGACTGATTTCGCTTTGGAAAGACTCATAATCACGAATCACGACATCTAAAAATTCATCTACTTCAGTCTGGTTATATCCGCGCATAGTTGTTTTAAAGTCTTTTTCAACAATCTCTTTTTGAGTTAATTCTCTATTCATCATTTTTTGCACCCCTAGTTCCTCGGTTACTTGTAACCTATTTAAGGTAAATCTTGTATAAAAAAGTGAAATCTGTCACTTTGTAATCTAATTGTACCAAATTATCAGAATAAATAAAAGCTAGCTTTCAAAATGATTTTCTTCATATTCTGTAACAAAAGACTGAAGTTCATCAAATTCAATAAAATCAATTTCATATGACTGTGTTTCTTTGTACCTATTTATCATGTCCAGTAAGAACTTTGGCTTACCTTCCTTCTCTGAATCATAAAAAAGCAAACAACCTTCCGTATGATCAATAAGAAATTGCTGATTTCCTTTTAATTGTGAAGGATTCTGGTAAGGTTGGCTAGAAGTGAAGTTGCTGTAATCTGCTTTAGCGATAACTTGGTCAAAAACAGCTCTATTGCCTTCTTTCCAATTTTCAGCATATCCTGCATGTGGCAATAAGACACCCAATTTAATATCATAAGTTTCTCTTAATTCGATAACAATTTCGCCAACCCATAATTCTGTTCCCATTTGCGCGCTAATCAGGACCCATTCTATTCCAGTATCAATATATTCAAGTAGACGAGATTTCAAGTATGCCTTTATATAGAATAGCTTAGGATCTTTATCATTGAATATACCAAGTTCATAAGATCTGTAGCCACTCACGTATAAATTTTTGATAAAATTTCACACCTTTCTTCCCAAACCGTTCATTTGTTTGGTATTATACTAGTTGATCACTCTTAAAGGAGCGTGAGCATAATGAATATTAAGTATCCTAACGGTCAGTCTTATCAGGTTAATGTTGACAAAGTACAAGCAAAAAAGCAAGCGAAAACAAAAAAAACGACTTATAGTAACCGTGGTATGACATTGGAAAACGATCTAAATGTGACCAATGAACAATACTTAGCTCAAGGTTTGGCTGTTATTCATAAAAAGCCTATTCCGATCCAAGTCGTTAATGTAAATTATCCTAAAAGAAGTGCTGCTAAAATTACGGAAGCATATTACCAGAAAGCCTCGACAACCGATTATAACGGTGTTTATAAAGGCTTTTATTTAGATTTTGAAGCTAAAGAAACAAAAAACAAAACGAGTTTTCCATTAAAGAACTTCCATGAACACCAGATTCTTCATATGAAAGCCTGCTGTGACCAAAAAGCGATTTGTTTTATTCTTTTGAGATTTAGTTCATTGAATCGTGTGTTTGTCCTACCGTTCGATAAGCTGAACTGGTGGTGGAATCAGCAATCTGAAGAAAAAGGAAAAAAATCGATTCCTTTAAAAGAAATTGAATTAGAAGGCATTGAAATAAATTATGGATTTTCACCACGTCTCCCTTATCTCGACGCGGTTGATCAAATGATTCAATCAAACTTTTCTTAATAATTTTTCTGTATAGTGAAACGAAAGCATTATATATTTTGCAGAACCCAACTAGCATCAAGATAAATGATAGCCTTTATCCTGGATGCTTCAATGAACATTTCGAACAGTAAAGGAGAAACTTATGTCTGAACAAAACATGTCTCGTACTCAAAACAAGCAGAAAAAGAAACAAACTAAAAAACAGAATAAAAAACAGCCAAAGAAAACAGAAAAAAAGAAATCTTGGTTTAAGAGGATTTTTCTTTCTTTAGTCTTACTATTTCTTTTAGCCATTGTTGCCGGTGGTGGACTTTTCGCTTATTACGCGTCCAGTGCTCCAGAAATCACTAATGAAAACTTAAACGGTGACTTTTCAACCGATCTTCTAGCTACTAACGGCGAAGTCTTTTATACGCTAGGTGCAGAAAATCGTGATTATGCTTCTGCAGAAGATTATCCAGCAGTCATGAAAGAAGCCATGACTGCGATCGAAGATCAAAACTTTTATAATCACTTCGGGATCGACCCAGTTGGTATCGCTCGAGCAGCTGTGGGCTTCGTAACCAACAAAGGACGTATTTCCGGTGGTGGTAGTACTTTGACTCAGCAATTGGTCAAGCTTTCTGTGTTTTCAACTGCTAGAGAAGATCAAACGTTGAGAAGAAAAGCTCAAGAAGCGTGGCTAGCCATTCAACTCGAACGTGAACTATCAAAAGAACAAATCCTTACACTCTATATGAACAAAATTAATTTAGGGGGTAATGTTTATGGGATCTCTACTGCTGCTGAAGAATACTATGACAAGCCAGTCTCTGAACTAGAAGTTCAAGAAGCAGCGCTTTTTGCTGGGATGGCTCAAGCTCCCAACCGTTATAATCCTTATGTAGATCCTGAGGCAGCTGAAAATCGTCGTAACGTTGTACTGAATGTTATGCGGGATGAAGGCCATATCACTGCTCAAGAAGCAGAAACAGCTAAAGCGATACCTGTTACTGAAGGGCTGAAAGACCGTACGGAAGAGGAACAAAACAATCAAGTATTTGATAGTTATCTAGTTGAAGTATTAGATGAAACTAGAAGAAAAACTGGTTTAGATCCACAAACTGCTGGATTAACGATTCAAACAAATATTGATATGGACGCACAACAAGCTGCCTTTGATGTAGCGAACACGAATGATTATGTTGTTTTCCCAGACGAGGAACTGCAAACAGCGATATCTTTAATTGACGTTAATACTGGCCAGGTTAAAGCACTTGTCGGAGGTCGTTTACAAGAAGGACAGTTACTGACAAACAGAACGACTCAGACTGATCGTCAAACTGGGTCAACCATTAAACCTTTAACGACTTACGGTCCTGCAATTGAATCTAAACAATTTTCGACTTATCACCAGTTAGTGGATGAAGAATGGAATTACCCTGATGGCTCACCACTGAGAAACTATGATGGTCGCTATAAAGGACAAATCAGTATGCGTGAGGCTTTGGTCGATTCACGAAATATCCCAACCGCTCGATTGTTCACTGAAGAGTTGGAAATGTCGGATATCAAACAGTTTTTAACAAGCGTGGGCATAGATCCTGCGGAGATTTCTGATTCTTCTGAACCTGTTCCTTCAAATGCTATTAGTGGAAAAGTTTCTGGGTTGCAATTAGCGGCTTCATACTCGGCCTTTGCAAATGGTGGTAACTATACAGAGCCGTACACAGTTTCTAAAGTGACCACCCAAGATGGTCAAGAAATTGATTTAACACCAGAAACCAATAAAGCGATGTCTGATTATACGGCTTATATGGTAACAGATATGCTGAAAGATGTCGCTGAAAATTACAATAGTACAGTCGGCATTTCTGGTGTTCCCCAAGCTGGTAAGACTGGAACGACTAACTATACAACCAAAGAAATAGAAGAAAATAACATTCCTTCAGATGCCGTTCCAGATTCATGGTATGTTGGCTATACTTCCAACTACTCATTATCTGTCTGGACTGGTTATGACAAGCGATTAAAACAAGGCAACTGGTTGAGTAACAATGATGGTACAAGACAATTGCCAAGAGACATCTATCAAGCTCTGATGAGCCAAGTTTCTCAAGGTCTAGATAATAGGGACTGGACTAAACCCTCTTCTGTCTCTGAAGTTAGAGTGGAAAAAGGTTCAAACCCAGCTAAATTACCTGGACCAAATACACCAATGAGTTCAATCGTAACGGAATTATTTGTAGCAGGTACTGAACCTTCTGCCGTTTCAACTTCATTTGGTGAGGAATTATCTGCTCCAAGTGGACTAAGCGCAAGCTACAATGAAGAAGCAAATGAAGTCACTATTAATTGGAACGAATACCAGTTAACAAATGAAGAAGAAACACTTGCTTACTTTCTGACTGTAAATGGTCAAGAGATCACTACGGGTGAAACTTCTTACACTGTTTCTGATCCGGATCCTGGAACGATGCAAATCAGTCTTTCTGTTCAGGCATACGGGAAAACCGGACCTGCTGCTACAACGACTCTTACGATTTCAGAAGTTGAGGAAGAAGAGCCTGAGGAAGAAGAAGAACCTGAAGAGCCCGAGGAAGACACGGAAGAACCTGTTGAAAATGAAGAGGATACTGAAGAAGACACCGAAGATGTTCCTGATCCTCAAGATGATGATGCAGAACCAGAAGAACCCGCTAATAACGGTGGGAATAATAACCCGAACAACGGCAATAACGGTAACAATGGAAACAATAACTCAGGGAATAACGGGAATAATAATGGTGATTCTGATGATGAAGATACCACTACCCCACCCGAAGAAGATTCAGAAAATGAGTAAACAAAAAGGTAGCCCTCGGGCTACCTTTTTTCGTCTTCCTCTTCAGTTGAATTCTTAAATAATGGTTTTCCACATAGTGCTTTTATTGCTAAAAACATTGTCCAGATACCACATAAAAAACCGACTCCACCTATAATAGGATCAAGGAAAAATGCATATCCGCCAAGGAGAACTAAAAGAATTCCAATGCCTAACATCACTTTACTTTTATTTTTGCTCATCTTTATCTTTCTTTCTTTAAATTACTATATTTTCATTTCGAATAATTCAATACTAAACGATTTAGAAGCAGATTTCAACAGACTCATTCATTAGCAACCCTTAAGCATTGACTTTAACCGAACGTTTGTTTATAATTTTAATATAAACAAACGTTCGGTTAATATTTAATTTTGGAGGGTTACACATGAATGTTATCATGACTGAAGGATACGTTATTTCAGAAGAAATCAAAGTTCTTAAAACAACTGATGCTATCCCCTTATGCAGATTCACTTTTTCTACACCTACACACAAACTTAACTGCCTGATTACAGGTAAACAAGCCTATGCTTTTCTTTACGAAGTTGAAAAAGGTACACGTCTTTCACTGACTGGAAGAATTAATAATAGAAACCAGTTCGTTGTATTAAATTATAACGTACTAGCAAAGCCTTCTTATTTTGGACAGATTTTCAATTACAAAGGTCACCGTCTCCCATTCGCAAAAAGTAGACAATAAAAAAACGATATCTCAAATTGAGATATCGTTTTTTTCGTTACTGGGCTACCAGGATTCGAACCTGGGGAATGACGGGATCAAAACCCGCTGCCTTACCGCTTGGCTATAGCCCAAAAATCAAAGGGCGACTGATGGGGATCGAACCCACGAATGCCGAGACCACAACCCGGTGCGTTAACCACTTCGCCACAATCGCCATAATATTTAATTGAACCACAGGGGTAGTAGGAATCGAACCCACATCGATGGTTTTGGAGACCATTGTTCTACCGTTAAACTATACCCCTATCCTCTTGCTAAATCAAGAACTCTTCTGCGCTTCATGGCGCAGGACAGAGTCGAACTGCCGACACACGGAGCTTCAATCCGTTGCTCTACCAACTGAGCTACTGCGCCTGAAAAATGGATGACCCCTACGGGATTCGAACCCGTGTTACCGCCGTGAAAGGGCGGTGTCTTAACCGCTTGACCAAGGGGCCTTGACTTTTGTAACAGCAATAATAAAATTGCATCAACAAGAGATATATTACAGGAGTTTTTTCCCTTTGTCAATACGGTTCCATTATTATTTTAAAAATAGCTTGTTGAAAATCACAGTAAGAATTATGTATGAGCCCAAAGCAATAAGAATTCCCAAAAAAATGAACAGAAAGACATTCACTTCCTGCTTTTGTATCCTTTCTACAATTGGAATCAATGTCAGGGTGATAAGTATAGTCTTTACTGTTTCAAGTATTCTTTCTTTGGTCGCCCGCTTCATTTTTTTAAAACCTTCCCTCTTTTGAGATAAACAAGCATAACCTTTATATGAATAATGATATCAAAATGAGTCATCTTGAACAACTTTATATAGTTTAATCTCAACTTTAAGTAAACACACCTAATCACATATAGGAAAAAAATAGACCCTACACTTTTGTATGATCAAACATGAGAATGAATAGTCGATAAAATAAAACTTGATTACTACTAAGCACCACTCGGACAATGAACTTTAGTATGCAACTCTTTCAAAGTTAGTTTTTTTAAACTCTGGTTATATAGCTGCAGCTCATATGGCGAAGGAGCCTTATCTGCCTCTAAAAAATAATTGCTATAATATCCCTCTTCGTTAATAAGTGCAAAGATAGTTTGATTTCCACAAATGTTTTCTATATCGTAATTCAACTTTTTCATGACCCAATCATAAGTTAATACCATGTTAATTCACCTCTGTCATTTGTTAAGACAGATTATACTATATTTATTAATATTTTTTTATAAATATTGTGACGAAAATCCAAAAAAATACAAATAAAACTGATTTAACAGCATTTTTGAGAATTTACCATTTTAATATTTTTGACATTTATTAATAACTCCCTTTGTAAAAAAGGAGATTTCTAGCGATTGATTTTTGTACATTTAAGAATAGCAATTGTATTTTTTGAAGATAGATTGTTTTAATATAATACTCAATAAAAAACCTTATAAATCGTTTTAGAAGTTAAAGTATAATCCAATTATTAAACGAGTCATAAAAGTTAAGGAATTGAATATCTGCATACTGTAGTTCTAAAAAATGATTTTCCCATTTTGAATTTTTTTAGCAAAAAAGAATAGCCTAACTATACTGCCCTTAAAATCAATATGAGCATCTCCTTTGACATCTTTTGGTATATTCCCTTTATAAGCTTATAAGGAGGTGAGCGATCATGTTCCTATCAAGTTTCAACTATGATGCACTGGATGCTACAATAGTTAATATCGAATCCAGAGTCGACTCAAGTGTTAAAACCATTGAAAGAGTAAAACTAGACAATGGTGTATTATTTGTTTATACCTTAACAGATAACGGTCATGAACATTTAGAAACTAATTACGCACTTGAAAAATAGTCAAACGGCTACTATAAGTCTCTGTTGAATTAGCCTAAAAGTGATTTTCATGATTACTATTATGCAATGACTTTCTTGTCTCTGAATCAGTAAATTCTGAAACACCAATAGTTTATTTGAACTCTATTTTTTGAATATAGTATAATCTTATAGAACTTTTCAAGCTATACAAAAAACTGTCTGTTAATGTTTAGAATCAAACGTTAACAGACAGTTTTTAATAGTATAAGTTATTCTTTTTTTATCTGAAAGGAGAATAAGGGATTCGAACTGACTTAAGCTTATCCTTATGTGATAGGCTTTTTTGCTATTTAAAAATTGCTAGTGCATGAAAAATTCATGAATTTAATTATTTTTAAAATAAAACAATTATCCCTATCAAGACCTCATTGTAAATATACAATAAACTTTAGTTATTTTTAACAATTCAGTACTGAGTTCTTTTGTAATTTTATGTACTACTCTTTAACTAATAGTCTTCCTTTCCAAAATATAAGTTTCCACTTTGATTTTGTAGTCCCCCCTAATTCATAAGCGGTCATTTTATGTGCTTTTCCGTCTACTAGATTATCTTCAGCAAATTGAAAGTCATAATATATAATTTTATTATCAACAATCTTTTAATACCTTATAATTTCTAAGTTACCTTTTTCATCAATAATATCGGCTAGTTCTACTTCTATTTCTTCGTAATCTACGGATCCTATTTCATATCTTTGTTTAGACATCGAGTTCTCCTTTCAAGTAAATAGTTACACTTATTATACTATCATTCTATTCAGATTGTGTTTGTAAATACTGAATTAAAGAATTAAGATTGATCAGATACGTAACGTGGAATTATTTCATATACTGAAGTGGAATAATAAGAGGCTGGGACAAAAGTCCCAGTTAAATAATAAGATCCACCGGGAAATCTACTTGAGATTTTCCAGTGGATCTTATTTGTTTATGTAAGCAAAAGGAGCATG